>SYKU01000415.1 GCA_005808865.1 Acidobacteriota bacterium
GAGGGACTCAATAACAAAGCGAAAGTCACCATCAGAAGATCGTATGGCTTCCGGACCTTCCGTGTCCAAGAACTCGCCCTTTATCACTCACTTGGGAAATTGCCTGAGCCCGAGCTAACCCACGAATTTTTCTGACGAACCACTTTTTGAGGGCATGTGTGGCGCCGGCCGCAGTGATGCTTTTCGGTGAAGGGCTCTTCATGATCCACTGAATGGCGTCGATCCAATGGGTCATGAGGTCTGTGAAGATGCCGCCGCCGAAATCCCAGAAGAAGCGCCAGCGGAGGTAGCGGAGTGAGTCGAAAGGCTGGTCGCGTGCTGAGCCGAGCCACTGCTTCCAGTCGAGTTTCGAAGAGTCGATTTCGGGGTCGGGGCGCGCGCGGCGGAGGTAATTCTGATACCAGTAGCACTCGACGAGCGGGATCTGGCCGAGCCGCCCGGACTCGATCACCTGTTTCGCGAGAATGTAGTGCTCCCACGAGCGCTGCTGCGTGCCGGTAGCGACGACGCGCTTCGACCGTTCGACGCCGGCGATAAGGCGCTCGCCTTCAGAGATTTCATGCGTAACAGGTTTCTCGACGTACACGTCCTTCGAGGCTGCGACGGCATCGAGAGTCATTTTGACGTGCCAGTGATCGGGCGCGGCGATGACGACGGCGTCGATGTCCGCGCGGCCGAGGATTTCGCGATAGTCGGCGACGGGTTTCGCCTGGGCGCCGAAACGTTCGGCGGCGGCGGTGCGGCGAGGCTCGTAGACATCGCAGGCAGCGACGATTTCGGCGTTGGGCTGATTCTTAAGGATGCCGGCGAGGCCCATGCACCGGCCTCCGGTACCGATGAGGCCGATGCGGACACGGTCGCCCGCGCCGAGAACGCGGCTGGGGGCGAGAACGGCGCCGGCCGCGAGGGAGGTTACAAAGGTTCTTCGTTTCACGTTTAGTAGGGTACTGCATTTTGGGGAGGGGTAGAGAGGAGGCGGCAGCGGCCTCATGCGGCCATGCGTGGAAGGGATGGACCCGGTCCTGTCTGGCGGAGAGTCTGATCCGGTTCGCGGCGCCATTGTGGACCGGTGCAGGCGGCGTGCCGCAGCCAGACTGCGCAGGCGAAATCGGGCTAACGGACACCGACGCCGGTCTTGCGTTTCCGCGAGCGTTAGTGATCCCGATCCGTAACCAATTCCGTGATCGCGTACAACGCCCGCTGATACGGCGATTCCGGAAACTCGTTGATCATCCGCCGAGCTTTGTCGGTAAAAGCCTGCGCCCGGGCGTCCACCCGCTTGAAGCCGTGGTATTTCTCGATGATCGCGAGCACGTCGCGGAGCGGAACGGCGTCATAGTTCCGATCGCGAAGGATCACCCCGATCTTTGCCCGTTCGGCCGGCGTCGCATCGCCCAACGCGTAAATGAGCGGGAGCGTCACCTTACCCTCGCGCAGGTCGCCGCCCACAGGCTTGCCTAGCGTCTTCTCCCGCGAGGTGAAATCGAGCACATCGTCTATCAACTGAAACGCCATGCCCAGATTCCAGCCGAACTCGCCCAGCCGTTCCTCGACGTTCGAATCGCCGCAGCCCACAAGCGCGCCCAGCTTCGTGCAGACCGAGAACAGCGATGCCGTCTTGCGGTCCACCAGTTCCATATAATCGGCTTCGGTGACGCCGATCTTTCCTATTCGCTCCAACTGGAGCAACTCGCCCTCCACCATCGCCTGCGTGAGGCTGATGAGCAGATCGAGTATATGGAAATTCCGCTCGCGCAGGGCAATCTGGAAGGCCTGCATGTACAACCAGTCGCCGCCGAGCACGGAAACGTGATTGCCCCACTTCGCGTTCGTCGAAGGCCTGCCGCGCCGCGTTTCGGCGTCGTCGATGACGTCATCGTGGACGAGCGTCGCGGTGTGGATCATCTCGACTACCGCGCCGAGGCGAATCGCGCCCGGCCCAGTGTCGCCCGCCATCTTAGCCGCGAGCAGGAGCAATGAGGGGCGAAGCCGCTTCCCACCGCTCGCCTGAAGGTATTGTCCGATGGTGGTGATCGCTTCGACCGACGCAATGGACTCAAGTCCGATCTCGGTTTCGATCAGACGCAGATCATCCTGGATCAGGTCAAAGATCTCTCTGACGGTCAGTGCCTGCCCCAGTTTGCCGAATGCCATGGACGTAATCCAGTTTACAGGCTATGCCGCGCGCGCCGCAAACACAGGCGTTCAAAGTTCTTTGTGGTAACAGAGGCGATCTCTTCCTCCGATGCGCCCTTAGCCAGAGCCAACCGCCGCGCGGTCGCGGTGATGAAGGCCGGCTCATTGCGTTTGCCACGGAGCGGAACCGGAGCGAGATACGGAGCATCGGTCTCGACGAGCAACCGGTCGAGAGGGGTGAGCGCCGCGGCTTCGCGTACCGCATCCGCCTTCGGAAATGTGACAATGCCGCCGAAGCTCAGGTGAAACCCGAGATCGAGGGCCTGGTCCGCTTCACGCGCACCGGCGGTGAAACAATGGAATACTCCGCCCGCCCGAACCGGATGCGCCCTAAGCACGTCGAGCGTGTCGGCCCAGGCTTCCCGGGTATGAATCGAAACCGGCAAATCCGCATCCGCCGCGAGCGCCAACTGCTTCTCGAACACTTCCCTCTGCACGTCGCGCGGCGAGAAATCGTAGTGGTAGTCGAGCCCAATCTCGCCGATCGCCACGACCTTCGGGTGCCGCCCCAGTTCCCCTAGACGCTCGAAAGTTTCCGGCGAGGCGGCGGCCGCGGTGTGAGGATGAACCCCGACGGTGGCCCAGATGCAGGAGTGCGCTTCGGCAAGGCGGATGGCGCATTCGAGATCCCGCGGACCGTCGCCGGTGCCGATGGCGAGCATGGTTCCGACGCCCGCCGCGAGGGCGCGTTCGATCACGGCTTCGCGGTCGGGGTCGAACTGCTTGTTGTCCAGGTGACAGTGGGAATCGGTGAGAGTCACTTCAGCCGGGCCCCGACGGGGACGTCTTCGAGAAAGCCCGCAAGCACGGGCTTGCCGCCTTCAAGCGAAGCGGCCACGATCATGCCGTTCGATTCGATGCCGCGTAGCTTTCGCGGCTGAAGGTTGGCGACAATCACAACTTTCCGGCCCGTCATTTGTTCCGGCGTGTACGCCTCCGCGATCCCGGCAAGGATGGTACGCGGTTGGGTCTCGGCGACATCCACTTTGAGGTGCAGGAGTTTGTCCGAGCCTTTGACTCGCTCCGCGGAAAGCACGAGGCCCACGCGCAGGTCCACCTTCGCGAAATCGTCAATAGCAATTTTTTCCGACGGCGGCGCGGCGGGCGGAACGGCGCGGCCCAGCATTTGAGCCTGCGCGGCGGCCACCTCCACTTCGAGCGCCATCATCTTCGCAATGGTCTCCTTCTGTTCCAAACGCGGGAACAGAGCGATGGTCTCGCCAATCTTCTGTCCGGCGGGCAACTGTCCCCAGGCGAGCGTTGAGAAACGCGCCGCATCGAGCGGCTCGGCCATTCCGAGCATGGTCCAGATTTTCGCGCAGCTTTCCGGAATGATGGGGGCGAGCAGAACCGTGGCCACGCGCAGGGCCTCGGCCGCGGTGTAAAGCGTGTTGTTCAATTGACCTGAAGCCGCTGGGTCCTCGCTTCGCGCAAGCTTCCAGGGCGCCTGGTGAACGATGAACTTGTCGACGGCGGAGAGCAAGCCCCATACGGATTCCAGGCCGCGCGAGAATTCGAATTCGTTGTAGTGGGCTTCGGCCGCGCGGATCGCTTCAGCGGCGACGGCGGAGATTTCGGACTCGCCGGCGGCCGGAATGGCGCCGCCCCGATACTGATGGATCATGGTGAGCGTACGGCTGGCCAGGTTGCCGAGACCGTTGGCGAGTTCCGAATTGTACCGCCCGACCAGCGCGTCGTAGCTGAAGCTGCCATCCTGCCCAAATACGATTTCGCGGAGCAGGAAGTAGCGCAGGCCGTCCACGCCGATGACGCGCCGGATTGGCTCCGGCCGCACGACATTCCCGCGCGATTTCGACATTTTGTCCTGCTCGAATAGCAGCCATCCATGCGCAAATACGCGCTTCGGCAGGGGAAGGTCCGCCGCCATCAGGAACGCCGGCCAGAAGATGGCGTGGAAACGAACGATTTCTTTGCCGATCAGGTGCAGATCCGCCGGCCAGAGGTCTTCGCCGCCTGCCTGCTCGCCTCGGACCGCGCTCAGGTATCCGATGAGCGCGTCGAACCAGACGTAGAAAACGTGGTGTCCCTCGGCGGGCACCGGAATGCCCCATTTGATGGAACTTCGCGTGATCGAAAGATCGCGCAGCCCTTCACGCACGAAGGCCATCACTTCATTGCGGCGCGATTCGGGTTGGACAAACTTTGGATCGCTCTCGTAAAGATCGAGCAGGCGCTGCTGCAATGCCGACAGTTTGAAGAAATAGTTCTCTTCGGTGACCGTTTCGGTAGGGCGCTTGCAATCGGGGCACAGGTCGCCGGGCTTCGCTTCGTTGACGTAAAGTTCGCAGTGGAAGCAGTACTGTCCGGTGTACCCGCTCTTGTAGATGAAGCCGTTCTTCATGCAGCGGTCGAAAAGCCACTGCACGGTTTCGTGGTGCTTCGCGGACGACGTGCGAATGAAGCGGTCGTAGGGCAGGCCGAGCGCATCCCACTCCGCGGCAAAGGCATTGGCGACGCGGGTCGCGAATCCGGCGGGCTCTTCGCCGGCGGCCCGGGCGGCGCGTTCCACGTTCTGTCCATGCTCGTCCGAGCCGGTGGTGAGAACGGCGTCGTACCCCTGCATGCGTTTGACGCGGCGGATGACGTCAGCGGCGATGGTGGAATAGGCGTGTCCGATGTGCGGCGCGCCGTTCACGTAGTAGAGCGGTGTGGTGAGGTAATATTTCATCGGGAATTGTTCAGGTACGCGGCGTTCGCCTCGGCAATGATCTGTTTGAGCGGCAGCCCAGCCGCTTGCGCGAGAAGGCGGCAATCTTCGTACTCGGGCGCGTAGCCCATGCCGGAGACTTTCATCCGGACTTTGCCGTGGGTGGTTTCGACATCGATCCACGCGCGCGCTTGCACGCGCCGCTCCGCGGTTTGGAAACGAAGGCCAAGCGACGAGGTCTCGGCAAACACGATTTGCGCCAGAGTCTCACGGTCTTCCGGCTTCGCGATCACACGCAGCAGGACGCCGGGACGGCCTTTCTTCATTTCAATAGGCTGGAGAGTGACGTCGAGCGCGCCGGCCGCGAACAGGCGCTCCACGGCGTAGGCGAGCACCTGCGGCGACGAATCGTCGATGTTTGCTTCCATCACGCTGACGGCGGTGGCCTCCAGAGCGCCATTCGCCTCGCCCAGAATGACACGTAGCACGTTGGCTTGTCCGGGGAAATCCCTGGAACCGGCACCGTATCCGGCTGACTTGACCGTCATGGGCGGCATGACGCCGAACGAGCGGGCGAGTGTGGTCACGACCGCCGCGCCTGTTGGCGTGGTGAGTTCCACCGCAGGGCCACTTGAGTACACAGGTACTCCCGCGACAAGCGCCATGGTGGCGGGCGCGGGCACAGGCAGCAGGCCATGTTCGGTATTCACTGTTCCACTGCCGAGATTCAGCGGGGAACAGACGATTTCGCCGGCGCCCAGGAGTTCAAAGCCGACGCATGCGCCCACGATATCGGCGATCGAGTCAATGGCGCCTACCTCGTGGAAATGCACTTTCTCGATGGGCATCTGGTGAACGAAGGCTTCGGCTTCGCCGAGGCGCTGGAACACGGCGGCGGCGTCTTGCTTAGCGCGCTCCGGCATCTCACCGCGCTCAATCATCTTAAGGATCGCCGGAAGATGGCGGTGCCTCGACGTTTCTTCCGCATGGACGTGGAACTTCGTCGCGCCGATGCCTTGGCGCTTGACTTGCTCAAAGGAGACGCGGACGTCGACACCGAGCGAGGCTATGGCGGCAATGATCGCGGTCTGATCCGCGCCCGCTCCGGCAAGCGCGCCGACGAGCATATCCCCGCTGACACCCGAGAAGGCGTCGAGATAACAGAGCTTTGGCATAGCTTATTTCTATTCTACAGGCCTTGAGGCGCGGCGGCCGCGAGCGGACTGGAGTCAACGGAAGACTCGGGGAAAGACATTCGCAAATGACCTATTTTCATTGTGTTGTGAGGGGGGTGACGCACAAAATATTTTCTTGAATTTCCTACCAGGCGTTGGTCATGAACTCCTCACCCAGCATGATAGCGCGGGAAATGATGAGATTCAGACTTTGGGCGGCGGGCTCCGGCGGGAAGAGTGAATGGGAGGCCGGCAAGTAGGACTAGCAAGCACCATTAGTTTCAATGCTTTGAATGGGGGGTGACGCAGAAATGGAATTTTGGGTTAGGGCGCTCGTAGGGGTCTTGGGTGAGCGTAAGATAAAGTTTGAAACGGGCGACTCGGCGGGTACCATGGACGGCATGAAAACGGCCTAGCGAATGTAGTCGAAGAACATGCGGATTGCGTTTCCTTATAGAAACGGTGATCATTGGCATCGACTCATGCTGATGATAGCAGCGTGGCGTATCAAGAGCCTGATGCCCTGCCGCGCCATTGGCACAGCACCCCGCGATGACAGGCGGCGATGAGCCGGCAGTACCGTTACAGAGTACCAGGGGCTACCGGGCCGCCGACCGCACGAACCGGACGATTTCTTCGAGGGCCGCGCCCCGTTTGAACTACCGCAACCACGACCGGACGGACGGAGGGTACCACGAAGTACATTGTTCAAAGCGGCCTCTGTGAAGAGGGCTGGCGCACCGGAAATCGCCGTTCCTAACCCGGCGAAGCCGGAACCAAACAGACCCAAACACCGAAAGCTGGAGCCTCCCCAAAAGCGCACGAAAGGCGTATCAACATTGGCTCCGGAGCATACCGCGGAGGATTTCCCGCCAGAAACGCGCAGAATCCAGATGTTGAGGCACTAATCGCCGTCAGGATCTGCCGGCATGAGTTGGCTATTCGCGAACGGCGTCCCGCCCCGCCGCGGACCGCACGAACCGGACGATGTCTTCGAGCGCCGCGCCCGGTTGGAATACCGCCGCCACGCCGTCGCGCTTCAGGGCCTCGGCGTCCTCGTCCGGAATAATTCCGCCGACGACTACCTTCACGTCAGTCATTTCTTTTTCGCGCAAGAGCGCCATTACGCGCGGCACGATCGCGTTGTGCGCGCCCGAGAGGATTGACAGGCCGATCACCTGCACGTCTTCCTGCAACGCCGCGTTTACGATCATCTCCGGGGTCTGCCTGAGACCTGTGTCAATGACCTCCATGCCCGCGTCGCGAAGGGCGCGCGCGATCACCTTCGCGCCGCGGTCGTGGCCGTCAAGACCTGGCTTGGCTACTAATACTCGGATTGGTCGTTGCATAGTCATCGGTATGCCGGAGCGGCGCTCCGCGTGGCAGACTGATCGGCTGACGCGAAAAGCCGGGCGGCTTGTCCTATCTCACACAAGAGCAGCCTCCGTGTAGGATCCAAAGACTTGCCGGAGGGCATCGCAGATCTCGCCTACCGTCGCGTAGGCTCGCACGGCGTCCAGAATCAGCGGCATCGTGTTTTCGGCGCCTTCCGCGCCCCGTTTCAGGGCGCTCAGCGCCCGCTCCACTCGCGGACCGTCGCGGCGATCGCGCAACGCTTCAAGCTTTCTGATCTGATGCTCGCCGGCGCTGCGGTCGATGTGCAAGATCTCGATCGGCGGCTCCTCCGAACGGTGCGCGTTCACGCCCACGATAACCTTTTCGCCGCTCTCGATCGCCTGCTGATAGGCGTAACTCGCGGCCGCGATCTCGCGCTGTGGAAACGACGCCTCGATCGCCGGAATCATGCCGCCCATGTGGTCGATTCGACGGATGTAATCGCCCGCGGCGTCTTCCGAGTCTCCCGTCATCCGCTCCAGAAAATAACTGCCGCCGAAGGGGTCGGGCACGGCCGTTACGCCGGATTCATATGCCAGCACCTGCTGCGTGCGAAGGGCGATCGTGACCGCGTGTTCTCCCGGCAAGGCGTAGGCTTCATCAAGCGAATTCGTGTGCAGGGACTGGCATCCGCCCAACACCGCCGCCATCGCCTGTAAGGACGTGCGCGCCACGTTGTTGTAAGGCTGCTGCCACGTCAGCGAACACCCCGCCGTCTGCGCGTGAAACCGCAGCTTCAGGCTGCGCTCGTCCTTCGCGCCGAACCTGTCCCGCATCAGCCGCGCCCACAGCCTGCGCGCCGCGCGGAACTTGGCGATCTCTTCGAAGAAGTCATTGTGCGCGTTGAAGAAAAAGCTCAGCCGCGGTGCAAACTGGTCAACCGCCAGTCCCCGCCGAAGCGCCCATTCCACGTACTCGACGCCGTCGCGCAGAGTGAAGGCGATTTCCTGTACCGCGGTCGATCCGGCCTCTCGAATGTGATAGCCGCTGATCGAAACCGGGTTGAACTTCGGCGTGTGGCGCGCGGCAAACTCGATGGTATCGGTGACCAGGCGCATCGACGGCCGCGGCGGATAGATGTACTCTTTCTGCGCGATGTACTCCTTCAGGATGTCGTTTTGCAGCGTGCCGGACAGATCCCGCCAATCCACACCCTGCTGCTCCGCGACCGCCAGATACATGGCCCAAAGCACCGATGCCGGTGAGTTGATCGTCATCGAGATACTCACTCCGCCAAGCGGGATTCCGTGGAGGAGGATTTCCATATCTTCGAGCGAACTGATCGCCGCGCCGCATTTCCCGACCTCGCCTTCGGACATCGGGCTGTCCGCGTCGTACCCCATGAGCGTCGGAAGATCGAACGCTACCGATAGCCCGGTCTGCCCTTGCGCCAGCAAGTAATGGTAACGCCGGTTTGTTTCCTCCGGCGTGGCAAAGCCCGAGAATTGGCGCATGGTCCATAGCCGGCTCTTGTACATGCCGCGATGGATGCCGCGCGTATAGGGGAACTCGCCGCAGGCCTCAAGCGGATCACCGCAATCGTTTTCGCCGTAGACGGGCTGTACGGGAACGCCGCTGGTGGTAGTTTTCGTCATCGCGGACTCAGTCACCCTCAATGCTAATCATACTCAACGCCGATCAGGAACAATCCGCAGGCAGGCGCGGACGGCCCCGCTTTCTTCTCCGAACCGGGCTCCAGGAGCGCGAGCAGACCCTCTTCGCCCAGATTCCCCTTCCCCGCCTCGATCAGTGTTCCCACGATATTCCGGACCATGTGCTTCAGAAAGCCACTGCCTCGCACGCGGTAGACAAGACGGTCCGGGGCGGCCTCCAGTTGAGAGGAGAAGATCGTTCTGACCTTCGACCTCCCTTCCTTATCCGAATCGTCCGCGGCGGCGAACGCCTCAAAGTCGTGCTCGCCTTCGAGGATTGGGGCTAGCGAACGCATCGGTTCCACATCCAGCCGATACGGATAATGATGAACATAGCGGCGTTCGAAGGGTGAACAGACTTCGCCGCGAAAGATCCGGTACTCGTATGTTTTGGCGACGGCGTCGTAGCGCGGATGGAACTCCGCGTGGGTCTCCGCCGCGGAGGTCACTCGAATTGAGGCCGGCAGCAACCGGTTGATCGCCTTCTTGAGATTCGCCGCCGGGATCGGATTGCCGATCGAAAACGCAGCCACCTGCGCGAGCGCATGAACCCCGGCATCGGTTCGTCCGGAGCCGGCTACTGAAACCGGTTTCCCCTCGATCTCCGCCAAAATGGCTTCCAGCGCGCCCTGAATCGTGGGAAGATCCGGCTGCACTTGCCAACCATGGAAACCGGTTCCGTCGTATGCGACGGAGACTCGAATCCGGCGCATTCCAGCGCATCCCTCCACTATGCGGGCCTGGAGCCAGGCTTCGTGACCGGGATGCCTTGCGCGCAAAGAGGGCAACTCTCGGGGGGATACGCCACCACTTGCAGCGTCGCGAGCGCCACTCGCGGGACGCCGACACTGGCCGCCCCACCACTCCTGTCGATAATCGACGCCGCCGCGGACACCGTCGCCCCGGCCGCGGTGAGGAGGTCCACGACCTCCTTCGTGCTGCCGCCAGTCGTGATCACGTCCTCGACTACAACTACGGTCTCCCCAGGAGTAACGGCGAACCCCCGACGCAACGTCATCTTACCGGAGGAGTCCCGTTCCGTAAAGACAAAACGCGCGCCCAGAGCGCGCGCCACTTCGTGTCCAATGATCAGTCCGCCCACCGCAGGAGACGCCACCGCGTGAACTTTTCCCTGGAGAAGCAGCTTGGCGAGTTCCCGAGCCAATTGCAGGCCAAGCCGTGCCGCTTGCTCGGGATGCTGCAGAACCAACGCGCATTGAAGGTATTCCGGACTGTGAAGCCCACTGGTGAGCCGGAAGTGCCCGCTGAGGTAAGCGCCGGTCGCGCGGAAGGTCTCCAGAACGGATCCGGTTTCAGTATCTGCTTGCGGCGTCACAAACGCCTACTATACCATTGATAGGATAAGGCTCAGATTGAGGAAAAACTCTACTCGCGTCCCCCTGGCTCTGTTGTGTGTGTTGCAGACGGTCTTTCAGAACGCCGGCGCGCAGACTACCGGCCCACAGTCTCCTCCGAGGGCAAACGCCCACACGATGGAGCAACGCTCCACCGGCCGATTCGACCGATTCACGAGGAACTATCGCGAAGTCACGGTCCCACCGGTCAACCTCGCCAACTCGAATCGTATCGATTCGCTGCTCCGCGCCGGACGACTATACCTTTCCTTGCAGGACGCTCTCGCGCTTGCGCTTGAGAATAACCTCGATATCGAGCTTCAGCGCTACGGCCCACAGCTCGCCGACGCCGACATCCTGCGCGCCAAAGCCGGCGGCCTGCTGCGCGGCGTTCCGACCGGCGTTACGGCGGGCCCTGGAGGAGCCACGGGGCAAACCGGTCAAGCCACGGGCATCACCCAGACGGCCCTTCAGCAGGCAGGAGCTCAAACCACGGGCACCGTCATCACCCAGACAGGATCCACGATCCCGAACCTTGACCCCGTGCTCACCGGACGTCTCAGCTGGGCCCATTCCTCGGTGCCTCAGACGGCCGCCTTCGTCACCGGCACCAACGCATTCATCAACCGCAACGACCTGGCGAATTTCAATATCGGCCAGTCGTTCCTGACGGGAACAAGCATTAACTTTGGATACGCCAATTCCCGTCAGCGTTCCAACAGCCTGCGCGCCGACTTCAATCCATCCAACATCGGCAGCGCCAGTTTGAATATTACGCAGAAGCTATTGCAGGGCTTTGGCCGCGCGGTCAATAACCGCAATATCCTTGTCGCGCGGAACCAGCGGGAAATCTCGGATCTGGTCTTTAAGCAGCAGGTCATTACGACGGTATCGGCGATCACCAACCTCTACTGGGATCTGGTGAGCTTCGGCGAAGACGTCAAGGTGAGGAGACAGGCTCTGGAGCTGAATCAGAAGCTCTACGAAGACAACAAGAAGCAGGTCGAAATCGGCACGCTCGCGCCCATCGAGATTGTCCGCGCGGAGGCCGAAGTCGCCCGCGCCCAGCAGGACTTGACCATCTCCGAAACGCAGGTTTTACAGCAGGAGACCATTCTCAAGAGCGCTCTGAGCCGTACCGGAGTCGCGAGCCCGGCGGTAGCGAGCGCGCGCGTGGTGCCCACGGACCGCATCAACATGCCTGAGACCGAGGCAATCGAACCGGTTCAGGACATTGTGGCGACGGCGCTCTCCGCGCGTCCCGAAATCGCGCAGCGGCGCATACAGGTCGAGAACACGAAGATCGGCTTGAGAGGTTCGAAGAGTCAGCTCTTGCCCACCGTTGATGGCTTCATCAATATGGCGAACAACGGTTTGGCCGGCGAGGTGAATCCTCTGCCGCTTCCTAGTGCGACTCCCGGTTTTCCGCCCGTGCCGCGGGCCCCCACAGCGTTTTTTGTGGGCGGCTACGGCACGGTGCTGACTCAGTTGTTCTCGCGCA
>SYKU01000040.1 GCA_005808865.1 Acidobacteriota bacterium
CAAACGGTGCTCCGTCTTGCCTTGGCGGGTCCATCCCTCTAAGGTCTTCATCTCTTCGTCGCTGAGCTGAAATTTCGCGGACTTTCGGCGCATGACTCAACATACAGTAGTACCAGAACTAATGCAACTAGACACTAGTTTACCTCAGATTGGATGTATAATCGAACAAACCGGCAGTTTTGATACGGGCACTCCGGTCATTGTTCTAAGGAGACCATGCTGCAAATGGGGCACTGGCACAGGTCTAACGGGGCATCTTCGCGATTCGTTGGGATTCTCGCAATCGTTCTGTATTCCTCCGCGTGCCTCTGGGCGCAAAGCGGGACGGCAACGGTCGACGGAGCCGTCCGTGATTCCGCTGACGCTGCGATCCCCGAAGCAGCGATTCGCATCCGGAACGTTGACACAAACACCACTCGCGAGATTGCTACCAATCATGACGGCGAGTTCACTCTTACAAATCTGCCACCGGGAAACTACGAGTTGGTCGCGGAAAGGACCGGTTTTCGCGCTTATCACAAGACCGGTATCGTCCTCGAACTGGGACAGGTACTGCGCGAAAACATCATCTTGCAGGTTGGCTCGGTCAGCGAGTCCGTCACCGTAAGCGCCGAAGTCGCGCTCATCAACACGGAAGTCGGCGCCATCAAGGGTGACGTCATCATCCAGCAGGAAATCAGCGAGATGCCCCTCGACGGCCGCGACTTTACCGACCTCGCCTTCATGGTCCCCGGCGTGGTTCCGATGGCCCAGGGGGGCCAGGGTTCCGGGCTCAACGTGAACGGCGCGCGGTCGGACTCCACCAATTACTCCGTCGATGGGTTTAACAATCGCAATCCCCGCGGCGCCGCCGCCCAGGTCCGGCCAAACGTCGGCGCAATGCAGGAATTCAAGATGGAGGTCTCGGGCTTCTCCGCCGAATCCGGGCGCATGGCCGGAGGCGTCATCAACATGGTGCTCCGCTCCGGAACCAACCAGCTTCATGGCGAGTTCTTCGAGTACATCCGCAACAACATTTTTGATGCCAAGACGTTCTTCGATACGGTTAAACTTCCCCTCCGCCGCAACCAGTTCGGCTCGACCCTCCACGGGCCTGTCGTGTTGCCCCGCATCTATAACGGCCGCGATCGCACCTTTTTCATGTTCAGCTGGGAATCGTCCCGCGAAGTTCTCGGGCAGAGCGTGATCGGACGTGTGCCCACGGTTCTTGAAAGGGCCGGCGATTTTTCGCAGTCCGTGGTGCCCGTTACGGGCGCGAAACTCTATCTCAGAGACCCGTTGGCTACAGGAAGTTGTTCCGCTACCGCTTCCGCGGCCTGCTTTCCGGGAAACAGTATGCCCGCGAGCCGCTTCCACCCGATCGCGCTGAAGTTGATGGAATACTACCCGCTGCCCAACCGCGCGGACAGCGCGAACAACTATATCAACACCGGCAAGGACTTCGACGTCTGGAACAGCTTCATCTGGAAGTTCGACCAACGATTCAGTTCGAGCGACAGCATGTCTTTCCGGTACCAGATCCGCGACGCGGATAACACCGTTCCGTTCGCCGGCAGCGGACTTGGCAAATGGCCGACGTTTTCGCAGGACACCCGCTCCTTGTTGGGCATCGACTATACCCACATGTTCAGCCCTACGCTTCTGACCGAAGTGCGCGGCGGCTATAGCCGGAACGCCACGGACGAACACGAGAAGTTTCAGGGGCAGGACATCGCCGGTCAACTCGGAATCACAGGCACCACAAACGATCCCTCGCTGCGGGGCTTTCCGCTGTTTACCATTCAGGATTACCTTCCCATCGGTGCCGCTGCGGCGCAGCCCGTCAGTTATCACGTCACCACCATTCTCGCGAGCAACAAGTACACCTGGGTCAGATCCAAACACGTCCTGAAATGGGGATTCGACGTGGAGCGCGTCCGGTTCAATCAGCCGTATCTGAACAACACGCGTGGAACCTTTAATTTCCAGCGCAACTGGACCAACCATTCCGTGGCTGACCTGCTGCTCGGCATGCTTCAAAGCACTACGCGCAACGTCGAGACCACGCGTAACTACCTTCGGTCCTCCAGTTTCGGGGCGTATTTCAACGACGACTTCAAGCTTTCGAGATCCTTCACTCTCAACCTCGGCATCCGCTACGAACTGGATCTGCCCCCGTCGGACCGTTATGATCGCACCTCGAGCTTCAACGCCGGATTGGGCAAGATCGTAATCGCGAGTGACCGCAACATGCTCGGTCTTCAAGATCGCCTGGCGCAGTACAATCTGCTCGACAGGGTCGTCCTTGCCAAGGATGTAGGGTACCCGCGATCGCTGGTCTTTCCGGACAAGCTGAACTTCGCTCCTCGTGTGGGGTTCGCGTGGCGCACGCCGGCCAGCCGCACAACGGTCCTTCGCGGCGGCTACGGTATCTTTTATACCGGCCACCTGCTCAATCCCATCCGCGAAAGCCTCATGACTGGATTCCCGTTCTCCGTGAACCAGACCTTCTCACGACTGGCATCCAATCCAAGTCTGGTCACGCTGACGAATCCCTTTCCCGACATCCGCGCAACCGAAGGGAACACCACAAATTCGAATGGATACGATCCGCGTCCGTCCCTTGGCTATTTGCAAAGTTACAACCTGACGGTAGAGCGCGAACTTGGCGCCGGCATAGCAATCGAAGCGGGCTATGTCGGTTCGAAGGGCACGCACCTCGGACGCCGCTACGATCTCAATCAGCCCATCCGCTCGCTTGCGAACTATCTGGCCAACATCCCGTTTCCGCGGCCTATCTCGGGCCTCAATACGATCAACTACTATTCCTTCGGATCGAATTCGAACTACAATGCCGGGCAGATTTCCTTGCGGAAGCGCATTCGCGGTATGTTCTATCGCGTGAACTACTCGCTCACGAAATCAATTGACGACGCGTCGCAGATCAGCGGAAGTTCGGCCGGTGGATTCGCCAACGCTCAGAATTCGCAAGACCTGAAAAGTGAGCGGGGCCGGTCGGACTTTGACCGCCGCCATGTTGTTACGGCCGTCTTCTCTTTGCCGATGCCGTTTGGTCGCGGCCGCAAGTTCTTTTCCGGAGCGCGAGGCTGGAGTAACGGCCTTGTCGGCGGCTGGCAACTCTCCGGAAGCGGCACCTACTACAGTGGGCAGGCCCTTACGATTACCTCTGCCGGCATTGATGCGAATCTTGGAGAGTCCTCCCGGCCGAACCGGATCGGGTCAGGACAACAGGAGAACATACCCGGCGCGGGCCGCCGCGGCGTCGACTATCCCTGGTATAAGCTGACCGATTTCGAAAAGGTGCCGCGGTGCTCCGCGCGGGACACATGCGAAATCAGCCAGTACGGTTTTTCGGCCTTCACGTTCGGCAATTCCGGACGGAATATCCTCGACGGCCCCAGGCAGCATTTCATCAATCTGGCTCTGCTCAAGAACTTCCGCATGGGCGAGAAAAAGAACTTTCAGGTCCGGTATGAGTTGTTCAACATCCTCAACCACGCCAACTTCTCCTTGCCGGACCGCGAGTTCAACGCGATCGGCGGCGGGCTGATCACCGCCGTGACGGACCGCGGCCGCGGCGGCCCCCGCGTGATGCAGCTGGCGCTGAAGTACGAGTTTTAGGCTGGGCAGGCGATCGCTTTTCGTCGCCTGCCTGCTTCGGCGCAAACGACCGGCCACATAAGCCGATAGCCACTCACCCGTCCGCCACGGACAGTCTACGCGTTCTGTTCAAGCGTGTTCAGCGTGCCTGCGCGGCGCGTTTCGAATGCCCGAATCGCCGCCTCGTTGTTCAGAATGTAGCCAAGTTCATCCACACCTTCTATCAGACAATGCTTCGAGAACCCGTCCACTTCGAACTCGACCGACCGTCCGTCAGGCAGCGACAGCGTCTGCGCGGGCAGATCGATCGATATCTTCGCGTCCGGGTCGGACGCCACCAGCGCGAACAGCGCGGCGTGGAAATCCGGCGGAACCACAACCGGCAGCAGTGAGTTCTTCAGGGAATTCTGCTTAAAGATATCCGCGAAGGACGTGCTGATCACGGCTCGAAACCCGAACTGCGTGAGTGCCCACGGAGCATGCTCGCGCGAGCTTCCGCAGCCGAAATTGTCTCCGGCAAGCAGGATCTGCGCCCCTTGTCCCTGCGGCTGGTTCAGGATGAAATCCGGCTTCGGATTGCCGCGTTCGTCGTACCGCCAGTCGCAGAAAAGCTGCCTGTCAAGGCCTTCCTTCGAGGTTGTCTTCAGGAAACGCGCGGGGATGATCTGATCGGTATCGATGTTGTTGACCGGCATGGGAACCAGCCGGCTTTCGAAATTCTTGAATGGCGTCATATCTCGTCTCCCGGTTTTACAGCAAAGTTCTTACGTCCGTCACCATGCCCGTAAGCGCGCTTGCCGCGGCGGTTAATGGGCTGGCGAGAAAGGTACGCCCGCCTTTGCCCTGCCGCCCTTCGAAATTGCGGTTGCTCGTCGAGACGCTCCATTCGCCCGGCGAGAGCTGGTCGCCGTTCATCGCGATGCACATGGAGCAGCCAGGCTCGCGCCAGTCGCACCCCGCGTCGCGGAACACCTGAGGCAATCCCTCGGCTTCGGCCTGCCGCTTGACTTCCTGAGATCCCGGCACCACCATGACGCGCACTTTCGGATTCACCTTCCGGCCCTTCAACAACGAAGCCGCGCTGCGCAAATCGGATATCCGCGAGTTCGTGCAGCTTCCAATGAACACCACATTCACCGGATGGCCCAACAGCGGTCTTCCGCCTTCAAGACCCATGTAACGCAGAGCCTTCTCCACGGAGTCGCGCTCACGCGGATCGGAGATCAACGACGGGTCGGGTAGAGCCCCCGTGATGGAGACGCCCATTCCCGGGTTCGTGCCGTAGGTGATCATCGGTTCGAGCGCATCGGCGTCAATGAAGATCTCGCGATCGAACGCCGCGCCATCGTCGGTTGGCAACTGCTTCCAGCGCGCGAGAGCGGCGTCCCACGCCTCGCCTTTCGGAGCAAGCGGGCGGCCTGCGACGTATTCATACGTCGTATCGTCGGGAGCGATCA
>SYKU01000416.1 GCA_005808865.1 Acidobacteriota bacterium
CCGGCGAAGGATTACTATCGCTTCCAGGCATTTTTCAAAACCATCCAGGTTCGCGATCTGGAAGTGCCATTTGCGGACAAACACTTCCGCGAGTTAGCCGCGCGAAAGATCGAAGAATTGCGAAAGCGTCTCGCCGGCGGTCCGGAAAAACACGAACTGGACGACTATGAAAAGCAGTTATTGGCGAGCATGAAAGCTAGGAAGGTCGCGGAGGCCGGAACTCGCGGGCTGGGACGTGAAGACCTTCGCCTGGAACT
Source organism: Acidobacteriota bacterium (assembly GCA_005808865.1). Classification (GTDB taxonomy): domain Bacteria; phylum Acidobacteriota; class Terriglobia; order Bryobacterales; family Bryobacteraceae; genus SYKU01. The sequence continues at coordinate 258 of SYKU01000416.1, forward strand.
GCGGAAGGGCGTGCAGACGGTGTTTTCCGAGCTTGAAAAAGGCCGTCACGAGAAGCTTAAAGCTATCGCCGACCGCACCCAGGATACTGATGAGGAAGCAGCGCTGGCTGGTTTCGAAGAGAAATTATTGGTTAAGCTGAAAGACGCATACAAGAGCGGCGGAGTTGACCCTCTAGCTCGTTTCGATCAGCTCACCACGGCCGAGGTAAGGCGCGATTTCGGCGACGTCTACGACAAGGCGCGCTACTTCAACCAGGATGAGATCGAGCGCCATCGCGATCTCGCCGTGAAGGTCGAGATTCTCGAGCGTCAACTTTCCCGCTGGCAGCCCATTGCGCTGACGATTACCAACGTTCCCGGACCGCCGTCGGGCCCTGGCTTACCATCCGTGCACGTGCTGACCCGCGGGGATTTTCGACAGCCCGGAGACGCTGTGCAGGCGGGGTTTCCGACTGTGATTGCGGGAAACTCGGACCCGGCGGTTATTGAGACCGACCGTTATCGTCAGTTCCCGACGCGCGGTCACCGAATCACCCTGGCAAAATGGATCGCCAGCCCGGAGAACCCGCTCACTGCGCGGGTGATGGTGAACCGCATCTGGCAGCAGCGTTTCGGCCGTGGCATCGTGGCGACCACAAGCGATTTCGGAAAGAATGGATCGCGGCCAAGCCATCCGGAGCTGCTCGATTGGCTGGCATTGGAGTTCGTGAAGAACGGCTGGAGCGTCAAGTCGATGCACCGTTTGATGCTAACGTCCAACACGTATAGGCAAGCGGCCGATAACCCATCTGCCAACGACAACCCTGCCGATCCCGACAACACTCTTTTTTGGCGGTTCAACCGGCGTCGACTCGAGGCCGAAGTGATTCGCGACTCGGTGCTTTTCATTAGCGGACGGCTAAGCCCCGAGAGAGGCGGGCCGCCGGTGTTTCCCCCGCTACCCAAGGATATGGCGGACCTCGCCAAGCCTGTTCCGATAGGCGGCGTACAATGGGAGACTAACCAGAAAGAGGAAGATGCCCGTCGTCGCTCCATCTATATCTTCCAGCGGCGCTCGTTGCCGCTTCCGATGCTCGCGTCGTTCGACGCGCCGGTTTTTCAGGAGTCCTGCGAGCGGCGCTCCGCAACCACTACGTCATTGCAGTCCCTCTCGATGATGAACGGTGATCTCGTGAACGAAGCGGCTGCGCATTTGGCTGCGCGAATCGTCAGGGAAGCGGGCCCGGACCGCACGGCCCAGGTTCGACGCGCGTTTGAGATCGTGGTAAACCGCACTCCAGCGGCGGAAGAGCTAACGCGAACAGCAGCCTTTCCAGGCTCAATAGCCGCCGTCTGCCGTGTGCTGTTCAGTTCCAACGAGATGCTGTACGTGGAGTAATCTATGAGTCGCGTCAACCGCAGAAATTTCCTCCAAGGTCACCTCGGGCTCGGAAGCTTGGCATTGCTCGATCTACTTGCCGGCGACCTTTACGGCGCGACTGTCCCCGATGATCCTCTGGCCCCGCGGCCCGCGCATCTGCCCGCCAGAGCGAAACGCTGCATTTTCCTTTTCATGGAAGGCGGCGTCAGTCAGATGGACACTTTCGAACATAAGCCGGCGCTCATCAGGCACGCGGGAAAGCAGATGCCGGTTGCCAAGGGAACCGTAGGGGAGATTGCTACATTTTCCGCGGCGCCAAATCGTATCATTCCACCTCTGGCCCCATTTCGCCAGCATGGACGCTGCGGGCGCTGGATTACGGACCTGTTGCCCCACATGGCTACGCGTGTAGACGATATGGCATTCGTTCATGGCATAAAGGTCGATAACAACAACCATTCGCCAGCCGTGTATCATGCGCTCACCGGTCACATTCTTCCGGGTAGTCCTTCCGTTGGCTCGTGGATCACCTATGGACTTGGCACTGAAAACCGCAATTTGCCGGGCTTCGTTGTGTTAGGTCAGGGCGTGCCGGCAGTGGGCGGCGCCGGCATCTGGAGTAACGGTTACCTGCCGTCGGCCTATCAAGGAACTCTATTTCGGAACGGTCCCACACCGATCGCGGATCTGCGGCCGAGACCCGAAGTCAAGCCGGAGGCCCAGCGTACCGAGCTCGACCTTTTGCGATTTCTCAATGAGCGGCACGCCGCGTCGCGCTTGCGCACGACCGACCTCGAAGCGCGAATTGCAGCGTATGAGGTTGCCTTTCGCATGCAGACCGAAGCGCCGGAGCTCATCGACCTGTCGCGCGAATCCGCGGCTACGCGCAAGCTGTACGGCCTGGATGACCCCTCGGCCGCCACGTTTGGCCGTCAGTGTCTGATGGCACGCCGCATGGTGGAGCGCGGTGTTCGCTTCGTGATGGTTCTTCATGGCAGCGTAAAGCCCTGGGACGACCATGGCGATATCGCCCGCAGGCTGCCGCAGCACTGCCGAGAGGTCGATCAGCCGGTCGCCGGGCTGCTCGCTGACTTGCGTTCTAGCGGTCTCCTGGAAGACACGCTCGTAGTTTGGGCGTCCGAAATGGGCCGCACACCCTTCGACAACAACCTTGTGACAGACAAGCCCGGTCGAGACCACAACCAGTACGGTTTGGTAATGTGGTTCGCCGGGGGTGATGTGAAGGGTGGCGCTACTTTCGGAGAAACCGACGAGTTCGCCACACGTGCCGCCGACGAGCCGATTCCTCTTCGGGACATGCACGCCACGTTGCTGCGGCTGATGGGTATTGATCAGAACCGGCTCACCCACCTCCATGCGGGCCGCTTCAAAAAGCTGACAGACATAGGTGGACGGGTCGTTTCCGAGATCATTACTTAGCCTTGCAGCAGTTCCGTGGAAAGGAAACGGAACTGGGGCATAACGGTAAGAATCAGGTCCTTGTCGGCGACCGTTTGCCATTAGACAACTCTCCATGCTAGCTGAACTCGATAAACAACTTGAACCTATTACGATGAAAAGCCGCATCGCCAAACTGATCCGCGACGCGATACTTGCGGGCACGATTCAGCCAGGCGAGCGAATCGTCGAGTATCTGCTCAGCAAGCGTCTGGGCGTCGGAACCAGTTCGGTGCGCGAAGCCCTTTTTGAGCTGGAGCGCCAAGGATTTGTGCGTAGGGTAACCAACAAGGGAGCGTACGTCACCAAATTGAGCGGCACCGACATCACCCATATTTATCGCGTGAGAAAGGAGCTCGAAGTCCTCGCCGTGGATCTGCTGCTTGAGCGTGGCGACCGGATCGATCTTGAGGTGCTCCAGGCGCCCCTCGATGCGATGAGAGAAGCTGCCATGGCCATGGAGCTAGTACCTAGTTGCATAAGTCAGAGTACTTGGCTTTGGGGCCGGAAGGGAACACGACTGCCTTCTTCCATTCAAACGGCGCTGCCTTTTCGTTGTAGACTTCAACAAAGTCGTCGATCGCTTGCCGCACTTGCCGCG
>SYKU01000417.1 GCA_005808865.1 Acidobacteriota bacterium
CGCGGCAAGTGCGGCAAGCGATCGACGACTTTGTTGAAGTCTACAACGAAAAGGCAGCGCCGTTTGAATGGAAGAAGGCAGTCGTGTTCCCTTCCGGCCCCAAAGCCAAGTACTCTGACTTATGCAACTAGGTACTAGCTACGAAAAGCTGGTGTCGTCAGGCGCGGCGGAGTTCATCCGGATCGTACGTTTCCTCGGCTGGCCCGTTCCGGACGAGCAGGTTGCCAACACCGTGGAACGCCATTCATTTCTTGCGCGGAGCGGCCGTCGACCCGGCGAGACCGACATCCACAGCCACTACCGCCGTGGAATCAGCGGCGACTGGCGCAACCATTTCGATAGACGCGTGGGGGAGCTTTTTGAGCGGGCCCTGCCGGGCCTGGTTGCGGCCGGAGCATACGAGGCATCGAACGAGTGGTACCGGAGGTTGCCGGCGCGGATTCCATCTCTTACGGATACAGAACCGGAATCGCTCCCGGCAGCACCGTAATCTCCAGAGGCAACATGCCGAGTGGTTCACCGTCGATTTCGATGAGTACCGTCTCGTCCGATTCGGCCGAGACGCGCCGCCCGCGGAAATGGTGGGTTTTCCGGTGCCGGTAGAGGTTGTCCGAGTAAAGGGTGGGCAGATTGGCCGCCAACTCGTGCATGCGGAGGTACTCGATCACGGTGACGTCAAGCGCGCCATCGTCGATTTTCGCCTTCGGACAGACGTGCATGCCGCCGCCGTGGTAGCGTCCGTTGCCCACGGCGACGTTGGTGACCGGGAAGGAATGGGATCCAATATTGCCGTCCATGGTGAGGCGGACCCGCTTGCCTCCGTACCTAAGAAAAGTTTCAAGCGTGGCGAGGAGAAACGCAGCCTTTCCACTCGCGGGGCTCAGAAAATTATGCGAGCGTGCCGCCACGTCTCCGCCCATTCCGAAGCTCACTACGTTGACAAAGTAGCGGCTGTGCATTACGTTGTCGTACCCCTTGTAGCGTGCCAGGCCGGCGTCGATATGCCGGGCCGTACCCCCCGCTAGAACGTCGATCGAATTACGCAGATCGATCCCCAGCGAGCGCCTGAAATCACCGCCCGTGCCGAGAGGGAGGATTCCCAAGGCCGCGCCGGGGCGCAGCGGATTGCCTGTGAGCGGATCGAAGAACCCGTTTGCCACTTCATTCACGGTTCCATCGCCGCCGGCCGCAATGATGAGGTCGTATCCTTCGCCGAGCAGTTCGCGGGCGATCGACGTCGCATGCCCCGCCGATTCCGTAAAGCGCGTGGCGCACCTGCCAAGCTTCGCTGCCAGACTGATCCCAATGGCGGGCCACTGCCTCGCGGTCCTGCCGCCGGCCGACTGTGGGTTTACGATGACCGCCGTCTTCTTCGTATGTCCTCCACAGTGTCGCGCAAGGTCTCGATAGGGTCGCGGGGAGTGAATCCCAATTCCGCGATCGCTTTCGACGAATCGCAATACCAGAACAGGGCCGCCATGCGGATCGTGTCGTCGTCAAGGCCCTCGAACTTTTTCCCGATCAGCGGAAATATGTGGCGCAGAATGCGCGCGGAAGCAAGGGACAAGCCGAGCGATGGCTGCATCTTCGGCGGACGCACCCCGGATATTTCCGATACCTTTTCAATGATCCGCCGAAAGGTCCAGTTGGCGCCACCCAGGAGGTAACGCTCTCCTGGCCGGCCCCTGCGCATCGCGCCCACGATACCCCCGGCGACATCGCGCGCGTCCACAAAACTCATCCCGCCGCACGGAAGAGCGAGTATTTCTCCGTCGAGGAACATCGCCACGTCGCCTGTCGAGGAATTGTGTTCGTCGCCCGGCCCCAGGAGCAGCGCAGGATTCGCGGATACAACGGGCAGGCCGAACTCCAGCCCATAGGCAAAAGCCAGTTTCTCCGCGTAAATCTTGCTCAAGTAATAGGCCCAGCGGCCAACAACGTCGTGCTTGTAGCCCGACTCCTCGTTGTGCACGACAGGCTCCGCGCTGACGGCGACGGTGCCGGAAGACGACACGACGACGACTTTTTCAACGCCGGCGGTCCGCGCCGCTTCGCAAATATTGCGCGTGCCTTCAACGTGGGCGCGATAGAGCAACCCGTTGTCCTTCGGATCGCGGGAGACTATGCCCGCCAGATGATAAACGCCGCCCACGCCGTGCATGGCCCGCGCGACGTCTTCGCGTGAAGTAATGTCTCCGCGCACCGTTTCGACGGCTGGGTCGCCATCCCAGGGGGACGGAGCCCGGGACAGGACCCGGAGAGGTTGCTCCGGCTTCAGGCGGGCCACGAGATGCTTTCCAAGGAACCCGGTTGCGCCGGTGATCAGTGCGGGTTTCATGCGCTAATGGCTGGGCAGGGAAGACTGATGCGCCCAAGTCCGTGCCGGATGACGTTGATTTCGCCGAGGTGCGGGTCCAGGGGGTCCCGCGCGCACCAGGGGGGCCGTCCGGCGACGGCGAATACAGATTTCCCGCCGTCCGGGGAACGTTCGTCGACAGAATAAGGCCCGGAGGCCCGTCCCACCTTCATAAGACGTCCGCCATTCCGATCGGAGGGATGTGCATCAGCGTCACGCTCGGCTTGTGCCCGAGGTGAGACTGCGCCATCTCGAGTGCTTCGTCCATGGTTGCCGCGGTATCCCATCCGAGCGTCGCCGCTGTCTGTTTGTCTTCAGCGCCCACGCAGATCACCTTGCCCACGTGCGCGCGGCCGTTCTCGCCCCAATACCACATGTAAAACGGATGCACGCCATGATATGCGTTGCCGGTGCGGTACATGCGGATGTAGTCGGGATTGTGCGCGAACTCCTTCTCATAGCGCCTTTGCAGTTCATTCGAATCCCGCGTTTCCGGCAGAATGCGGTGGAAGAATTCGATATACGAGGGGTGGTGCAAGGGGTCGAATTCGTCGTAGAGCGGATGGGTAACGATGATCACGCCGTTTTTCTTTACCACCGGCCGGTTTCGATACATGTTGAAGAAATAGCCGAGCGCGAGTACCTGCACCAGGAGCGGGTTCAGGATCGAGTTGACGTTGTAAGGAGAGATGAACGGAATGCCGAAAACCACCACGTCCGATTGCCCCTCGACGGGCACGCAATACTGCGCGTAGTTATAAGCGAGCGACTTCTCGTGGGCCGGAAGTGTCGCGCCCGCATGCGCGGCGATCATCTGATAAGCGGCCGGCACCGAAAACAGGATCTTGCGCTTCACGGCGCGCGGCAGTTGTTTCAATCCGAACTGCGCCGTGCGGAAGGCCACCTTGTCGAACGCGGTGTAGCGGTCCTCATTCCTGGTGAAGAACTGCATCATCGGATCGAACATCGCGTTGTTCACGACGGTCTCGATATGAAACACCTTCAGATGACGGTTGACGATCGCGCCGATGCGGTCGCAGGAATGCGTGAGGGCCGAGCGGCTATGGTCGAAGTACGAGTCGCATTCGAGAATCGTCTGCGGCGAGTGATGGGCTTGCAGCGTCGCATAATCGCACAGCCCGACACTGACGGATTTGTTGCCGCCGTCCATCGAAACAAGGTTGATGTTGACGTAGATCAACAGGTCGGATTCCGCGGCGCGCCGGTTGATCCGCACGCGTTCTCCGCGATCGGTGACACCCAGTTCCACCATGCCGCCGGGAGCTTCGCCATCGTGATTGTACAGTCTGTCCGGGAAAAACTCGTTGAAGATCTTCGGCCCAACGGCGTGTTCGATCTCAAAGGCCGCCATCCTGCGGTGGAATGAGGTGGCGACAATGATGTGGACATCCTCCACGCCGGCCGACGCGAGCAGTTCAAGAATCACGGTCAGCACCGATTCGCGGATATCGGGCCGCGGCATTTTCGGGAGCGGGAGCGAGATGTCGTCAATCGCGATGGTAAGCCGCATTCCGGGCTTCAGCAGGGCGACGAGCGGCTCCATCTCTTCGGGATGCGAAATGGCGTACTGAATTCCCCGCTTGCGATCCGGCAGCCCCGGAATCGTGGGTTTCGGATAGACAACGCGGGTGCCCGCCGGCATCTTCACGTCGAGCAAGTCTTCGCCGTACCAAAGAAGGCGCGGCGCGGAGTTGGCCTCAAGATGGACGACGCACCCTTCGTGCGATACAAGCGCCGCGCGGCCCACGGAATTCGGCGCGGGATCGCCAAACACATACGAAGACGAGTAGCTGTTCGCTCTAGTGGTTTCCATTTTTCAAGTCCAGCACCGGCCAACCCCGGTCGAGGGCGATCCGCTTCAACCGCCTGTCGGGGTTGACGGCGGAGGGATGGCCCACGGCTTCGAGCATGGCAACGTCCGAAAAACTGTCGGAATAGGCCCGGCTGTGGGCGGGTTCGGCGCCATGCGCGCGGCTGAGGTTTAACATCGCGGCTACTTTTTCCTTTTCGGCGATGAGTGGTTCGGCGATCTGTCCCGTGGCCGCGCCGTCGCGGTAGACAAGGCTGTTGCAGATCACGTCGTCGAAGCCGAAATAGCCGGCAACGGGTCCGAGCGCGAAGTCGGGACTTCCGGTTACGAGCACGGTGCGCATCCCGCGCGCGCGGTCCGCTTCCACAAGAGCTTTCGCTCCGGGAAAAATCGCCGGGCGCACCACGGTTTCGAACAACTCCCCGGCCATCGCGAGAAGCCAGTCTTGCCTCATGCCGCGGTACTCGCGAAAGAACACGTGGTTGAAGGTCTTCCGCGAATACGCGTCGATGGCGATCAGGGCAGGCACGCTCAGAAGCAGCTTGGCATACTTGAGCGTGGCTGTGACGCGGGATGGGTGCTTTCGGACGAAGAACGCGTACTGCGTCACGACGTTGCTCGAAATGAGCGTGCCGTCGAGGTCGTAGAAGGCGATCTGGTTCGCTGGCTGCATGCGGGGCAACCCACCATTGTAGTTGAGGCGGCGCGCGAGACGGCGCCGAGATGCCTTGTTTCGATCCGCGTTCATTTCCCTTCGTCCGTGGCGGTGATTTCTTCATCGCTGCCCTGAGGGCGGCAGGAGCGCGGTGCGGGGCCTTTGACGAGGTCCTGGCGGGCGGAAGCGCCTGCCCCACGCAGAGCACCCAAAGCACCTGGACCATCCAAATCACCTAAAGCAAGATCAGGCGGCGGCACGGGGGGTGACGCAGAAAATCCAATTTCGATTTTCCGTTCCCCGCGGCGATGGAAGAAGCGGATGGTGAAGGCCACGTCCGTCAGGTCGCGAAGCTCCTGGGAGAGATGGCGCGGCGTGGAGTGCCACTTCAGGGCAGCGGCCAGTTCCGTGGCGGATCCTTTGAAGGGTCCGAGTTTGCGAATGCCTTGGACGAGTGGAGAAGGAACCGGTTTCAGAGCTTCCGCCAGTTCGGTGGGCGTCGCGTAGGTAAACTGGCCCCTCATGGTCTGGCTGATCGCGGTGCAGAGCGAGCCGAGAAGAGCCGGGCGAATGGCGTCAAAGGCGGCGTCCGGATTGGGATTTGGCGTCAGCGCTTCCAGCGGCGAGCCGGAGGCGTCCCGCGCGGCCCAGGGGGACCACCCCATCAAGCCGGAGTGATGCTCCTCCGGATCCAGATCGACCGCGAGACAGCGAGCGGCGAGGTCGGGATGCAGCTTGAGGCGCTCGGTGGCGACGAGGATCATGGGGCGGGCAAGGTTCTGAACAACGGTGCGTCCGCCGTCCCGGAAGGTGTGGGCGTAGCCGGAGGTGAGGGTACACAGCGTGTCTGAAACGGAGGTGGGGAGTTTCGAGACGTGATCGAAGGCCATGACCCAGTTGGAGGAGGCGTCGCGGATGAGGGCGCGGCGGCCGGTTGGGGCGGGAAGAAGAGGGGAGCGGTTTGGATCGACGAGGGACTTGAGGAAACGGGCGGCGGTGGACTTGCCGGAGCCGGTGGGGC
>SYKU01000418.1 GCA_005808865.1 Acidobacteriota bacterium
CGGCAAGTGCGGCAAGCGATCGACGACTTTGTTGAAGTCTACAACGAAAAGGCAGCGCCGTTTGAATGGAAGAAGGCAGTCGTGTTCCCTTCCGGCCCCAAAGCCAAGTACTCTGACTTATGCAACTAGGTACTAGGCCAACTTCCGTCTGAGAACGCGCACCGTCAGGAAAAACACGAGCGCGCCGTATACGGCGAGGAACAGCACTTCAATCCCCACAACCTCCATCCCGACGCCTTTGAGAAACACGCCCTTCAGGATGCCGACGAAGTAGCGCGACGGAAACAGGTAAGTGATCGCCTGTACGGCCGGCGGCATGTTTTCGATGGCAAACGTGAAACCGGACAACAGAAACGCGGGCAGGAACGAGGTGACAAGCCCCGCCTGATAGGCGAGCAGTTGCGACCGCGTCACGGCCGAAAGCAGGATGCCCCAGCAGAGCGCGCCAAACATGAAGATGCAGCTTGTAAAGAACAGGAAAAGCACGCTGCCGCGCAGCGGGACGCCAAACACGAATACGCCGACCATTACGGAGACCGCCACGTCGACGAGCCCCAGCGCGAAGAACGCCATCAGCTTGCCGAGAGCCGTTTCGGCCGGCCGCAGCGGAGTCGAAAGCAACTGCTCCATGGTTCCGTTCTCCCACTCGCGGGCGATGGTGAGCGAGGTCAGCAGCGCGGCGATGATCATCAGAACGACGGCGATCAGGCCCGGTACGATGAAGTTCCGCGACTTCAGCTCGCTGTTGTACCAGATTCGCGTACGGAGCTCGACCGGCGGGACCACCGTTCGTCCGGTCCGCCGCACCTGCGCCTTCGCCTGCAACTCCGCCGCGTGCGACTGGACCAGCGCATCGACGTAGCCAAGAGCGATCGAAGCCGTGTTCGAATCGCTCCCGTCGATCAGAAGCTGCACGGACGCCTCGCGCCCCGAGAGCAACCGCGTCGCGTAGTCGCGTGGAATCGCGATCCCGAGCAGGCATTCATCCCGGTCGATTTTGGCTTCAAGCGCCTTTTCGTTCTCCACCACGCCCAGGAGCGAAAAATATTGAGAGCCCTGGAAACGGGCGACGAGGGCGCGGCTCTCGACGCTTTGGTCGGCATCGTAAACGAACGCGGGAATGCGGTCCACGTCGAGCGTGAGCGCATAGCCGAACAGCACCAGCAGAATGAGCGGCAAGAGCAGCGCGAGGATCAGACTTCGCACGTCGCGGCGAATGTGCAGCGCTTCCTTCCGGGCGACGGCCCATGTTCGCCGCCAGGTCATGCGAGTTTCCGCTCCTCTTCTTCAATCAACTCGACGAAGACTTCCTCCATCGACCGCTTTCCCGCTGCCGCCTTCAACTCGCCGGGCGTTCCCATGACGATCATTCTGCCGCGGTACATCAGCGAGAGCCTGCCGCACAACTCGGCTTCCTGCATGTAGTGGGTGGAGACGAAGACCGTGCGCCCCGCCGCCGCGAATTCGCGAATGAGGTCCCAGAATCGCCGCCTCGCGATGGGATCGACGCCCGATGTGGGCTCGTCCAGAAACAGGATGGGCGGTTCGTGAAGGATCGCGCAGCCCAACGCAAGCCGCTGTTTCCAGCCCCCTGGAAGGAGCCGCGTCATCATGCCCCGCTTGTCTTCGAGGCCGGCCATGCGGAGCGCAAACTGCTTTCGTTCACTCCGCGCGGCGCGGGGCACGCCGTAGATGCCCGCAAAGAAATCGAGATTCTCATCGACCGTGAGGTCGTCATAGAGCGAGAATTTCTGCGACATGTAGCCGATGATTCCGCGGATCTGTTCCGTCTGCGTGTAGACGTCGAGGCCGCCAACCTCGGCGGCCCCTTCGGACGGACGCAGCAACCCGCACAAGATGCGGATGGTGGTGGACTTTCCGGCGCCGTTGGGGCCGAGAAAGCCGAAAATCTCGCCGGGCCTGACGGCGAAGCTGACGTGATCCACGGCGAAAAAGTCCCCGAACCGCTTGACCAGATTTGCGGCGGAGACGGCGAACGCTTCAGGCATCCGCGCTCCCGATCAACGCAACAAACACATCCTCGAAATGCTCCTCGCCGGTCTCCCGCTTGAGCGCGTCCGGAGTGTCGCACCGGATGAGGCGGCCGTGGTGCATGAGGCCCACGCGATTGCAGCGCTCGGCCTCCTCCAGGTAGGCTGTGGTGAGGAAAACGGTGAGGCCATCGGCGACCAGGCGATAGAGAATGTCCCAGAAATCGCGGCGGGAAAGCGGGTCGACGCCGTTGGTCGGCTCGTCCAGAAACAGGACGCGCGGATGATGCAGCAGCGTACACATGAGCGCGAGCTTCTGCTTCATGCCGCCCGAGAGGCGCCCCGCCTGACGCTGTTGGAAGGGTTCCATGCGGGTCATGCGCAACAGTTCGAGCATGAGAGGCTCCACGTCGCTCGCCGCGAGGCCGAACAGATCGGCGTAGAAGAGCATGTTCTCCCGCACGGTCAGGTCGCCATAGAGGCCGAATCGCTGAGCCATGTAGCCGATCGAATCCTTGATGGCGTCCGTTTCGCGGGAACAGTCGCAGCCCGCGACCCGCGCTTCGCCTTCACTCGGATCCATCAGCCCGCACAGCATCCGCAGCATGGTGGTCTTGCCCGCGCCGTCAGGCCCGAGCAAGCCGAAGATCTCGCCTTGCGCGACGGACAGATTCACGCCGTTCACGGCCGTGATTCCGCCGAAGCGGCGCGTCAGGTTGCGTGCTTCGATGAACGGCGGCAATTGATTATCCGCCTCCGCTTCCGGCGGCGGGACGGGGACGTCCCGCGCGGTCCAGGGAAACCGCCCCAACAGGCCGGAGGCAGCCCGAACGGCTGATGAATGGGATACGATTCGGCATTAGGGCTCGATCACGATCTCCGCATCGGCAGGCATGTTCAACTTAAGCTCTCGCGCTGGGTTGGGAATCTCCACCTTCACGCGATACACCAGCTTGACGCGTTCCGCCGCCGTCTGTATCTGCTTGGGCGTGAACTCCGCGTCCGAGGCGATAAAGGTAAGCTTGCCCTCGTACACTTTGCCGGAAAACGAATCGGTGGTGACTCTCACCTTCGCTCCCACCTTCACCCGGCCCAGGTCCTGTTCGGAGATGTAGCCGCGGAGCCAGGGATGCTCCACGTCGGCGATGGTCAAGACGTTTGCGCCGGCGGCCAGCACTTCCCCGGCCTCGGCCGCTTTCGAAAGCACGACGCCGTCCACCGGCGACAGCGCGGCGTTGTCCGATACCTGCGAATCAAGCACCGAGACCTGCGCCCGGGCGCGTTCAATTTCGGCGCGCCGCGTGGCGGTCTCCTGCTCCTTCCGCCGCAGCTCGATGCGGGCGGATTCGGTGAGCCGCAGCGCGGCCTGGGCGCGGGCCACCTGCGCGCGGGCGGCGGCGACATCTTCCTGGCGGGGGCCTTCCTCCGCCAGAGCCAGGCGCTGTTTGGCCTGGTCGAGCGAGGCCTGCGTCCCGTCGAAGCGCGCTTTGAACTGGTCGCGCTGCTGGGTGGAAATGTCCTCATTGCGGAACAGAGATTGCGCCCGCTGCCAGTCCTTCGCGGCGCGCTCGTGTTCGACGCCGATTTCCGCCACGGCGGTGCGGGCGAGCTGGATTTCCTGTTTGCGCGACCCGGCTAGCAACCGGTCCAGATGCGCCTGCGCCTGCGCGATTTCCGCCTGCCGCAACTGCGTTTCGGCGGCAAGCGATTCCCGCTGCTGCTCGATGGCCGTGCGGAGGAGCACAAGCTGCGATTCGGCCACGGCGACGCCCTGCTGCGCGCTTCCCCGCTCCCGCGTGACGCGTTCCGGATCGAGGCGCGCCACGACCGCACCTTTTTTCACGGGGTCGCCTTCGTTGAAGTTCCGCTCGATAAGCCTGCCGGGAACCTTGAACGCGATGTTGACTTGCGTCATTTCCAGATTCCCCGAGAAGCGGATTCGGGTGTCCGGGGGCGCGTTACGGGAGCGGATGCCCCAGACGATGGCTGCTGCGATTACGGCCATCAGGACAGCTATGGGCAGCTTTTTCATAGGGTTAGCGCCTTATTGCAAAAGTGTCCGAAAATGGGATTAGCGTCGTTTCGCATTTTTTTGTTTGGCGGATCGGAGGCGCTTGCAGCCGTGCCTCGGACGAGGCGCCTGACCGGCCGAGAGGCCTGTCCAACCTGGGTCGCGCGCCAGGTCCTGGGAGAAGTCATTCCCCCGCCGGGGAGTTAGGGTCGTTTCGTTATTTTTTGTTTCGCGGAACGATTGCCAGCTACGTAAGGGACTCACAGGTAAATACCATCCTGGAAACAGAGTACACCATGGAGTCAAGGGTTTATTCGTTAAGTGGCTTGTTATCAGATGAATTTACGCATGAGGCGGGTTTCGGTGGAAGTTCAAGCGGCGAGCGCTTTTCCCATCGCTCAAACTGTATGATACTGATGGTTGATGCCGCTGACGCCCGATGACCGCAAGTTCTTGAAGTCGATCTATCTGACTCTCCAGGACAACCCGCTTGCATCCGGCGATCCGCTTTATCAGCCTGTCTACAGTCACCCGGGGTGCGACGATCCCGTAAGGGAACTCGAACGGACAATCGACTACGCCCAAACCGAGAGCTTGAGTCTGTTCTCGGGATTTCGCGGCTCGGGAAAGACGACCGAACTTTTCAGGCTCAAGGACCGGCTTGAACAATCCGGTTACGTAGTTCTTTACGGTGACGCCCTGGAATTCATCAATCCCGCGGCCCCGGTCGATATCTCGTTGCTGCTTATTGCGCTGGCTGGAGCCTTCGGTGAAGCGGTGGAGAAACTCGGGATACCCCTCTCTTCCGAGAGCTACTGGACCAGGTTTCAACACTGGCTGACGACGGACGTCCAGATCAAGGAGATCGGAGTCAAGGCCGGAGTAGACCTGAAACTGGAACTTCGCTCGTCGCCCTCCTTACGCCAGAAACTCGCCGAAGCCCTGAACGCCAAAATCGGAGAACTGGGCGCTGAAGTGCGGAATTTTTTTGCCGAAGGGATCGAAAAGATTCGCGAATTCCGCAGTCCGGACAAGCGAGTCGTGTTTCTGTTCGATTCGCTCGAGCAAATCCGCGGCTCGATCTCCAATGAGCGGGACGTGATTCACAGCGTCGAACTGCTCTTTTCCAATTACCTCCATCTTCTGAAGATTCCGTACCTCCACGTGGTTTGCACCGTCCCGCCCTGGCTCAAGTTCGTCCTGCCGGGTCTTGACATGGTCGTATTGCCATGCCTTCGGCTGTGGAACAACGATCCACAGCGCTCAAGCTGCGATCACGGCACGGAGGCGCTTCGGGCATTGGTCGAGAAGAGATTCACCGTGAACGGCCTCAATAAACTCTTCGGGGAGGATCCATGGCCTCGCGCCATGCGTCTGATCGATCTCTGCGGTGGGCACTTCCGCGATCTCCTGCTTCTGCTTCGCCAGACGATCCTCCAAGCCGATTCCTTGCCCGTGGCCGATAGCGCCATCGATCAAGCCATCCTTCACGTGAGGAGCAATTTCCTGCCCATTGCGTTGGACGATGCCATTTGGCTGGCAGGCATTGAAAAGGAACGGGCCACCGTGCTGAAAAGCCGCGACGCGGTGGACGTCAACCGGCTTACGCTCTTTCTGGATACGCACCTCGTCCTGTACATTCGCAACGGCGAAGACTGGTACGATGTGCACCCGCTGGTACGCGGCGAGGTGGCAAAGATCGCAAGAGCCAACGCTGCGATGGAATCGAAGTGACAGAAGTCGAGAGCCTCGCGGACCGGTATCAGCTTGCACATTCGCCCGATTGGCAGGCAGTGCTGAGGCATTTTGAGCTTGGCCAGGGGTTCGCGTTCATCGTTTTGCTGACGCCGGATGCGGGCTGCGCGGAGGCCTGCCGCACGGCTCTGAGCCACTATCTCCAGGAGAAGGGAAAGCGCCTGATCGAAGTCCCGGCGGCAGCGCCTGAGGATTTGGAGGATCTTGCTTCCACGCTTATGGAACCGCGGCCCGTCGCCGATACGGGCGCGATTTGGGTCGCACGCGCCGTGCCCAAGGGAGCGCCGGAATACGCCGTCTGGTCGAAAGCGTGGAGCGTGGGTGTCGCACGCCTAAATCAGGTTCGCAACCCTCTGCGCCGGGCGTTCGATGTCCCGCTGATCTTCGTTGGAACGCCGTGGTTGCAAGAGGTGCTGCGCGAGAATGCTCCGGATTTGTGGTCGGTACGGACCCTTGTTGCATGGGTTCCATCGCTCAGGATAGGATCTCCGGATATGGTGCCTTCCACCTTAGTCGAAGCGCTGCAAGCCCGCGAAGTGATCCCGTTCGCCGGGGCGGGTGTTTCGCGCGCGGTCACGGACGCAGCGGGACAGCATCTGTTTCCCACCTGGCGCGGCCTTCTGCTGGCGGCGGCAGAAAAGCTGCGCACCGACGGCCTGACCAGGAAGGCGAATCGGGTTGAGGCGGACGTGGAGGACGGCGACCACCTGCACGCGGCAGAATTGGCTCGCGGCGCTCTGGGAACGCTCTGGTTCGACTTCCTTAGCACGCAATTCGATCCATCGTCGGCGCGCGCGCAGCCGGCGAGTCTCGACCTGGCGCGCGCCGTCTGGCGTCTGGGCAGTCCACTGGTTGTCACCACCAATTACGACAAAGTGCTGCGGTGGGCGAGTCCGCAAGCGGGCGACCTGCGCGAATGGACCGTGAGCCACGCGGAGAACCTCGCTGAAATCCAACGCGGCCGCCTGGTGAAACCGGCCGTCTGGCATTTGCATGGCTTCGTCGACCGGCCGAAAGAGATCATCCTGACGCCCGACGGCTACGCCAAGCTGTATCCAACCGATGCCCAGGTCAAGGCGGACTACGAGGCTGCTTCCTGGACGTTGCGCCACTTGCTTACGGCGCGAACGTTCCTGTTCATCGGGTTCGGCATGGAAGAGGCCATTCAGCAGCAGATCCGTTGGGTGCGGGAGACTTTCGCCGGCGCGGGCGTCAAGCACTTCGTGTTGGTTCGCGAGGGCAGCATGGAGACGGTGGAAAAGGAACTGCAAGGACTCTCGGTGCAGCCGGTGCCCTTCGCCGGTTTCGGACAGCCGCTGCTCGACCTGCTTGGAGAACTGGCCATGCACGCTTCTTCCGGCGGCGCGCGGGTTGCTTCACCATTGCCGCCGATGGAGAGCGATTCCAGACCCTATCTCGAAAACCTGCGCAACGAGACGGCATTCATCGAGATTCGCGGGCTACAGTTGGGCGTGGCGGTGGCTCCGCGATTTCCGATCGGCGATCTCTACATTCCGCTGATCGACGAACTGGGCCAGCGCGCGGGCGAGATGGAGGGTGGCCGGGCGCGGACCACGCTCGACGAGTCGCTTGCCCATCCGCGGCTCGTGATTCTGGGCGATCCGGGATCGGGCAAGACTACCTTCCTGCGGCGCATTGCGAACGCGGCGTGCGCGGCCCGACTCGCCGATGCCTCCGCGCCGTTCCCGCTGCTGCTGCGGATATCCGAGCTTTCCGAATTCGTGGAGCGCCACAAGCGGAAATACGAGCCCGCGCTGGCGCCGCTTCTGCTGGCCCAGCAGGCGCGGGATCTCACAGTGCCGCTCAACGAGGATTTCTTCAAGCGGCAACTTACCAAGGGCCCGTGCCTGCTGCTGGTGGATGGGTTGGATGAGGCTCCGAGCGAAGCGGCGCGAGAGAGTGTCTCGCGGCTGATTGAGAAAGCGGCGCGAACGTGGCCGAACTGCCGGTTCGTGGTGACCACTCGTCCCAAAGCCTATGAAGAAGAGGTGATGCTCAAGGGTTTTCATGCCGCGCGCATCGGGCCGCTCGAACCGGAAGCGGTGCGCACGTTTCTCACGAGATGGGCGGAGGCGCTGATTCTCGAGAATCCCGAACGCGGCAAGAGTCACGCTAAGGAATTGATCGAAGCGGTGGAAAGCCGGGTGGAGATCCGGCGCATCGCCACCAATCCCGTGATGCTGACCGCGCTCGCGGTGCTTCAGTGGAACGAGAAGCGGATGCCCGAGCGGCGGGCAGAGCTGTACGATTCCGTTCTAATGTGGCTCGCCCGTTCGCGAATACGGCCACCGGGAAGCGGGAGGCTGAACGCGGAAGATTGCATCAAGGTTCTGCAAGAACTCGCGGGCGAGATGCAAGAGCATCCGGAAGGGCGGCAGGTGCAGGTCCCCCGGGACTGGGCCGCCGAAAAGTTAAAATCGCTGTTTCAAGGTAATGCGTCGCGTGCGCTGGCGCTTCTCAAGGAGGAGGAAGCGGATAGCGGAATCGTGGTGAACCGCGGCACGGACATCCGGTTCTGGCACCTCACCTTTCAGGAGTTCCTGGCGGCGCGGCTTCTGGCTAACACCGACCCCGCCGCGCGGCACAAATTGCTAATTGCCGAAGGGCGGGCGTGGCTGCCGGAATGGCGCGAGGTGGTGCTTCTGCTGGCCAGCATCCTGCATCAGCAGCGGGATCAGAACGTGGACGCGCTGGTATCGGCGGCGCTGGATGATTTGTACGGTTCCCGGCGCGTGGCGCCGGATCTGACCAAGCAAGCCCGCTGCTTCGGCCTGCTGGGCGCCATGCTTCGGGACTTGCCGCCCGCATACAAGCCGTCCGATTCGCGGTATGCCGACGTGAAAAACGCCGTGCTGGGCATCTTCGAGGTGAGTCAGGCCGCGGCCATTCCCTTGAAGACGCGATTGGAGGCTGCGGATGCGCTGGGGCAGGCTGGAGATCCAAGGTTGAGCCTCCCGAGCGATCGGGATTATTGGGTGAAAGTGGAGGGCTTCCTGATCGGAAAGTATCCGGTGACCGTTCAGGAGTATGGGCGATTTGTGGAGGCCGGCGGGCCCAAACCGGACGGATGGGACGGCCAGTTACTACGGCGCAACTGTCCGGTGGTGGAAGTTACCTGGTTCGATGCGAAAGCCTACTGCGATTGGGCGGGCGTGCGGCTGCCGCGCGAGGCGGAGTGGGAACGGGCCGCGCGGGGCGCTGAGGGGCGCGAGTATCCGTGGAGCAACGAGAAGCCCGGTCCCGACAGGGCGAACTATGATGCCACGAAGCTTGAGAGAGTCAGCCCGGTAGGGCTTTTTCCGCGAGGCTCCACGCCTGACGGGATAGCGGATCTCGCGGGGAATGTCTGGGAGTGGGTTGACGACTGGTATGACGACTCGAAGAAAGTGCGCGTGGTGCGGGGCGGTTCCTTCAGCGACGATGCGAGGTACCTGCGGGCCGCGTTTCGCTACGACTTCCGGCCGGTTGCTCGCGACGGCCTCACCGGGTTTCGGTGTGTCCGGGAAGTGTTCGCTTGATTCTTTTTTCTCTTGCCTTTAGCGGCGAAGCCGCTAAAAAAAATTGGCTCCGGCCAAAGCTATCGCTACCACAGTGCCCGGGGGCGCTTCTGTGTTCGACGCCGCGGCACGAGCCGCGGCGTCTGGAGCATGATCCGGACGTGAAGGACGCACGCTCGAAGCGGCCTTGACCGTTCCGGCTCTGGCTTGCGGAAGACCGAGGCCTTCCTATCCAAATTCTGAGCACAACGGAACCCGTTATTGGGATTCTCGTCGCCGGGCTGGTTCCACAAGCGAGCCGAGGCCCGGAGGATCATCGAATTATTGCTCCACGAACCGCCCCGGAGGTTTGCTGAAGCACATTGAAAGGCATCGACGGCGAAGCGCGGCGAATCTCGCGTGATCTACAGGACTACCGGACTACGCTGGATTTCTCGTCGCCTGAGCGTCGGCATGAGTGCCGACGCTGCAAACACCAGTGTTTGCGCCACGTCGCGGGCCCACGCACTGCCGTTCGGGGAATGGCGATGAGAGCAGGCTCCCCAGTTATTTGAGAGAATGGCGTACTTGCTATGCTACCCGACTCGCTGATCAAAGCGCTGCAAGCCGGCGAAGTGATCCCGTTCGTTGGGGCGGGTGTTTCGCGCGCTGTCATCGATTCGGAGGGGCAGCCTCTGTTTCCCACCTGGCGCGGCCTTCTTCTGGCCACGGCAGAAAAGCTGCGCGCCGACGGCATGACCAAGCAGGCGGATCTGGTTCAGGCGTTATTGGGTGTCGACGATTATCTGTTGGCTGCGGAACGGGCTCGCGGCGCTCTTGGAGCGTTCTGGTTCGACTTCCTTAGCTCGCAATTCGATCCGCCATCGGAGCGCGTGCGGCCGGCGAGTCTCGACGTGGCGCGCGCCGTCTGGCGGTTGGGCAGTCCGCTGGTAGTGACCACCAATTACGACAAAGTGCTACGGTGGGCGAGTCCGCAAGAGCGCGACGTACGACATTGGACCGTGAGCGACCGGGCGAACCTGATCGACATCATCCGTGATCGCGTGGCGCAACCTACAGTCTGGCATTTGCATGGCTTCATCGACCGGCCGGAAGAGATCATTCTGACGCCAGATGGCTACGGCATGCTGTATCCCGCCCGCGGCCAGATCCAGGTGGACTACGAGGCCGCGCTCGTGACGCTGCGCCATCTGCTTACGGCGAAGACGTTTCTGTTCATCGGGTTCGGCATGGAAGAATCCATCCGGGGGCAGCTCCGCTGGGTGCGCGAAACCTTCGCCGGCGCGGGCCGGAAGCACTTCATATTGGTCCGCGACAAAGACCTGGCTGCGATGGAGAAGGAACTGCCCGGACTCCCGGTACAGCCGGTCCCGTTCGATGATTTCGGACCGCCACTGCTCCACTTGCTGCGCGAGCTGGCCAGCCATGCCGATTCCGGCGGGCCACGGACCCCGTCCCGGTTGCCGCGCATTGAGCCCGATCCCAAACCCTATCTCGAATACCTGCGCAGCGAAACGGCATTCATCGAGATGCGGGGGCTGCGGTTAAACGTGGCGGAGGCTCCGCGGTTCCCGATCGACGATCTTTACATTCCGCTGATCGACGAGATGGGAACGCGCGCGGGCGGCGTGGAGGGCGGGCGGGACCGCCGGACCCTTGAGGAGTCTCTGGCCGAAACGCGGTTGGTGATTCTGGGCGATCCGGGATCGGGCAAGACGACCTTTCTGCGGCGCATCGCGAACGCGGCGTGCGCGGCACGGCTGGCCGATGCGTCCGCGCCGTTCCCGCTCATGGTACGGATTTCCGAGCTTTCCGCGTTCATCGAGCGGCATGAGCGCAAGGACGAAAACAAGGACGCGCCCGCCCAGCTATCGCGCCTGCTGGACCGGCAGATGCAGGAGCTCGCCATACCGCTCGACGAGTATTTCTTTGAGCGGCAACTCACCAAAGGCCCGTGCCTGCTGCTTCTGGATGGGTTGGATGAGGCTCCCAACGACGTGGCGCGCGAGACGGCTTCCCGGCTGATTGAGAAAGCGGCGCACGCCTGGCCGAACTGCCGGTTCGTGGTGACCACCCGGCCCCGGGCGTATGAAGAAGAGGTGATGCTCGCGGGCTTTCACGACGCGCGAATCGGGGCGCTTGAGCCAGAAGCCGTGCGCACGTTTTTGGAGCGCTGGGCGGCGGCGCTGATGGCCGAAAACCCGGAGCGCGCCAAGCGTCATGGCAGGGAGTTGATCGAAGCGGTGGAAAGCCGGCTGGAGATCCGGCGCATCGCCGGCAATCCCGTGATGCTGACGGCGCTCGCGGTGCTGCATTGGAACGAGAAGCGCATGCCCGAGCAGCGGGCGGACCTGTACGATTCGATCCTCACCTGGCTCGCGCGGTCGCGAAAGGGGCGCGCGGGGAGGCTGAGTCCGGAGGACTGCATCAAGGTTCTGCAAGAGCTGGCGGGCGCGATGCAGGGGCATCCGGAAGGGCGGCAGGTACAGGTGCCGCGCGAGTGGGCGGCCAACGCGCTGAAATCCCAGTTTCAGAATGACGCGGCGCGCGCACTGGCGTTCCTGAAGGTGGAGGAGGCCGATAGCGGAATCGTGGTGAACCGCGGCGCGGACGTCAGGTTCTGGCACCTCACTTTTCAGGAGTTCCTCGCGGCGCGGCTGCTGGCCCACATGGACGCCGCCGAGCGGCACTCGCTGCTGTTCGCCGAAGGGCTGGCGTGGCTGCCGGAATGGCGTGAGGTGGTGCTGTTGCTGGCCGGGATCCTGCATCAGCAGCGGGCGGCCAACGTGAACGCGCTGGTCGGGGCCGCGCTGGACGATTTGTACGGTTCCAACCTGGCCATACGGATGTTCCATTGGGCGGGGGCGAAGCCGAAGCTCGCCGGGCAGGCCCGCTGCTTCGGCTTGTTAGGCGCAATGCTGCGGGATTTGCAGCCGCTTGGCTACGCACCGTCCGATTCGCGGTATGCCGACGTGAAAAACGCCGTGCTGGGTATCTTCGACGCGGAGAGGGCTGCCGCCATTCCCCTGAAGACGCGATTGGCGGCCGCGGACGCGTTGGGGCAGGCGGGAGATCCACGGCTGCGGCTCCCGCGCGATCGGGATTATTGGGTGAAGGTGGAGGACTTCCTGATCGGAAAGTATTCTGTGACCGTTCAGGAGTACGGGAAATTTGTGGACGATGGCGGGCCCAAACCCGAGGGATGGGACAGCCAGTTACTACGGCGCAACTGTCCGGTGGTGGGAGTTACCTGGTTCGATGCGAAAGCCTACTGCGATTGGGCGTGCGTGCGGCTGCCGCGCGAGGCGGAGTGGGAACGGGCCGCGCGGGGAAAAGAGGGGCGTGAGTATCCGTGGGGGAACGAAGAACCCGATCCGGACCGGGCGAACTACAATGAGACGAAGCTTCGGAGGGTCAGCCCGGTGGGGCTTTTTCCGCGAGGCTCCACGCCCGACGGGATAGCGGATCTCGCGGGGAATGTCTGGGAGTGGGTTGACGACTGGTATGACGACTCGAAGCAATCTCGGGTGGTGCGGGGCGGTTCCTTCGACAGCGGTCCGTGGTACCTGCGCGCCGGGCTCCGTAACGACGACGGGCCGGGTGAACGTAGCGACGACACCGGGTTTCGGTGTGTCCGGGAAGTGTTCGCTTGATTCTTTTTTCTCTTGCCTTTAGCGGCGAAGCCGCTAAAAAAATTGAGCCCCGGCCATAGCTTTTCGCTACCATAGGGCCGGGGGGCGCTTTTATATTCGACGCCGCGGCTCGCGCCGCGGCGTCTGGAGCATGATCCGGAAGTGAAGGACGCACGCTCGAAGCGGCCTCGAATTAACCGTTCCGGCTCTGGCTTGCGAAAGACCGAAGCCTTCCGCCTCACATCCCGCGCCCAACGGAACCCGTTATTGGGATTCTCGTCGCCGGGCCGGTTCCTGTTGCGAACCGCCGCCCGGAGGTTCATCGAATTGTTGTTCCACAAACCGCCCCGAAGGTTAGACCGCACACCGCTTTTCATGATACACGAGAGAGGCGGGAGCGCACGGGGCGCACTGGTGCAGCGACTGCAAAGCGCAAGCGCCCTTGATTGCGCGCCTGATGGAGAAATACGGACCAAAGGGTCTGATTCCGGTGGGGCCGACTTAACCGGTTTCGATGGTGCGCCATTTCAGACCTTCGAACCGTGCGAAATCCCGATCCGCGGTTACCCATTCACAGCCGGATTCAATTGCCAGCGCCGCGAACCAGGCATCTTGAACAAGGTTTCCGGCCGCATGCGAGCGGCGGCAGATTTCACGGAAGATCCGCCAATGCGCGGGGCCGGGCTGCACCAGGCGGCAGTGCGGCTGCCCCATGAGCGCATTCGAGAATGCGAACGCTTCGCGCAGGTTGCCTGGGTTTGCGAACACTCGGGGATGAGTGGCGATCCGTATGACTGAAGCCAAGACCCGCGGCGACATGCCGTACGGCGCTTCTCCGTTCACGACGGAATCCAGCCAGTCGCGGTAACGCGAGTGTTCAGGAGTGTCTCTTCGAAACGCGTAGATCAGAACGTTGACGCCGGGCAGAATCACCGGCGGCCTTCCATGACCTCCAGCAGCCCGGCGGTGCTTGCCAGGTCCACACTGGGAGCACGCCCCCGCCCGCCCGGCAAACGGGAACATGAACCCGCGGCCGCCTCCGCGACGGAGTGGACTGCGCGAGCACCAGGCGAAGTCCCTTCTCAATCATGCCCGTCACGGTGTCGCCGCGCCGCGAGGCCTCTCGTTTGGCCTCATTGAGCAGAGCGTCATTCAAGCGAACCGTGGTTCTCACCATCATATGTCCAGACATGCCAACGCCACCGCATGAAGTCAAGACCGCGGGGGCTATGGGGATGCGGCGGATTACAGGCCCTGGACGATCGCCTCCGGGAGCCGGGAGGAAATGCGAAAACGCAACGCGCCCCCACGGCGTGCGCGGCGGTTGGAACTTGCCAGGGCAGGCCGCATCAGCCACTTGCATGGTGAGCCATTTACCCAAAACAGCGAGAGCTGCCTGGATGTTTCCGCTTTGGTCTCATGCCCAGGGATCGAGCATGCGGCGCACGACGCGTTCATTGACGCCGAGGCGCCGCGCGAGTTCGGAATAGCCGATGCCCTGGCCCCGCATGGCAAGATAGAGGGCCAGCCTGGGAGCGAGCCACCATGGGACCGGGATCAGACGCCGGCCACGTTTGGCGCGATGGCGGGGGAATCGACTCGCGCCGCTTAAGGCGAATGGAAAGATCGGAACCCAGGGCGTCGATGGCTTCCACGATTGCCTCCGACAGGTTCCTACTATCGGTTGCGACACGCGGGAGATCCACGAATTCGACCAACACACGGCCATCCGATCCGCTTGAGAATTTTGCAGGGTCCGTAAATGCAGACATCGGAAGCCCTTTCCCCAATCCCTTCTTTCGGTCCTTGAGTGTTGTGAACCCGGAGCCCAAATGCAAACGTCCATGGCTGCCCTTGCCCTTGCCGGCGACGAAGAAGCAAGGAAGAGCTTCTCTTTCGCCGGCTTCCGAATTCCGCGCCTTGCATACTTCCATGTTCTGACAGATGTGTCCGGCTGTCAGGAAAATTAAGCTTGGCTGAGCGCGGCGGCTAAGCTAAGTTTATTCGGCCGCGCCGGCGGCAGGGCTGGAAAATACTGAATCCAAGGCCACGTTCGCAACGGTCGTGTCAGGCGTTCGAGTGTTTCGCCTGGACGGAATTCCTGCGGCAATCGGAGCCTTATGAAGGACTCGATTCTTCGCGTGGTTCCGGCAGCCAGAAACTCGCCGCGAAACCCACTCCGTACACCACAAGCGCCACCGCCGCCGCCGCGTAAGCCGTCTGCGCGGCGGACCCGGCTCCAGGCATTACGTTCGCGAGTTGCGTGGTCACCAAGGCCGCTGAGGTCCCCAGCATGCGTCCACCGACGTTGGCCGCAAAGCTCTCGCCCGTCCCGCGCAAATGGACCGGGTACATGCGTGGCAGGTAGTTCCCCCAGAAGCTGAACTGGGCGACCGTGAGCAGGCCCGCGGCGAAAACACCCCACTTCAACACTTCGAGATTGTTCACAGCCGGATAAAGAAATACCAACGGAACGATGAGCAATCCAGGAACCTGAAAGATCCGCAGCAGGGAGCGCCGGCTGGCGATTCGAACAGCGAGGAAAGCCAGCAGGAAGCGTCCGGTCAGTCCACCGATTTCCTGCATGAACTGCACTGCGCTTACGATTTGCTGCTGGCGCGGCGGCGCAAGGCCCGCGACTTCCGGCAACCCGGGAACGATGCGCGGCAGATGCTGGATGGCGCCGAACGCCGCGCCGTAGCTACAGGCGAACATTAGAGCGGTGACCCAGGTTGTTCGGGAGAATTCCGGGCGGAACAGTTCGGCGAAACTCGGACGCTTCAGCGTACCTTTAGCTTTCTTCTCAGCCCACTCTGGAGATTCCGGCAGGAACGGCCGGATGATCATCAACGGAATCGCGGGCAGCAAGCCCGAGAGCAAAGTATACCTCCACGCTTCGTGCCCGCCGTGGATTTCAGGAAGGCCCTTACCGTAGGTGACCGCCAGGTAATAGGCGCCCGTTACAAGCAGTCCGCCGACGGAGGAGAATGCCTGCGTGTAGCCGAGCACGGCTTCGCG
This sequence comes from Acidobacteriota bacterium, assembly GCA_005808865.1. Classification (GTDB taxonomy): domain Bacteria; phylum Acidobacteriota; class Terriglobia; order Bryobacterales; family Bryobacteraceae; genus SYKU01. The sequence continues at coordinate 15,926 of SYKU01000418.1, forward strand.
TCGTTTTGGATCGGGGAACAGTTCGGCCAGCCAGGCTACCGCCGCTACGAACTCGACGCAAACACCCACGAAGGTCGTGATTCGGAAGAACAGCAGCATTCCGAGCGAAGTGGAGAGTCCCGCGCCCGCTGCCGAGAAGGCGTAGAGCAGAATACTCCACACGAGAACCCGCCTGCGGCCAAGACGGTCGGTAAGGTAGCCGCCGATCATTCCGAAAATCCCTCCGAACAGGGCGGGGAGGTAAAAGAGCATGCCTACCCAGTAGTTAAAATCCGGCGTCCCGGGCTTGATACTGGCCAGTTCGATCAGCGCGGGCCGGACGATAAGCGGTAAAACGAGTAGCTCGTAGATATCAAACGCAAACCCGATCGCGGCGACAATGCAGATAAGCCACTGCGTTGTGGTGAGCGGAGACTGGGGCTTCGCGCTGGACCGGGAGGATTTGTTTGGCATGAGTGGACATCATAACGTCAATGCGCGGCTGGGTTCAAGCTGCCTCCACGGGTTGCGGCCGCTAGCTCCTCCGTTGAACGGCCCTGAGAATACGGCGCGTTTTCGCTGAAAACAAGGGGTCCCCATCAAGGTGGAGGCACTCCAGACCGATTCTCGATTCATCGCCGGCAAGCAGCGCCATCTGCAGGGCGTACCAGCAGCGGAAATGCGTCATCGGAGCCGTGTCCTCGGACATAGCGGCATAGCGGTTGGCGGCTGCATGGTCGCCGCGGCTGTGCGCGTGTAGGGCGAGCAGGAACAGCCCCGCCGGATCCTCCGGTTCATCACTCAATATTTCCTTCGCTTTTACCTCGAGTACACTCTGGTTGCCTGATTCGAACGCGGCGAGAGCCGCCGCCAACAGAGGCCTGGATTTTTCAGGTTTGCTTAGCACCGATTCGAGATCGGCCGCGTCCGGCGGCGGGACCTGGGCGAGGTCGGAAAAGCGCGAGATGGAGTTTGCAGGCTGACGTCCGCCGACCTGCAAGAGTGGAACCGCAGCCAGGAACAGAGCAGCCGCGGCGGCTGCACCGTAAATCCACGTCCTGCGCCGCGGAACCTCGAAAGCGGCTGACACGGCGGTTCGTTCGAGCCAGTGCAGGTCCTCCCGGCAGCGTTCGCAGGCCGCCAGATGCCGCTCGACGATTTGCCGCGAATCCGCGGCCAGCGAACCGTAGTGGAGCGAAGACAACGTTCCTGCCGAAGGGCACACCGCGAGGGTGACGCCGTCCGTCCGCGACAGCGCACCGGCCACACGCGAAAAGCTCTCGACAATGCTGGTGCAGGCGCTGCAATCCGCCAGGTGGGAACGGACGCCCGGCACGCCCTCCCTTGCATGGCGCCAGAGGACTTCCTGCCGGATCTCTTCCGGCTCCGCCAGGGCAGGTGCGTCAGCCGCCAGCGCGAAATAGAAAGCCGGATTGCTACAGTCCATCACTATTGTCCGTTGCGCCCCTATACATCTTTATTCCCCGAACCCGATGTTTTTGCTGCAAGGCCTCCGGAATCTCCAAACAGCTTCGCAAGAAGCGTCCGTGCCTTGAAGATCCGTGTCGCGACCGTGTTGACCGGGCAATTCGTGGCTGTGGCGATCTCCTCGTAGCTCAATTCGTCGAGAACCCGCATCCGGAAGGTCGTGCGGAGCGGCTCCGGGACCAGTCCGAGCAGCTTGTCCGCAAGTGCGCCGGCCTCAACCTGCTCGAACTGGTAGTCAGTCACCGCCAGTTCCCGAACGCGTTCCTCGCCGGCGGATTCGAACGTCAGCCGCACCATTTTGTCCTCCCGGCGGGATCTCTCGCGACGCAGCTTCTGCAGGATCGTGAACTGTACGACGCGGTATACGAAAGTGTTCAGCTTTGCGTCGCCGCGAAAATCCGAAGCCGAGCGGATAAGGGAAAGATAGGCGTCGTGCAACACATCTTCACGGTCGTCCGGATTTCGCACCTCCCGCGCAAGCAGACTACGAATTTGCTTGTTTCCGGAAAAATAGGAAGCGTAGAGCGTTTCGCGCGCCGACGCGTCTCCCCCCTGCGCCTTTCCGAGCAACTCCGATTCGTCGATCCACGCCATCGGGACTTGCCCATGTTGGCACACGCGAACGTGACATGTCGAGACCGAGTCTTCTTCCAATGGGTATTATCTGGACTATCGGAGGAGCGCTTCTTGCGCGAGACATGGGTATTTGCAGGCGCGGCCGCATGGTCTGGCGTCCAAAGTTTTACACTGGCTATTAATGCACAGGTATCTGGTTCCGCTGCTTTGTCTGTCCGCCTTCGCGGAGGAGCGCTATCCGCGAAAGCTCCGCACCTTTTATTCCATTGACGATGTCCGTGTTCCGGCCGCCCTCCGCCAGGGCTCCGCGCCGCTGCCGGCCGGCGACATCACATCCATCGTCGCCACGCCGGATGGCGCAACCTGGATCGGTACTCCTCACGGGCTTATCCGTTTTCTAGCCTCCGCGCCCGTGGCGGACCGCCGCCAATACTTCGCGGGCCTCCGCTATCTGCCGGACGATGAAGTGGTGAATCTGCTGCCCGATACTTCGGGTAGAGGCGTTTGGGCGCTCACCCGCACGGGGGTTTCCCATCTCGATCTCGAACCCGTGACACTCGAAGATAAGGCTGCTTACTTCGAGCGGCGCATACGCGAACGGCACGACCGTTATGGACTTGTGGCGCCGTCTCATTTTCGGGAACCCGGAAAGCCGGAGTCAAATCAGTTGCATCCGGACGACAACGACGGCCTTTGGACTGCTATGTACGCCGCCGCCGAGTGTTTCCGCTATTCCGTAACCGGTTCAGCGGAGGCATTGGCATTTGCGACGAAATCGATCGAAGCTGTCCTGTTTCTGGAACAGGTGACCGGACGCCCGGGCTTTCCCGCCCGCAGCTACATTCGCAAGGGGGACTGGAGGTCGCCGGACGGTGAGTGGCACTTTACCGCCGATGAAAAATATGAATGGAAAGCCGATACCAGTTCGGACGACATCGTCGGCCATTTCTTCCTGTTTGGAATCGCTTACGATCTTCTTCCGGACGCCGGCCTGAAGAAGCGGATCGCCGTCACCGCCACGCGCATCATGGATCACATCCTCGATCACGGGCTGACGCTCACCGATATTGACGGGAAGCCCACCTACTGGGGCCGGTGGGACATCGAATACTTCGAGAGCAAGCGCGGCAAAGGGGATGCCCCGCTGAACGCGCTCGAAATTCTGAGCTTTTTGAAAACCGCGCATCACATCACGGGAAACGCCAGGTATTCCTCCGAGTACAAACGGCTGGCGCTCGAAGCCCGGTATTTGGAGATGGCCGGACGCTATGCCGAGCTGACGGAAGAACTCAATTATTCGGATGAGGAATTGGCCATGCTGCCGTTCTATCTTCTGTTCCGTTACGAAAAGGATCCGCGGTTTCTTGAAGGCTATCGTCGCGCCTTGTCGCAGTGGTGGAAAAATATCCAGCGCGAGAAGAATCCGCTTTGGAACTACATTTACATGACAGGCGAACCTCCTGCCACCGCTCTAAAGAAGGATGCCGTCTGGACCCTGAGCCGCATTCCGATGGATCTGATCGATTGGCGTGTGGAGAATTCGCGTCGCAGGGACATCGCGCTCGACCAGGCGGTGGACCGCTTCAGGCGGCCCCAATCGGTCGCGCTGCTTCCGCCCGACGAGCGTCCCGTCATGAAGTGGAATGGAAATCCATTCCGACTTGACGGGGGAAACGGCGGTGGAAGCGAGGACGACGGAACGTTTTATCTGCTGCCCTATTGGATGGGGAGGTATCACGGGTTCTTGCCTGAGGCTGGCAAATGAGCCGGAGGCAAAGTGAAAGCTCTGAAAGCCGGCCGCATCGGCAGGCCGGTCGTTGATGCCGTCAAACGTGAACAACTCGCTGACGAACCGAAGGTGCTGGCGTCGACAGAAGAGCGAACGGCAGGCGCGATAAGCGCGCAGCTGACGATGAACCATCGAGTCGAAGCGAAGGAGTTAATAGGGTCCGCCGCCGAGCCGTTGCATGGTCACAACCGACGTGTGCAGCCCGATGTTCCGGATGCCGCTGGACGGAAATGACTGGGTTTGATCGGGAAAGGAAACCTGGCATGAAGAACTCACCAGGTGCGCGTGATTGGAAAGGGCGTTGGTAGGAGACGTGAACCGGAAGCCGCCGCCGTCGAGGTGCGAATTGAACTCGGGGGGACGCCAGATCGACGTGCTCCTACGCCACTGTTGATCGCGGATCGCAGAGCAACTTCTAATCTAATCCGAATCCTGATACACGCGGCGGTGTTTTTCGAGAGTGGCCTTCAAGGTCTTGCGAACGGCTGCGTAGCTTGGATCGGCATAAACGTTCTTCATCTCGCGCGGATCCTTTTCGAGGTCGAACATCTCCCACTCGGGTTCGGTGTCCTTGTCGATCGCGCCTGCTGAGCCTAAGGCCTTGCCGTAGTAGTAGATCAGCTTGTGCCGTTTTGTGCGGACGCCGTAGTGCGCGGGGACGCGGTGTTCGGCCAGGTGCATCCAATACCGGTAGTACATCGAGGTCCGCCAGTCGCGCGGAGTTTTTCCACTGAGAATGGACCGGAAACTGCGACCTTGCATTTCGGAGGGCTTGTTCCGGCCGGCGAGGTCCAGAAACGTGGGAGCAAAGTCGATGTTCAGGACGATGTCATTGCTGACCGAGCCAGGTGCGATACGGCCTGGCAGCCGCGCGAGGAACGGCATGCGCAGCGACTCCTCGTACATGAAGCGCTTGTCGTAGTAGCCGTGGTCGCCGAGGAAGAAGCCCTGATCCGAGGTGTAGACGACGAGCGTGTTGCCGGACAATTTTTCGGCATCGAGGTAATCGAGAACGCGGCCCACGTTATCGTCCACGGAAGCGACGCAGCGCAAGTAGTCCTTGATGTAGCGCTGGTAGGCCCACCTGCGCAGTTCGCGGCCTTCGAGGCCTGCGGGGCGCTCCACCTTAAGATCGGTCGCGTTGTTGTCGTCGCCGACGCGCATTTTCGTGTTCGCCGCCGCATGGGAGCGGTTCCTGTACTCGTCGTAGAGATTTTCCGGCTCGGGGACGTCGGCGCCTTCGTACATGTTGGCGTGTTTGGCGTCGGGCTGCCACGGGCGGTGAGGCGCCTTGTGATGGCACATCAGGAAGAACGGTTTCCCGGGCTCGCGGCGCCTGAGCCAGTCGATACTGAAATCCGCTACGAGATCGGTACAGTAGCCTAAGTGCTTCTTGCGCTGACCCATCTCGATGAACTCGGGATTGTGATAAAGGCCCTGGCCGGGCAGGATATTCCAGTAGTCGAACCCGCTGGGATCGTTCTTAAGATGCCACTTGCCGATCATGGCGGTCTGATACCCAGCGGCCCGCATGTGCTTCGCAAGGTTGGGACGCGCGCCGTCGAGTGCGTCGGCGAGCGTCTTTACGCCGTTGATATGGCTGTACTGTCCGGTCATGATCGCGCCGCGGCTTGGCGTGCAAATCGAGTTCGTGCAAAAGCAGTTCAGCATGCGCATGCCGCCCTGCGCGATGCGGTCGAGATTGGGCGTCCTGTTAATCCGGCTTCCGTAGGCTGAAATTGCGTGCGCGGCGTGATCGTCGGACATGATGAAGACGATGTTCGGCGGTTTCGCCAGCGCGCCCTGAGCGGATTGGGCGATGTTCGCGCCCAGCATTCCGAGCAACTGGCGCCGAGTCGGGCGAGTGGTAAGTTCAGTGTTCATACGTTCTCGATGGATTCGGGCCTGAAGTCCGCTATTTTCTCACGGCAAGAATGCTCTGTGCCGGGTCGAGCACTACTTTCACAGGGATGCGGCGAAGCGTGAAGGAAAATGGCGCCGGTTCATTTGATGTGCCAACCCAGTGAATCGTAGGGGCTTGGCCGCGCCCGTATTGAATCTGGAGAGGGACGCGAACCGAGAAGTCCTCGCCTACCTCGGATTGCGCCAGAGTGCCAGTGACCTTCATGCCCTTGATCGAATAGTCTAGTTTCAGCACTGGAATACCGGTGCCATGGATCCACTGCTCGTAGAACGTCTCAAGCTTCGGGTCGGGCGAATTGGGGGGGGCAGGAAGCCCGCGGCGAAGGTGCGGAACGACTCCGTTGTCAGGCGTTTGCCTTCGAAACGTTTTCGCAATTCTGAGAGCATGGCCAGAAACCGGGCGTCACCCATCTGGCGGCGGAGCATGTGAACGATCCAGGAACCCTTCTCGTAGGTAATGATGCGCCAGGCAGCCTGAGCTTGGGAACTGTTGAGACGCGAACCAAGCACGATCGGGCCGGTGGATTCGATCGTGTCGCCACGCTCGGTCTTCGCCAGGAGGTCGCCGCGGTACTGATCGAGAACCTGTTCGACCGGTTTCGTCCCCTTTCGCTTTTCAAGATGCAGCAGCGCGGAGTATTGCGCCAGCGCTTCCATCAGCCATTCATCGTGGTACCCGCCGGCGGTGACGACATTGCCCCACCACTGGTGCGCGATTTCGTGGGCGTACAGGATCTCGCGGAAAAATAGTTGCTGCTGGTCGCTAAGACCACGCAGTGATGCCTCGTTCGCGCCGAAATAGGAAAGCGTCGAGAGATAAATCATTCCAGGAAACCCCTGGCCGAAGGCGCCAGGGACTGGGGAGATAGTCAGGGTACGCAGTGGCGGCGGTCCGAACCGGGCCGACATGAACTCGAGAGCGGATGCGATATCCTCCGCGAACGGCTCGAGGCGCGCCGTGGGGTCGGGTTGACGGACGATGTCGTTCGAGATCGAAGGAAGCTCTCCGCGGCGGCGCGGAAACGGAGACAGCGGCTGGGTAATGGGTGGAGGCGGGGACGGCTGAAGGGCGCGCTCGGCGCGCCGGTTGGCGCAGATCTCGATCACGGTTCCGGCGCGTGTGATCTTCGTGCGCTGATAGACGCCAAGGTTGAAGCCGGCGAGGCGCACTGGAATCCCGGTCTGGCGGCGGGTGATGCGGCGGTCGCCCTCGGTCCGGTCCTCTACAATATGTCCGGTTGAAACGAGGTCGAGGTCTTTCGAATAGTTGAAGGTCAGGTCGAAACTGGCGAACTGGTGGCCGCGGCTCGGATACCAACTGGCGCGCGCGCCCACATAATATACGTTATTGCCGGCGTCGAGCACTACGTTGCCTTCGTGCTGAATCTCCACTTCGACCTCCTTACCGGCGGCCAGGACTTCAGCGGCCACAATCAGCACGGTATCGTTGCCGGTATTGCGGATAAGCCCGGAGCGGAGGGACTCGCGTTGGAAGACCTCGGCCGCGGATCCATCGACGCGGGCGCCGGTGATCTGCATCTGGCGCGAGATATCGAACGGAAGGGCCCGGGTGGCAACGGCCGGAGTCGCCCTCATTTTCGTTACAACCTTCAGACGGAGGTCCGGGTCGAGATTAGCGTCGATTCTATAGCTCGCCACCGAAGCCTCGGGAGGGGGGGGCGAGGGCTTCGCTTCGCGAGTTTGCCCTGAAACTGGTCCAGGTATCGAAGAAAGCCCTGTCGTCGCGAAAAGTAGTCTGGCCGATGAGTACCTGCTCCTCATTGCGCGGATCGAAGACGACGTCGAAGTTTCCGAGGCGCTTTCCCTTCACAGCGGCAAAGAAAACGCCGGGTGATGGGGTTACGGAAAGGAAATCGAGGGCAATGCGGGTTTCAAAGCTTCCTGCGAGATTGCGTGTGACGGAGTTCCACGAGTCGGCGAGCACGACGCCCATCTCCGGGCTCCTTTCCCTGAGAGATTTTCGTAGTTCCTCGCCAGTGGAATCGGTAAAAACCAGAACTCCGGCGGAAAAATGCTCATTGAGATTAGGCTCGCCGGTATAGGACGCAAGGGAGCGCCGCTCGCTCGTGTCCGGCGGCAACAGGAGCAACTCGGCGTCGCCTCCCTCGATCTCCGCCGTGAATACGGCGGTCGCGACGCGGCCGGCGATGGGTTTGCCGAAAATCAGGTAGCCATCAGTCAGATAAAAGCGAATTCCCCCGCGCGAGAATGCGGCATCCCGGACGCGATAACACTCCGCCGGGTCGAGCGTGGAACCGCGGATGGCTTGCGCAACTGCAAGGCCCGTCAGCAAAGGCGGTTGCGCGGAAACCGCGGAGACCAGGAACGCGAAGCAGGCTCGCCAAAGCATGCATTTATTGTAGCCGTAACGCGGACCTTTCACCGGAACCGAAAAAAAGTTTAAAAAAAACCTTGCGTTCGATCCAGCTGTTTGATATTCTGGGTGAGTCGCCGAAATCAGCTAAGGCCGCCGAGGGCGAAAAAGCATCCCCTATCGCAAGATGCCGGGCTTGCCAAAGCCGCTCGAAGGTGGTAGAGTTTAATCGCGGCAGTTTGAAGCAGTAGGATGGTAACAAAACCCGCAACGAGCCCCTCTCGTGAAGAGAGAACGTGGCGGACGGTTAACGGCCTTCCTCGCAGCAAAAATTCTTGAAATTCAGCTCAGTGCGTGGACGGCGAATCGCCGTTTTCGTTGCTAACAAGTTTCGAGGCCTCCGTTTCGCGGACCTTCGCAAGATATTCCGACGGAGCGGGCAGATCTTTGAAAATCTGGTTGGACGCAAATATTTACTTCGTCAGAACTCTGAGTTATAACCGGAGCGATAATTCTCACAAATTCAAACGAGAGTTTGATCCCGGCTCAGAATCAACGCTGGCGGCGCGCTTAAC
>SYKU01000419.1 GCA_005808865.1 Acidobacteriota bacterium
CACCGGTCCGGTGATCTCCACGCGGCGGGCCTGCAAGTCCCGCGGAATCGGCGCAACCCTCCACTCCGCCGACCGCACGGTGGCCGTTTCGTCGAGAAAACCTGGCGCCGCACCTTCGCGGATCTGCTGCTGCCGCACGACGCGCGCGGCGAGCAGCGCCTGGCGTCTGGACTCGAATCGACGCGCGAGCGACGCCACGAAGCCGACGGCCTCCGCGGTCAGAATTTCGGCATACACGCCGGTGGACGAAGAACTGAGGATTTCGACGCCCGGAACGATCGAAGATGCTGGTGTAGACATGCGACGTTCCATTCTACAGGAAAACGGGATTCAGCGGGGATCTCTTGTTCTCCGGTTTTCCAGGAGCCTTTGCAGCAACTCCCAGGGGAATCCTAACGGCGAAACGGCTTCGAGAGCGTCAACAGCCTCTCCGATTTCGCATACCAGCCCTGAGGCGCGAACTTCGACGTGTGAAGGTAGCAGCGCACGCGAACCTGATTCCCCTGTATCGTCAGTACCCGGCTCATCGGAATGTTCGTGCTGCCGTGATTCGCCGATAGCGCGGAAACGTTCACGAAGTGCACGCCCCACTTCGTCTCGATGTGCGACTTGCCGCCATACGTATCGTCCGGATTGGTGTGCGTGTGACCCCCAAGCCACATCGCGATCGAACCCGGATGCGCCTCCAGATACCTCTCGAAGGCCTGCGCATCGGGCTTGCTATCCACCCAATACAGATACGACGCGCCCTTCGGTGAACCCTCTGGAAAATAGCCGTGGTAGTGCGATTTCCAGTTTCCGTTCTCGTCCTTCCGCATTCCTTCCCATTCCCCGCTCGCAACGGTCGTGTTCTTCAGCATGTAGTGATGCACCGAGACGATAATCTTGTCGCGGTTCGATTCGACCATCTTCTTCCACCACTCGAACGTCTCTCCGGTTACGACCCCGCCTGGATTACCCTTGAGCTTTCCGCGCCCGATCTTCCGCGAAGGCTCGTTGATGTCGCTCATCATCAGAAAGAGCATGTTCCCGGCGCGAAACGAATACCGCTCCCACGTTCCCTCGGTCTTGTATCGTCTGCGGCGTGGATCCACGTGTGAGTGCTTTGTGTTCTCGCCCGTCGGGTCCACCCACTTGCGCCACCACCAGTTCTTCGGCTCGTCGGGCCCGCTGCGGTCGTGATTGCCGCAGACGTTGTAGATGTCCTCCCGGCGGTGGTTTCTTAGAGTCGCGAATTGCCTCACGATCTCCTCACCCTCGTCGTCTTCGGGTACGGACTGGCCGCCGGACTGATCGCCCATGTCGAGGGCAATCTCCCACTCGAAATCTCGCTCGGAATGGCGAATCGCCTCCACCAGACTCTCGCGGCCGGCTCGCTTGTCGGTTCCCACGTGCGCGTCGCTGAACGCCCACAAATGAAGCGCCTCCTGCGCGGGTTTAGCCGCGGAAGCGAGCGCGGATTCGAGCAGCATTGATCGGCGGGTCATGGACATATTCTTGAGCCTTGCTTTCAATCGTGAGGCAGACGCCTTCTGTCGTCTCTTGTGGGGCAGACGATCGCTTCTTGTCGTCTGCCGGCAGCGTGAATCGCACCCGTTGCCTGAATCCCGGCTGCGAATACCTCCTCAGACCTCTTTCGCCCCTTGCAACAACCCGCGAATATCCTTGATCCCCACGCCTGGGCCGCGCGGAATCGACATCCGCCCGTCCTTTACGGTGATGCCGCCATCGAACCAACTCCCGTACTTCTCCGTGCCGAGTTTGTACTCCTGGTACTTCCCGGCATCCGGCACGCACGAAGCGAAATGCAGCATATAGACGAAGCCGAATCCGCCCGAGATGTGCACCGTCGTCGGCATCTTCGCCGCGGCCGCCATGCGCGCCACCCGCATTGACCGTATCATCCCGCCGTAATAATGCAAGTCAGGCTGTACGATATCGACCCCTCGATTCGCGATCATCCACCGGAACCTGTACTCGCTGAATTCCTGCTCGCCTCCGGCAACCGGGATGGTCAGCGCGTCGGCCACCGCCTTCGTCTCTTCCAGGTGGTCGAACTCGCAGGGTTCCTCGAAGTACACGGCTTTGATCTCTTCGAGCATCCGTCCTACTTTGATGGCATGAGGCGGGTCGTATGAGCTGTTCGAATCCGCGTGAATGTCGAAGGCGTCGCCAAACGTCTTCCTGACCAGCGGAATCAGCGTCTCCGTGCGGCCCGGCATCGCGTCCGCGTTGCGGCTCATCCGCCCGCCCACGCGAAACTTCAGCGCCTTCGCCCCTGACTGGCTCACCAGTTTCTGTAGGTACGCGATCTCCACTTCCGGCGTGCTGTCGCGGCGCCCGCTCGCGACGTAGATCGGCGTCTCGTGCCGCACGATATCGCCGACAAGCGCGCCCATCGGCCTGTTCGCCACGCGCCCCAGCATATCGAGAATCGCGAATTCCACCCATGCCTGCGGGCTCCAGAGCGCGATGCCGTACATCTTGTAATTGCTCTCGTAGCGGTAGAGCTCCCACAGCAGATTGTCGAGATCCCGCGCGTCCTTGCCGGTAAAAACCGGGATCACCAGTTCCTTCAGAATATGGCCCAGAAAATCCGCTCGCGGCGGGTTCGTTAGCGATACTCCCTCCGCGCCATCCTTCGAGCGTACGTGGACAATGTATTCCTTGTCTTTCTTCAGCAGCCGGATGGAATCGATGATCACCGGCGAATTCAGGCCCTCGCGCTTCAGCACCGGAAGCGCGCAAATCCGCTCCAGGTCCTGCATTCCAGGACCCGCCGCGGCCGGCTTCGCCTTGCGATCTCTCTTGTTTTTGCCCGCGAAAGCGGACGATGCCGCGATCCCGCCCGTAAGCAGGCTTCGTCTTCCAATGCTCATGAAGTCAGGCTCCTCCTAAAAAAGTATCGAGGGCATCCAGGTCCCCGAAGGTTCCTCGTACGGTCCCATTGCCATCAACGTTTCCACCTTGATCGCCCGCGCACCGGACTTCAACAGTTGCCGGTACAGATCCGTATTCCGCAGCGGGCAGAACACCAGGAGATCGTGGGCAGGCGCGACCCGTGCGCCTTCCCGGATCAGGGCGAGCGCGTCGGCATTGCTCTCCGCGGCGCCGAAACCCATCATCCCCGGTAGATAGAATCCGGCAGGGCGATCGCCGCGTTCGCGAATCAACCCGCATGCCCCGGCCGCCACATTCGCCGCCACCTCATTTCGGCGGCTGACGCCATAGCAGTCGCGGCAAAGCCGTTCGACGGCGTCGAGATCCGATTCCACGATTCCACGAATGCCCGGATCGGACGCTTCCGCCGCCGCATCCGCGATCGTCATCAGCGCCACCGTCTCCTTCACGTCGAATCCTATCGACGAATAAAGCGAGAGCGACGCCAGGTTGAAGGAATCCTGCACCAGCCTGATCCGCTCCTTCCCGTTCGCCCGTGCTTCGCCGGCCACCCACTGCATCAGGCTGCGTCCGAGGCCCCGGCCCTGCGTCGAGGGGTCGATGGTGATAGGGCCGACGCCCGCTACGTCATCGTAGATGCTGACAAAGTTCGAGCCGAGGAGCTTTCCGTTCTCGACGGCGGCCACGCCGTGCACGCACGGATTGCCCGCCATCAGGCCGATGACGTGCTCCGCAATTTCAACGGTCGTCAAATCGAGCGGGAAGCCATGCTCTTCGCTGATGCCCTTGAACGCTTCAAAGCAAATGCGCCCCAGTTCGGGAACATGATGAGGTTCGGGATGAATGAATTCGATCATGGCTTGGGCAGCGTGTAAAACTCGTATCCGATCGTCCACTTCGTTTCCTTGCCGGGCTCGACGCTCAGGTTGATGTATGGCTCCGGGCAAAAGGTGGTTCGAATCGACCAATAGACAAGCTTCGCAAGCGGTCTGTCGCCCGTGATGCGCACGCCGGTTCCGGCCTTGCGGTTTTCAAGGCTAAAGTCGTAGTCGCGCGCCGTGTCGCCGAATCCGCCGATTTCCGTAAAAACGCTCTGCCCCTTCTCGAGTTCTTTCAGATACACAAGCCGGTTGCCGCGCACCTCCGCCAAGTCCTTCAGATCCTTCGTGGCGCGCCCCTCAAACGGCAGCTTCACCACGGAATCCGGGCCGGTGGGCTGTCCGTCCATGACGAAGAAGTTGTGGTTGTACATGGCCGTCTCGATCGTCTTCTGCCCGGTGTTCCTCAGCAAGTGTTCGAGTGTCATTACAGGCTTGTCTTTCGCCAGACGCACGGTCTTGCGGTACTCGTAAGCGTAGCCGTTGACGCCGGCAAGCTCATGGACGAATTCGATCCAATCGGGGCCTTTCCGGACCGTCCATTTGCCGGGGTCGATAATCTCATAGCTATTGAAGTTCCGGTAGCCCGCCTCTTCCGGTTTGCGCACGACGCCGACGCCGATGCGGATGAATCCCTCGCCCGTCCTGGCTTCTTCGTAGCCGAGCCCTGCGCCGGCGGTCCGGTATTCCTCGACAGGCCCACTGATCGCGTCATGCGTCTTCGGATCGTATTTTTCGAACCACGGGCCGAAGTATTCATGGCCCTGGTAGCGGAGGCTATAGATGACTCCGGACCAGTCGAACCGCGTGCCCCGATAATACCCGTTCTTAGCGTCCGGCAAATGAAACTTCGCCTCGATCGCGCCATTCGAGATGGCGGCCTCCGGAAACCCGGCCGCGATACAAAGCACTGGAGCGGCGGCGCACGCAAGAAGGAAGAATCTGGTTTTAATCGTTCGAATCGGCATATGCGAGCATCTCTTCAACATCCACGTTACGACATTCTATCGATAAAGGAAGTGAGGAAGCGAGGCAGTCTGGCAGTAAGGCAGCCAGGAGGTGGGGCAGACGATCGCCTCTTGTCGTCTGCCTGCCCATGTGAAGCCGTTTTAGGCCGTCTTTGTGACCTGGCGTGTGGCTCGTTCCACGCTATCCGGATCGGAAGGTCCCGTCGGCGTCCCGGTCTCCGGTCCCTTCTCACCAGTGCTGAAACCGTCTCCGACCACGGAGGATCGCAGGATGGCGAGTGGGTGTATACTGGTCCCATTCCGTGAGCCAAAACGGAAATCCCGGTTGAACTCAAAGCCGCTCGGTCAAAGCTATATCAGCGGCGCCGAGGATATTCGAGGACATGAAATTCATTCACTGCGCAGATGTTCATCTTGACACGCCCCTTCAGGGTCTCGCTGAATACCCAGGTTCTCCGATAAAGGAAATCCGGAATGCGACGCGCCGCGCGTTCGAGAAGGTCTTGGATTCTGCCATCTCCGAAAGCGTCGATTTTCTTATCATTGCGGGCGATCTTTACGATACCGGGCTTAAAAGCTTTGAATCGGCGCTGTTTTTCAACAAGCAGATGGCCCGGCTCGCGGATGCTGGGATCGATGTCTATCTGATTTACGGAAATCACGACGCCGCAAGCAAACTAATCAAGCAACTGCGTCCACCTAAGAACGTACACGTTTTTCGTTCGACTGAGTCGCATAGCTTTTCGAATAAGCAGTTGCGGCTGGCGATCCATGGGCAGAGTTTTTCTACACCCGAGATCACTGAAGATCTTGCCGTCAACTACCCGGCTCCGGTTCCCGACTTTTTCAACATCGGAGTGCTCCATACAAACCTTGGCGGGATATCTGACCACGCGAATTATGCCCCGTGTTCGCTCCAGACACTGAAAAGCAAGGGCTACCAATACTGGGCTCTTGGCCACGTGCACAACCGGCAGGTTCTCTGCGCAGATCCCTATATTGTTTATCCGGGTAACATTCAGGGACGTCACGGTAAGGAGCAGGGAGAAAAGAGTTGTGAGCTGGTCACCGTTTCTGACACCGGAATGATCTCAACCGGACCAGTCTCCACGTCGGTTGTGCCATGGATTGAGACCTGCATTGATGCGTCCAAGTGCCAAAATGCCGACGAGGTGTACGACAAACTTCGGACTGCCCTCGGAGGCCTGGTCCTTCAGACCAAAGAGCGAGCTACTGCGGTTCGCCTGAAGATATCCGGCACTACAGAAGCGCACATCGAGCTAAACCGAGACTTAGATCAAGTGCGCAACGAAACCATCAGCATTGCCAACGAGTGCGGAAATGGCCTGCTGTGGATCGAGCGGGTACAAGTTGCGACATTGCCCAGCTTTGATCGAACATCTCTACTCACACGGGACGACCCGGTCGGAGAAATCGTCAGAATGGTGGCGGCGCTTCGCAGTAACCCTACTGCCCTCGGCAACTTCAGTTCCATCCAGGAACTCCGTAAGAAGCTGCCGCCGGACATCGCGGAGGGAGCCGAGCCCATAGCGTTGGATACGCTGACATTAGTCGCGGCTCTTGAAGAGGCTGAAGTCCTCCTGCTTGGCCGCCTGTCAGTTGTGGAGGCTCAGTGAGGCTCGACCGCATTGACCTTCTCCGGTACGGACATTTTGCCAACCGGTCCATCGAGCTTCCCGTCACGACGCCCGATTACTACATAATCTACGGCGACAACGAAGCGGGAAAATCAACTCTGCTGAGAGGCATCTCTTCCTTGTTTTTCGGAGTGCCAGCAAGGACCGTGGATGTCCACAGCTGCAAGGCCTCGGAGTTGCGAATCGGAGCCACGATTTCAGACGGTGAGAAGACGTTTTCCTTTCGTCGGCGAAAAGGGACCAGCGGCACCCTCCTAAACCTTGACGACGGACAACTCCCCGAGAGTCTCGTCACCGGCTTTCTGCGGGAGTTGGACCGAGACCGGTTTGAGCAGTTTTTCGGTTTAACTCATCAGCGTCTTCGCGAAGGAGGTGAAGAACTCCTGCGCGGAAAAGGGGACATAGGCAGCGCTCTGTTCCAAGCGGCCGGACTGCTGGACTTGAGGACCCTGCTCGAAAGACTTGCTGCCGAGACGAAGGATCTGTTCTCTCCGAAGTCGCGTACCAAAGTCATCAATTGTGCGATTGACGATTACAAAACTGCCAAAGCTGAAGTTCGGAGGCTCGCTATTTCCGGCAGCGCTATCAAACAGAAGCAAGCGGACTTGGAGGGGGCCAAAGAGACGCACGAACGGCTCAAAACGGAATCGGAGTCGCTCAGGCATGAACTCGTTCGACTACGCCGAATAGCCAGCAATAAACCGGATGTCGCTCGTCTCCAAGAGCTGCGTGGAGCACTTCTCACATTCGAACACGTTCCTTCCTTGCCTGTATCCGCACGCAGGGAGCGCGATGAGTCTGTCGGCGCCTTAACCGAGGCAACCGGCCAGATTCAGGTGTTGACCGAGCATATCAGCAAACGAAAGGTCCGGATCGGGGAGCTTCATGTCAACAGCGTCTTAAAGAATCATGCAAAGGAGATCGAGGATCTCAATAGTGAAACGAATGACTACCACCGAAGCGTAAATGATAAGCCGAAGAGGGTGAACGAACGGGCCGAGGCAATGCAACGGGCCGAAGCGGAGTGGCGGGGAATCTGGCGGGATAGGCCGATCACTGATGCTGAAAAGGTGCGCGCCGCATACTCACGCAAATCGGAGATCTTCGCCTTAGTCACAGAACATGCACGAATAGCCACCGCTCTTGCGGAAGCCGATGAGCAGGTGCGGACGGCGAGAGAGGACGAGGATCGTCTTCGCGAAGAGCTCGATCGATGCCCCGATCTCGGCGACCCTGCAACGCTCATTGCTGCCATCGACCAAACAAAATCGCTTGGCGACTCCGACGAAGGAGTTGCGCGTCTCAAATCCGACATTGAACGCATGATCGCGGGCACCAATCGCGATCTCAAAAAGCTTCGGGGATGGTCTGGAAGCACTCAGGATCTCGAAGCCTTGAGAACGCCGCTGCTGACAACAATTGAACGATATGTATTCGAGTGGGAGCAACAGACCGCTGCTCGAAAGGAACGGAGGGCTCAACATTCGGAAGCGACGGAGAGAATTCGCGCCAGGCAACTTGAGATTGAGCGCCTCGCCGGAAACATCGGCCGCGCTGGAGAGAACGAACTCATTGAGATTCGTGGCCGTCGCGATCGTCTATGGGCGCTAATCTACGCGTCGGCGTTCGAGAAGACGCTATCGACTGAGGCGGCGCAGCAACAGTCCGGAGAGTCTTCTCCGATCGGACCGAACTTCGCCTCCCAACTTCGTCTCGCGGACGAAATCGCAGATGTGCGGTTCGCATATGCCAAGGACGTCGCGATCCGCGATCGGCTTGTTAAAGAGATCGAGACTGCTCGCCGGGATCAGTTGCGAATTGCCGATGAGACCGCACGACTGGAAGGCGATGTCCGCGAACTCCACCAAAGGTGGGTTAGCGAATGGCCGACGCTCGGATTCGAACCACTCTCGCCGGTCGAAATGAAAGAGTGGATGCTGGCGCGCCAGACCATTCTTGATCGCCTCGAACAATGCCATGAGAAGGAGGAGGATCTTCAGCTGCGGATGGACCGGGCTGCGCGGGCCGCCGATCAGATCAGGAGCTGCCTAGCGCGATTTCAATCGCCACCGGTCCGGGAGAATGACTCTCTTACGATCTTACTCAGTGTAGCCGAGGGACTCGCGAAGGAGCTCCAGGAGCGGAGGCGCGTCATCGAGGATATCCGAAGGCAGTTGCGTCAACTTTCTCCAGAAAAGCGTCAGGCCAAGCAAGACGAGTGCAAGACCCGGCTCGACGGCTGGGCACAAAAGTGGTCCGCGGTTGTTAGTGAGCTGTTACTGCCCGAAGGTCGCACGCCCGAGCAGGTAGAAGACGCAATCGCAGTTCTCGAACAGGTTTTTGGCCATCTTAAGGATGCAGAGAACCTACAGCACCGAGTGAACAGAATCGGAGAAAACATAGACCTGTTTGAGAAGCGCGTGGCCGCTCTTGTTTCAGCCACTGATCCGTTACTCGCTTCCAGCGTTCCTGATGTGGCTGTGACGGAGTTGCAATCCCGGCTGGTCAAGACCGGCAAGGCAGAGACGGAGCGGAGGACTCTGGAAGATCAGAACGCGAGGGATGAGGACGTAATCGCCGTCCATGCAACCAAAGTGCAGCGTGCTGAAGCCAATCTGAAGAGGCTAATGGGTCTCGCGCACTGCAACAGCGCTCAAGAACTTGAGGCCACAATAACCGCTTCTGAACAGAAAGCTGAGAAGCGAGACGAGTACAAGAGGATTGCGCTGAGCTTAATCGAGCGCAATGCGGCTCCCGATGTGCGGGAGATCGAGGAGGAGTCCTCCAGCCACCATCTGGATTCTCTTCAGTCGGCAATCGCCTCTAGCGAGAATCGCCAGAAAGAGCTTCAGGACGAGGTCTTTAAAACCGGCAGCGAGTACGGCACGTTGCTACAGGACTTTGAGCGCTTGCAAGCCAGCGACGAGTCCACCCTGCAGGCGCAGAAAGCCGAGGATGCCCTGGGGCGGGTTCGCCCAGCGATCGCGAATTATCTTCGATTGCAGCTCGCTTCTGAGGTGCTTCACCGCGCAATCGAGAGCTATCGTGAGAAACATCAAGGCCCGGTCTTAAATCGTGCAAGTGAGCTGTTCTCGAGTCTTACGCTTGGCGACTATTGCGGTCTTACGACCGGCTTTGGTGACAACGACAAAGCGGTGCTAGTGTCTAGTTGCATTAGTTCTGGTACTACAGTATGTTGAGTCATGCGCCGAAAGTCCGCGAAATTTCAGCTCAGCGACGAAGAGATGAAGACCTTAGAGGGATGGACCCGCCAAGGCAAGACGGAGCACGGTTTGGTCGAGAGGGCGCGGATTGTTTTGCTTGCCAATCAAGGCAAGACCAATCAGCAGATCGCAGTGGAGTTGGATACCCGTACCGCGCGGGTCTCCAAGTGGCGGCAGCGTTTC
>SYKU01000420.1 GCA_005808865.1 Acidobacteriota bacterium
AGATCGGCCGATGCGAGGAAGCGCGGCCGTGGTTCGAACGGGCGGTGGCGGAGGCCGCGCAAGGGGACGTGCACGGGCGCATCGACCACGCGAGCCTGGGCAGCAGCCTGCATCAGGTGGGCTACTGCCTGTCGAGCACGGGGCAGTACGAGGAAGCGCGGCCGTGGTTCGAACGGGCGGTGGCGGAGGCCGCGCAAGGGGACGTGCACGGGCGCATCGACCACGCGAGCCTGGGCATCAGCCTGCATCAGGTGGGCGACTGCCTGTCGAGCACGGGGCAGTATGCGGAAGCGCGGCCGTGGTTCGAACGGGCGGTGGCGGAGGCCGCGCAAGGGGACGTGCACGGGCGCATCGACCACGAGAGCTTGGGCCGCAGCCTGCATCTGGTGGGCTACTGCCTGTCGAGCACGGGGCAGTATGCGGAAGCGCGGCCGTGGTTCGAACGCGCGGTGGCGGAGGCCGAAAAAGGGGACGTGCACGGGCGCATCGACCACGAGAGCCTGGGCCGCAGCCTGCGAACGGGCGCCGCCTGTTTCAGGAAACTGGGAGAGATCGACCTCGCCCGCGAGTGGGAGCGGAGAGCATCGGCCCTAACCGCGTAAGCCCTGGCAAGCGCGCGACGGCCGGTCATTACCGCGTCATCGCCGCTTCCGCGCGCAGTTCTTTCAGCGCCCTTCGCTGAACCTTGCCCGTGATCCCCATGGGCAAACCCGGAAGGAACAGCACCCGTTCCGGACACTTGTATTCCGCCAGATGCCGCCGCGCGAAGGCCACCAGTTCCTCGGCGGAAGCGGAGTGACCCTTACGTAGCGCAACATAGGCCACAACCACTTCGCCCCAGTACTCGTTTGGTTCACCGATGACGCCGGCTTCGGCCACAGCCGCGTGCCGGTAGAGAGTCTCTTCCACCTCTTGCGGTGAGATATTGGACCCGCCACGCACGATAATTTCCTTCTTGCGGCCGCGAAACCACAAGTAGCCGTCTGCGTCGGCCTCGACCAGGTCGCCGGTCTTGAGCCAGCCGTCCTCGAGCGGAGCCTCTCGCCAGTAACCGGTAGTGATGGCGGAACCGCGCATCCACAACTCGCCGTCCACGATGCGAACTTCAAGATCGCCCATGGGCCGGCCCATGCTTCCAGGACGATTCGCCCCCGGGCGGTTTGCCACCGCCGGCAACCCCTCGGTCATGCCAAAGCCTTCAACCAAGGGGTGCCCGAAGAGGGCGGCATATTCCTGTTGTAGAGTGACGGGCACGTTATCCCCGCCGCAGATGACCACACGGCCCGATTCGATGCGTCTCGGCCGCGCGCGCTGTTCGATCAGGAGAGCGCGAACCAGCGTCGGAAGCGCCATGAAGAACGTGGCGCCGCTGCGCTCCCAGGTGTCAAGGACGGTGGCTGCCTCGAATACCGGGACGATGGTTACGGTTCCGCCCAGGAAGAGAGGCGAGATCAGCATCATGATGGAACCGGAGGCGTGCGCCATGGACGTGAAGAGCAAGGTGTGGTCGTCCCGCGTCAAGCCCCAGGCGTCCATGTAGGACGCGTTGCCGGCGAGCGTCCGTTGGGTATGGGTCACGCCCTTGGGGCGCGCCGTGGTGCCGCTGGTGTAGAGCAGCATGCCGGGGTCGCCGGCATTCGGCGCCGATATCCCGTGCGCCGCCAAGCCGTCGCCCGAGCCATTGCCCACACCATCGCCGGCATCGAATTCCCACGACGGAAGGGAGGTCTGAATCCGTAGTTCCGGCTGCGACACGTACGCGACCGCTCCGCTGTGCTCGAGAACGTAGGCGATCTCTTCCGGAGTCAGGCGGTTGTTGATGGGGACCGCTACAAAGCCCGCCGCGAAGCAGGCATAGTAGCATGCGGCCATTTCGTTGCCATTCCTCAGATGCAGCGCGATGCGGTCCCCCGGACGCAGGCCTCGCCGCAACCACGCTTGCGCCACACCTTCCGCCCTCTCCGCGAATTGAGCGTAGGTAAGCCCCGTGCCGCCGCGGACCACGGCAAGTTTTTCCCCCTGCGACGCGGCAAGCTCTTTCAGCCGGTTCCAAATCAGCATTGGATGCCCCCGACAGATCATACGGTGGGAACCGTCAAATCGGATTCTTCTTTGCTCAGCACCTGACGTGCGCACGCACTTCCGGGTGCCGGGCCGCGACTCGTCCCGGCGCTTGTTTGGCGCGGAAAACGGTCTCGAAAAGAGTGTCGAGACGGCACGCAGGAGTGCGTGCGCCACAATCCTCAAGTGGACAGTAGTGGGTCTGCCTTTTTCTGACGTTCGTCAGCGGACTACACTGGAATCAATGAAACCCGCCTCTCTTCTTCTTGCCATTGCCTCGCTCCTTGCCGCGGAATCGAACTGGCCGCAGTTCCGCGGCGCCGGCGCCAATGGCCTGGGCACGGGCGCGCCTCCCGTCAAGTGGAACGGAGAGACCGGGGAGAACATTCTTTGGAAGGCAGATGTTCCGGGACTTGGTCATTCAAGCCCGGTGATCTGGGGCGATCGGATTTTTGTGTCCACTTCGATTTCCGCCGATGGCGGCGCGGCATCGCTGAAGCTGGGTCTCTATGGCGACATCAAGCCGGTCGAGGGCGAAGGTAAACAGAGTTTTGACGTGTTGTGTTTCGAGCGCAAGTCGGGCAAGGTACTTTGGCAGCGCACCGCCGCGAGCGGCGTGCCGAGGGTGAAGCGGCATACGAAGTCGACGCACGCCAACCCTACTCCGGCTACCGATGGGAAGCACCTGGTGGTTTCGTTTGGCTCCGAGGGCCTATACACCTACGACCTGAATGGCAAGCTGCTTTGGAAGAAGGACCTGGGGATTCTCGACGCCGGCTTTTTCCGCGTGCCTTCGGCGCAGTGGGGTTACGCAAGCTCGCCGGTTATTCACGGTGACATGGTGATTGTGCTCGCGGACGTCCAGAAGGACTCATTCCTGGCTGCATTCGACATCAAAACGGGTAAAGAGATGTGGCGGACGGCGCGAGGCGACGCGCCTACGTTTGGGACTCCGGCAGTCGGGCCTCACGCAGCCGGCGGCACGACGGGCTTGCAGGTTGTGGTGAATGGCTGGAAGCACACGGGCGGCTACGATCTGAAAACCGGAAAGGAGTTGTGGAAGTTGAACGGCGGCGGCGATATTCCCACGCCGACGCCTGTGTTCGACGCCGGCGTGGTCGTGGTGACGAGCGCGCATGGCTCCGACCGCCCGATCTTTGCGATTCGCACGGATGCCGCCGGCGATATTACAGGCAGGAAGGAAGCGATGGCTTGGGCGAAGGAGAAAACCGGCAACTACATGCAGACGCCGCTGATTGCGGACGGGATCGGGTATTTCTGCATGGATAACGGCGTCCTGTCGGCGTTCCAGATGGCGACGGGGGAAAGGTTGTATCAGCAGCGACTGGGCGGCGGGGTTTCCGGCTTCAGCGGGTCTCCCGTGGCGGCGGCCGGACGGCTTTACATCACCAATGAGGACGGGCATTCCTACGTGATCGAGCAGGGCGGCGCTTACAAGCTGGTAGCCGAAAACGACCTGGGAGAAACGGTGATGTCCACGGCCGCCATTCTCGACGGTGTGATCTATGTCCGCGGCCGCAGCCACCTGTTCGCGATTGGCGGGAAGAAGAGATAGGCGTACTGGCGGTCCGGCGACGGGTCAGACTCTCGCGTACGGTTTTAGCGCTTCCCAGCAAAAGTCGATTTCGGAAATGGCCTGTGGAGTCAGTTTTGACTCCTGACGCCGCGAAACCATGGTCTTGAAAACCCCGCGTTTCTTCATCATGTACTGGCGCGTGCCCGGGGCTTGCTGATCCAGGTTGATCATGAGCAACAGTTTCGCGAACAAATCGCGGGCGGCGCTTTTTCGCCCCGCCTGATACATCTCCCAGATTTGAGCGTAGATGTCGGGATAGGGCGCGCCGGGCATGGTGCCGTCGAAACCCAGCGACATTTCGTACATCATGCCTTTGCCCGCCGCGCCGCTGAAGACGCTCTTCACGGCCGGCCGATGCTTCGAGAGCGCGGTCATGCGCTCGATGACAGGTTCCGCCTCTTCCTTGATGTATCCGCAATGCGGAAATTCGCGCGCCAGTTCCGCGAGCATTTCGACCGGCGGCGTAATCCCCTTCGCGCCGCCCGTGGTCTGGACGAACAGGGGTCTGGCCGTATTGCGGGCGAGGGAGCGATAGTAGTCGCGGAAATCGGCGGCGGATTTGGCCTCCGTGGGCGGGATCGCGATCAACGCGTCCGGATTCAGCGTCTCGGCATGCCGCAAATACTCGAGCGCCGCATCCGTGCTGCTACCTTGGACTCCGAGCACAAGCGCGGGCGCTTTGCCTCTCGCAGCCTTGGCCAGAACCTCCATGCCTTGCATGCGCTCGTCTTTCGAAAGCGTGATGTACTCGCTCGCCAGTTGCGGCCACACAATGCCCTGCACGCCGGACCGGGCCATAAAATCGACCTCGCGCGCGAGATCCTCGAAGTCCACGGCTTTCGATTCCGTGAAGGGCGTCGCCAGGATGATAAAAATACCGCGCATCGGTTTGACGGATTCCGCGGCGAAGGCAAATCGGGAGAGGCCGCAGGCAATGAGAGCCTGCCTCCGCGTGTAAACGGACGTCATGGTCGCTTTTCCTCCAAAGTCATTTATACCGCTTCCGCGGATTGGAAGTTGGCGGCCCGAGATAGGCTGTTCGGACGTCGGGAGCCGGAATGGAGTCCCGCCAAGTGGAGGTTCACATGGAACAGCATCGGTCGGCATCGCTTGACCAGCGAGACGTTTTGCGTAGCGCGGCTGCGGTTGTTACCGCGGGTGCGGCGCCGGCAGCGACCGGAGTATCCCAAGCGCAATCCAAGCTGTCCGCTTCCACTTCGATTGCCGCCGCGAAGTCTTCGCCGGTTAACCTCATCATCGCCTCTTCCAGTAAGGGCGTGGTGGAAACAACGGCGGGAAAAATTAGCGGTTCGTCCAGCAACGGTATCCACTCGTTCCGCGGCGTGCCCCACGGCGAGCCAACCTGGAGGCCAGTGAGATTTGTTCCCGCTACGCGTCCGGTTCCCTGGGCGTGAGTGCGCAGTTCGCTCAGCTTCGGTCCGATCTGTCCGCAGGGCAACTTAGCTTAGTGAGCCCCGGCCAGGAGGATAACTCCGCGCGGACGGACGAGGATCAGTTTCTCCTCTACAGGATCACGGAGCGGCAGGCCGAAGACTGTCTCCGCCTGAACGTGTGGACGCGGAGATCAACGGATCTCGCAAGCGCCCCGTGATCGTTTGGCTTCACGGCGGCGAATTCACGGGTCATTCGGGCAGCGGGCTGCTCGGCCACGACAGACACAATCTGGCGCGGCGCGGAGACGTTGTCGTCGTTACCAATAACCACCGCCTCAATCTGCTCGGATTCCTGAATCTCGCCGAGGCGGGAGGGTACGCCACTTCGGGTAATACCGGAATGCTCGATATCGTTGCGATGCTCGAGTGGGTTCGCGACAACATCTCAAATTTGGGCGGCGATCCGGGCAAGGTCACGGTGTTTGGACAATCGGGCGGCGGCGGAAAGGTGAGCACGCTGATGGCGATGCCTGCCGCGAAGGGACTGTTTCATCGCGCCGAGGTCCAGAGCGGCCCGATGCTCCGCCTGGCGAGTGTTGAGGAATCCGCAAACTTGGCCGTGCGTTCCTCGCGGAACTTAGAGCATTTTCATATAAATTGAGGCTGCTCCGAAGTTCATCGACTATTGTCGGCAATCAGACTGCGAACCTACTTTATATGAAAATGCTCTAATTAGAGCAAGGCGGGGATCGATAAGATTCAAACGGTGCCGCTCGAGGATCTCTATGCGGCGTCCCGGGCCGCCGCGGCGAAACTCGGCGGTGACAGCAGGACTCCAGGCGGCGCGGGGCCGGCGTTTGGATTCCGGCCGGTGGTTGACCGAAAGGTCGTCGCCGCTCACCCGTTCGACCCGTCGGCGTCGGCGGTGTCGGCGAAACGTACCGATGCTGATTCGCTGACCAGCGAAGGTCTGTTCAAGCAGTTCAACACGCGGTGTGGCGTGAAGGCACAGGCAATCGTCGATTTCCTGCGGAGCGAATACCCTTGGGCGAAGCCGTTCGACATCTTCTCCATCGCGGACAATCGCCTCCGCGAAACCTCGGCTGCACCGGCGCGCCGCAAGGCGGCACTGGGCGCCGCGCCTGCCTACGCCTAGCCGTTCGGATGGCAGACTCCGATGCTTGACGGACGGCCTCGGGCCTTCCACAGTTGTGAGATTTCGTTTATTTTTAACAATTCGGACCCTTGCGTGAATTACTCAGGCGGTATTCCCGAGGCCGGCCTGCCGAAATGGGCCCCGGTCAGCGAAGGAAAGCTGCCGGTAATGTATTTCGACAACACTTGTGTGGTGAAGAACGACCCTGAGTCCGAAACTCGCAAGCTCATGGCCGCGGGCTGCCCGTAATATTGCAACTCGCGGCTTCCGGTACACGGAATCGCCGGTAGTGGCGCAAACCCGGACGAGGGCCTCAGGCGCGGGTCTGGGGGACAGCCATGCCGCGGCGCCGGGTCATAGCCGGTTGATCAAACTCGCGACGTAGCCCGCTCCGAAGCCATTGTCGATGTTCACCACCGTCACATTGCTTGCGCAGCTATTGAGCATGCCGAGCAGGGCGGCGAGCCCGTGAAAACTCGCGCCGTAACCCACGCTCGTCGGGACCGCGATTACCGGGCAGGATACCAGTCCGCCGACAACACTCGGGAGCGCGCCTTCCATCCCGGCGCACACCACGATCACGCGCGCCTCGGTCAGGCGCTGCCGGTTGTTCATCAGACGGTGGATGCCAGCCACGCCGATGTCGTAAATGGTGTCGACCTCGTTGCCCATCGTCTCGGCCGTCACCTGCGCCTCTTCGGCGACCGGAATGTCGCTTGTTCCCGCGCAGACCACGGCGATCTTGCCTTTGCCCAGGACCGTCCGGTCTTCCCAGACTCGAATCGCGCGGCTGAGGGGAAAATATTCGGCCGAGGCGTGGGTTGCTGTTACGAGGGCGGCCGTGGCGGCGTCGGCGCGCGTGATCAGGACGTTTCGCGAATTCTGAAGGAGCCTTCCCGCGATGGCGACGGTCTGCTCGGGCGTCTTTCCCTGCGCGAGAATGACTTCAGGCATGCCTTGGCGCAAGGCGCGATGATGGTCCACTTTGGCGAAGCCCAGATCTTCGAAAGGCATGTGGCGAAGGCGTGTTAGAGCCGTTTCGACATCGCTTGCGCCAACCCGCACCTCTTCAAGTAGCTTCCGAAGTTGCTCTTCGTTCATGAAATCCAGCGTATCAGAAGACTGGAGCGCTCACGCACGTCCGGTTCCGCGCTGATACTATATCTCTTATGTCTAACCAAGATCGCGAATTTGGATTCCACACACGTTCCCTTCATGCGGGCCAGCGGCCCGATTCCGCCACCAACGCCCGGGCGGTCCCTATCTACCAGACCACGTCGTACGTGTTCGACGATACGGCGCACGCAGCGGCCCTTTTCGGGCTCCAACGTTTTGGCAATATCTATACGCGCATCATGAACCCGACGACCGCGGTATTCGAAGAGCGAATGGCGGCTCTTGAAGGCGGAGTGGGCGCGCTTGCGACATCGAGCGGCCAAGCCGCGCAGTTCCTCGCGGTGACGAACATCGCCGAAGCGGGCGACGAAATCGTCGCGGCCACCACGCTATACGGCGGCACGTACACTCAGTTCGACGTCAGCTTCCGCAAGATCGGAATCAATACCACGTTCGTCGAACCCGAAGATCCTGAGAACTTCCGCCGCGCGATCACGCCGAAGACGAAATTGCTCTACGCGGAAACCATCGCGAATCCGCGCATGAAC
>SYKU01000421.1 GCA_005808865.1 Acidobacteriota bacterium
GCGATCGCGATCGGCGCTATGGTGGACGCCGCTATCGTGGTGGTGGAGCAGACGCATAAAAAGCTCGAGGAATGGGAGCGCGGCGGGCGGCGCGAAGATTACCATCGCGTGGTCATCGACGCGGTGAAGGAAGTCGGCGGGCCGAGCTTCTTCGCGCTTCTGGTCATTGCGGTTTCGTTTCTGCCCGTGCTCACGCTTGAAGCGCAGGAGGGGCGTCTTTTCAAGCCGCTCGCTTACACGAAGAACTTCTCGATGATAGTGGCGGCCGTGCTCGCGATTACGCTCGATCCGGCGATGCGCCTACTGTTCACGCACATGCGGAACTTCGAGTTCCGGCCGCGCTGGGTGTGCCGCGCGGTAAACGCGGTGCTGGTGGGGAAGATCCACTCCGAGGAGAATCATCCCATCAGCCGCGTGCTGATCGCTATCTACCAACCCATTTGCGCCTGGTCCCTCCGCTGGAAGTGGCTCGTCATCGCGGGTGCGCTCGCATTGGTCGCAGCTACCGTGCCCGCGTACAGGAAGCTGGGCTCGGAGTTCATGCCGCCGCTCGACGAGGGATCGCTGCTGTTCATGCCTTCGACCCTGCCGGGAATCTCGCTGACCGAGGCAGAGCGGCTAATGCAAGTGCAGGACCGCATTCTGAAGCGTTTCCCCGAAGTCGATCGCGTGCTCGGAAAAGCGGGGCGAGCCGAAACTTCGACCGACCCGGCTCCGCTTTCGATGATGGAGACGATCGTGACTCTGAAGCCCCATTCGGAGTGGCGGCGGGCCGAAACCTGGTACACGGAGTGGGCCCCAGCATGGGCGCTCCCGGCGCTGCGCCACATCACGCCCGACCGCATTACAACGGACCAGTTGGTCGAGGAAATGAATGATGCGCTGAAGCTGCCGGGCACTTCAAACGCCTGGACCATGCCGGTAAAGAACCGCATCGACATGTTGACAACGGGTATCCGCACGCCGGTGGGCGTGAAGATCCACGGCGCGGATATCAATCAGATCGAACGGCTGGGAGTCGAGATTGAAAGGATGTTGCCCCAGGTACACGGCACGCGGAACGTGTTCGCTGAGCGCACGGGCGGCGGCTATTTTCTCGATTTCGACTGGAAGCGCGATGAATTGGCGCGTTACGGTCTTTCGATGGACGAGGTGCAGGGAGTGGTGATGTCTGCCGTGGGCGGCGAGAACGTGACCACCACCGTAGAGGGACGCGAGCGGTATCCGGTTAACGTGCGATACGCCAGGGATTTTCGCCAGGGCATCGGCCAACTGGAGCGTGTTTTGGTTCCGGTAATGGGAGGAAAGATGCAAATTCCCATCGCTCAGCTTGCGGACGTTCGGATACGCTCGGGCCCCTCCATGCTTCGCGACGAAAATGGCCTGCTCTGCGGATATGTCTACGTGGATGTCGCGGGGCGCGATATCGGCGGCTACGTCGACGAAGCGAAGCGGGTGGTGCGGGAGCGCCTGAAACTTCCGGCAGGATATTCGATCGCGTGGAGCGGGCAGTATGAGGCGATGGAACGCGTGCGCGAGCGCTTAAAGGTAGTGGTTCCGTTTACTTTGTTCCTGATACTGATGCTGCTGTACATCAACACCCGCTCAGCACCGAAGACGCTGATCATTCTGCTGGCCGTACCATTCTCAGCCGTAGGCGCGGTGTGGTTCCTGTACCTGCTCGGTTACAACATGAGCATCGGGGTTTGGGTGGGGTTGATCGCGTTGATGGGCGTGGACGCCGAGACGGGGGTCTTCATGCTGCTCTACCTGGACTTGGCCTACGAGAAAGCGCGGCGGGAAGGCCGGCTCGGGTCGCTCCGGGACTTGCAGGCCGCGATTCTCGATGGCGCCGTGAAGCGCATCCGTCCGAAGTTCATGACCGTCGCGTGCACGTTTTTTGGGCTTGTTCCCATCATGTGGTCCGTGGGCACGGGCTCGGACGTGATGAAACGTATTGCGGCTCCGATGATCGGCGGGATCTTTACGTCCTTCTTGTTGGAACTGGTGGTCTATCCGGCAATTTATGAGGTCTGGAAATGGCACTTCGAATTGAAACGGGAATTGGCGCGCTCTTGATTCTATCCGCGGCGGTGAGGGCGGAGCCGCTGACTTTTGAGGCGCGGCACCGCCACTTGCGGAAGGGTGGTTACGGGGTGCTGTCGGTAGAGGCGTTGAAGTTGTCGTTCCGGGAAAGCGGCAAGGGAAAGGCACACTCGCGCGAGTGGAAATATGAGGATATCCAGCAGTTGGTTCTAAGCCAGCAAGGCGTCCGCCTGCTGACGTATGAGGATGTCCGCTGGCAGTTGGGTCGCGACCGCGAATACACACTTGACGGGTTGCCGGAAGGCTTTGCTGCGCAAGTCCGTGAAACGCTGCTTCCCCGGCTGGGATCGCGGCTGGTGTCGGCGGTGGCGGATCCGGATCTCAAACCGGTGTGGCAGATTCCCGCTAAGCTCGAGCGCCGGTACGGGGGATCGCAAGGCGTACTCGCGGTGGCGGAAAACGGTGTGGTGTACCGCACGGCGGCTGCGGACACATCTCGGACGTGGCCAATTGGCGATATTGAAAACGTAAGCAGCGCGGGGCCGTACGATCTGGCAATCACAACCGCGGAGCGCTTCGCGTGGCATCGCGGCGGCGGGAGGGAAGTGCGTTTCCAGCTAAAGGAGCCGCTGGATGAGAAGCGGTACAACAAGTTGTGGAAGGCGGTGCAGCGGAAAAAGGGATTGGAAATAGGAGAGTCAAAATAGCCTGTCCTTCGCCCGCTGGACGAGGTTAAGTGGCGGGGGAACAATAGCGGGTCGGGCCCAAACCGGTAGGTTCAATCGAAAAAGCGGCAAATGCCTGGAGGCTATCCGATATGCTCGGTAACGTATTGGAGTGGACCGATGACGTGTACGATGAGAAATTCTATCGGAACTCGCTTGGCATCGATCCGCAGGCGACTGCCGAAGGAAAATATCGTGTTCTTCGCGGGGTTCCTGGAGCAATTCTCCTTGGCTTGTCCGTATCTCGAGCCGACTCGGGTACGAGCCATCGCTTCGGGACAACAACGCCGGTCTGCGGTGTGGCGGGGAGTTGCCAATCGGCGCACGGACGAGAAGAGAGTCTTCCTTACGTTCGGCAAGAACTCCTGGGAGGTCGCCTTCCACCACGGTCGGCGTGCGCGTGGCGCTGTCCTGTTCCGAATCACACCTCAATTGCCGGATTTCGCTGCGGAATCGGTCCTGGCGTTGTTTGGGTCTTACGGGGATGTGCGCCGCACCTTCTTTGGCGTGACGCTGAACCGGTCTCGCTTTCTCCTGCGGACGTTCAGGCGCGATCACCGCGGGTGACCGCCTCTCACCCTCATCCCCTCTCTGCCCGCCTCCGCCAGAACATGTACAGCGGAACCCCGCTCATGATCACCACCGCCCCAAAACCCGAATTCCTCGGATCGCCCACTGCGATGAAAATCAGGAAAAAGATGGCCACCGCCACATAAAGCCCGGGGATCAGCGGATAGGCCGCCACGCGGTACGGTCGCTCCAATTCCGGACGCTTCCGGCGGAGAACGAAGAGTCCGCAAACCGTCAAGGCGTTGAACAGCAACGACGCGAAGGCGGTGAACGTCAGCAGATCGCTGTAAAGCTGAGCGCCGCGAGCGCCAAGGCTCCCCGACAGGATCAGGGCGATCGACCAGATTGCCTGATACCTCAGCGAACTGTGGGGAACCCCGCTCTTCCCGTCTATCAGCGCCGCCTTCCGGAAGAAGAGCCTGTCTCGCGCCATCGCGAAGTACAGCCAGGGACCGGAGAGTATCAGACCGTTGACACACCCCGCCGTGGAGATAAGAATCGCGACGGCGATCACACCCAGCCCCGCCGGCCCCAGCACAATTCGGGCAACCTCGGCCGCGATCCTCTGATCGGGAACAGCCGCCGCCACGCTCAGGGGCAGAATATGCAGGTACGCAAGGCTCACCAACGCGTAGATCAGCGTTACGCCCAGCGTCCCCAGAAAAAGGGCTCTCGGCAGCGTTTTGACGGGATCGCGTGTTTCCTCAGACACAAAGGTTACGACATTCCAGGAATCGTATGCGAACAGAGCCTTCGACATCGCCACGGCAAAACCGGTGATTACGGCCATGTTTATCGCTTCGGGCGCAAGCGGCCGCAAGTTCGACCAGTCCCCCTTTCCGCTGGCGATACCAAATAAGATGAGTCCGGCGAGCGCCGCGATTTTGGCGAACGACAACAGATTCTGCACCGTGGACGCGGCACTTAGCCCATGGGAATTGATCCAGGTGAGAACCACCACAAGCGCGATCGCCACCAGTTGAACCGCCGAAATGCGGAGAGATCCGTACGCAAGGGCAGTGGTCGACTGGCTTACCCACGGGACAAATACGCCGAGATAGTTCCCGAAAGCTACCGCGACGGCCGCAATGAACCCGCATTGGATAACGGTAAACAGTGTCCATCCGTAGAGAAATCCCCAGAAAGGTGAAAAGGCCTCTTTCAGATAGACGTATTGCCCGCCCGTCTTGGGAAATGCCGCGGCCAGTTCGCTGAACGAGAGAGCCGCACAGAGCGTGAGCGTGCCGCCCACGATCCATATGAAGACAAAACTGCCCGCGCCGATTTTCGACTCGATCACGATGCCGGCGATTAGAGCGGGCGCAAGGAAAACGCCGCTCCCAATCATCGAACCCATGATGATCATCGTGGCGTCGAGCAGACCTAGACGTCTTTCTGGAAGGGGAGAAGCGGACAAGACGTTAGCGTATCACGAGCGGTCCGGTATAAAGAAAAAACCCTCAGACCGCCGCGACGCAGTCTGAGGGTTTGATATTCGAAAAAACAGAAACTAACGTGCAGCTTTTCGGCGACGGATCCAAAGCAGCGCAGGTACACCCGCGAGCATCAGGACCACCGTGCCCGGTTCCGGGACGGGGCTTTCCGCAATGCCGAATTCGATCACGGTTGTCACGACGTTCCCCCCCCACGTTGTAGTCGGTTCCGAGTGTGTGATTGTTGAACTCATATATACTGCGATTCCTGTCCACACCGCCCGATGGATCGATGAAATCCATGTTCGCGCCGTTGTCGAGGAAGCCATCGTTATCCATATCCATCCCGCTAATGCCGTTCAGCGTAATGTAATGACCGCCAATACGGTTCCCTTGCGCGTTGTAGAAACCTACCAACACTTCGATGTCCTGGCCTCTGGTCAACTCGTCGAAGAACCACTGGAACATCGGCGAGGCT
This sequence comes from Acidobacteriota bacterium, assembly GCA_005808865.1. Taxonomy (GTDB): domain Bacteria; phylum Acidobacteriota; class Terriglobia; order Bryobacterales; family Bryobacteraceae; genus SYKU01. Next base: position 5,253 of record SYKU01000421.1, read on the forward strand.
TGGGCGTGGACGTAGTACATGCCTGGCGCATTAGCATTCAGGTACTGTCTCTTGCCGTTGATCAGGTCCGAAACCCTCGTGCCGCCGTTACAGGGAGCGCACCCCATGAGTCCTGAAAGCGTGTCGGCGACCATGCCAACGTCGTCGTCATCAACATCAAAATCTCCATCCTGATCGCCGATGAGATCTGAGCCATACTTGTTGTCCAGCATCATCATCGAGTTCGCGGTTGCGACAGGCCCGCAGGCAAAGTTGTTGCCGTTCGCGTCTTCGCAAATGCCGCTGCCGATCTGATTGAAATGCCCGTAAAGGTTGGCCGGGATGGTGATGGACGCCGCGGACAAGATGCCCGTGAAGACCAACAGCAAAAGGCCGAGAGCAACGATTGGTAGTTTTCGCATATTCCTCCGTTGAATATCCTTAGTCCATTTCTACAGGAGAATAACCTCTCGGTCAAGACACAAATCAACGAACCGTTACAGGTACGGTACCGGGACTATTGGTACATTTTCCACGATGGCCCGACGCGCCGCCTCGAGGACCCTGGATATGAATCCCCTTTTCCCGGCCGCCACTCATCCCCACCAGACTTCGTCCGGGGCCAGATGCGCCTTTGCGACATCCGGATTGATTTTCAACTCCATACCCTGGTTTATCCTGGGTCGTCAGGCATCCGTCCGCGATGATGGACCCTTCATGGATTACAACGTCCTGCCACGAGGCCACATACACGCCAGCTCGTGGACGCGGAAGGTCCGCTATCGACGCGGCAGCGTGCACCGAAGCGATGGTCCCAAGCGGGCTGGCCGGACTGTGCGCCGCGGTCCGGATGTAATACAGGTCCGCCTGATCTGAAATCCGTTTGCTCTCAAGCAAGCCTCCGGACTTCGGAATGTCGATGTCGACTGCGTCGCACGCCTGAAGCTCAATCAGCTTCCGGAAGCCGTGGCGTCCATACAGATTCTCGCCTGAAAGAATAGGGATGTCGACAGCGTGGGTGACGCCATCGCTTCGACGTTATCCGGCGGGACCGGATCTTCGGGCCACATCGGCTTCACCGGTTCGAGTGCCTTCGCAAGAGTGATGACGTCGCGCACGTCAAAGCGCCAATGCTCTTCGAAAGCGAAGTCGGCGTCCGGCCCCAACTCCTCGCGCGATCTCCATTCCCCAGACGATCCTCTGGTTGTCTTTGTGCGTAAGGATTCTCGCGTAGGGGTCGTGGCCGGGTTCGGTGAATCCAGGGTCGGACGCCGGTGGGACGCCGTCGCCCTGGAACTTAAACGCCGTCCATCGGAACTTCTCTGAACGAGCTTCGCTGCACCATTTCCCGCTAGGACGAATGGTCGTGGACGCGAGGCGGCACCTGCATCGTGCGGTAGAAGCAGACGCGGTCGCGGAAACGTCCGCCGAGCAAGTTACAAACGGGCATTGCGAGAATCCGGCCCGCCAAGTCCCAGAGCGCGATTTCGATGCCGCTCGCCGCTGTCACGGTCTCGCCGGTGATCGCTCCGGCGCCCGCGCTCCTCATCAGCATCTTCGTGTTGAGTCTGCCGACGTTGAGCGGGTGTCCTCGCCAATAAGCAATCGCTTCAGGACTAAATCCTTGACACCCGGCCCCCAGTAGGCCTCCCCGATGCCGTACATGCCGGCATCGGTTTCGATCTTGATCAGGTTCCAGTCCCGCGTGTCCCGCACGATCATGCTTCACGTCGGTGATCTTCACCTTTTTCTTCAAAGCGGCGGAGAGCTTGTGGAGCGGCAGCGCAACCGCGCCGGCACTCAACGCGCGAAGAACAGCACGGCGGTTCATGGAATTCATGAAGGGAGTAGTATCAGGTTCCGCCTTTGATTCCGGCGGAAGCGCCGCACCCCAAACCCTCATTTGGTTGTACGATAAACTCTATGCGCATACGACAAATTCTTCCCGCTGGTTTACTGTTTGCGGCCACGCTGCTGGCTGAGAACAAAGTGATTCACCCCAAGCAGTTCCCGCAGGGACGTCCCTTCAGTCCCGGTATCCTCGCCGGTGGCACTCTCTATGTTGCCGGGCAAACCGGACAGGATCTGGCGACTGGAAAGATTCCCGACAACTTCGAAGCGGAGGTAAAGGCGACACTCGACAATATCGGATTCGTCCTGAAAGAGGCGGGGATGGGCTTCGAGGATGCCGTCACTGTGAGCGTCTTCCTCACGGACATGGAGTTGTTCCAGCGGATGAACGCGGTCTACACAACGTACTTTAAGACTAAGCGTCCGGCGCGCACTACGGTCGGGGTGGCGAAACTGGTGGGAGTCGCGAAGATCGAAATCACCGTCACCGCGCATAAATAGGATGCGCATCGTAACGGTGGACGCGTTTACAGACCGCCCGTTCGCGGGCAATCCCGCCGCCGTTTGCGTTTTGGACGCCGCGAGGCCTGAGTGGTTGGATGACCAGTGGATGCGCGACGTCGCACGCGAAATGAACCTCTCGGAAACGGCGTTTCTGTACCCGGAATCCGACGGATACCGGCTTCGATGGCTGACTCCTTCAGTCGAGGTGGACCTGTGCGGCCACGCCACCCTCGCCTCGGCGCACGTCCTCTGGGAGGATGCTCATCTCTCCCCGGGCGGACAGGCCGTGTTCCACACCCGTTCCGGCAGGCTGACCGCGGACCGCCGAGGCGAATGGATTGAACTTGACTTTCCCGCAACCATCGCCGTTGGCGCGGAGTCGCCGCCTGGAATGACAGACGCGCTCGGATGCAAAGCGCGGTTCGTTGGGCGGAGCAAGTTTGATTATTTGGTTGAGGTGGCGACCGCTGCCGAAGTACGCGAATTGAAGCCCGATTTCGCCCGTCTGCGCGGGATTGGTGCGCGCGGTGTCATCGTTACCGCTGCAAGCGGGGACGGGTTCGATTTCGTCTCGAGGTTTTTCGCGCCGGGCTCCGGCATCGACGAGGACCCGGTGACTGGATCGGCACACTGCTGTCTCGGACCGTATTGGGGCCAGAGGCTGAGCAAAACTGAAATGCTCGCGTTTCAAGCTTCGGCGCGCGGTGGAACGGTCCGCGTTACGGTGAAGAGTGACCGCGTGCTGCTGGGCGGCCGGGCCGTCACGGTTCTTCGCGGCGAGTTGTCAACCTGTGGGACGGGCGATCGCGTTTCGCCGCCTGCACCCCGGACCTAGCTTCGTGTTTCTGGTCCTTTCTTTCGCAGTGGGTGTCTTACTCGGCGCTCTGCTCGTGTTCCTTATACTCCGCCGGCGCGGCGATTCCGCCGATGGCGCCATTCGCCCGCTGACCGAATCACTTTCGCGCTTCGACGCCGCGATGCGTTCGATGGAAGCAGCGAGGGAGCGGGCGTTCGGCGGAATCGAACAGCAATTGCTGCATGTTTCGCAGGGTACGGCTCAATTGCAAAGGGAGACTGGGGCGCTCGTTACGGCGCTGCGCACGCCGCACGTCCGTGGCCGCTGGGGTGAAATGACGCTCCGCCGCGTCGCGGAGCTTGCTGGCATGGTAGATCGCTGCGACTTCTACGAACAGGGAACGTTCAGCGCGGAAGATGGCGCCCGCATTCGGCCCGACATGCTCGTCAGGCTTCCCGGCGGGCGCAGCGTGGTTGTCGATTCAAAAGTGGCGCTGACCGCGTACCTCGACGCCCTTTCCGCGGGAGACGAGGCCGGGCGGCGCGCACATATGGTCCGGCACAGCCGCCAGATTTCGAAGCACGTAGAGCAATTGAGCGACAAGTCCTATTGGGCGCAGTTTCAGCCCGCGCCTGAGTTCGTCATTTTGTTTTTACCGGGCGATCAGTTCCTTTCCGCCGCTCTGGAGTTCAACGACCGGTTGCTTGAAGAAGCGATCGAGCGACGTATACTTCTCGCGACGCCGTCCACGCTGATTGCCATCCTCAAAGGCGTGGGGTTCGGATGGCGGCAGGAGCTGGTGGCGGAAAACACCGAGGAGTTCCGGCGGCTGGCGCGCGAGTTGTTCGAGAGAGCTTCGGGATTTGTGGAACACCTGCGGGCGACCGGGCGAACTCTTGAGAAGACTGTTGAGGCGTACAACCGCGCCGTCGGTTCCATCGATACGAGGCTTATGCCTACCCTACGGAAGTTCAAGGAAATGGGGGCCACGGCCGCGGTTGAGCCGGCGGCCTTGACTCCCGTCGATCGCGTCCCCCGGGATCCCGACGCGTCAACGTAGGTACCTGGCAGGCAATACCGGCTTAGACTCCGCCTGTGGAACCGGGGGGCGGGGCAAGCCATCGTAGGCTCTGGCTGCCGCGTGCTCCGTCGAAAACCGGCGACAAGAGGCGCCCGGCCGCTTCGCGGATGCAACTCTTTTGGGTTTCGCGGAGTCAAACGGTATATGCGGTACTGGTCGTATCTCAGCGCGAAGTTGCTGGTGGCAGCCGCGATACCGGGTGGATTGTACGCCGGTCTGGCCATGATGTGGCCGAGCCGTTATCTCGCCAGGGATTTGGCCTACACCACGGCCGTCGGGATTTGCTTCCTGATCTGGAGCGGGCTCTCCTGTCTGTGTTTGCTCGACCAGCGGTACCGCTGCCGCGTGTGCCTCCGTCGTCTTAGGATGCCCATCGAAACTGGCTCGTGGAGTAGAATGCTGCTGTTGGGGCGCCCGCGCACCGAATACATATGCACTTACGGCCACGGAAAGCTGAACGTGGAGGAAGTTCAGATATCGGGAAGTGAGCCGCCAGAGTGGACTCCTCAGGCCGGCATGTGGGAGGAGTTGTCAGCCGCCTCCGGGCCGAAGACGGACGGTACAGAGCGTTGAACAACCCAGGCCTTCAGGGACCGCACGGAACGACTGGGATTGTCGTTCAGATTAACACTTCGTTCGGTGGAGTGCCGAAGTATCCGATTCCGGAATGCATCCTGACGCCCCTGGGCCTCGAAGGCGATCACCACGCCCATCCACAATTGCACGGCGGGCCTCGCCAGGCGGTACTCGTTATCTCGGCCGAGGCCATTGAGGAGCTTCATTTCAAAGGGTATCCCGTGTTCCCCGGGGCTCTGGGAGAGAACCTCACGACGCGTGGCCTTGACCGGCGTCAACTTCGGATAGGCATGCAAATCCGCGCGGGGGAAGCCTTGCTCGAGATCACCAAAGTGCGCACGCCGTGCGGGACCTTGAATATATACGGCCCGGCGATCAGGCAGGAAGTCTACGACAAACAAGTCAGGGCCGGCGATCCGCGATCGGTCCGTTGGGGCATGAGCGGCTTCTACTGCGCGGTACTCGAGCCCGGACGAGTGCGTTTCAACGATATAATCGCTGTTGTGGCCACGGTAGCCTGATCGTTACAGGCAAGGGCGCCGGCTGCGAATGTCCGAAATGCCTCTGCTTGAAGCGATCGATTTCCGGAATCCGAGCCGCGCCGGCGATGACGTAAGCCGCCTGAGCCCCGCCCTTTCCGAGCGCACCATGGCTCGTGTCGAAGCTCTACTTGGATCGGTTCCCGATCCGGACGAAGCCTTGCACTACCTGGAGCGCCTTCATCGGGAGCAGCCCGCGGCGTTCGCGAAAATCGGCGAATCCCCGACCGCGCTTCACTACCTGATCATCATATTTTCGTACAGCTCTTTTCTTTCGGAGGCGTTGCTAAAAACTCCCGGGTGGATTCTGGAAGTCGCGGCGGCGGACAACCTGCACCGGGTGCTCTCGGACGATGAATTTGAGGACGCGCTCTCGCGGTTTCTTCCGGGAGCGGCGCCGGACGAACTTGCAGCCGTGGATCTCGCACGTTTTCGCCGCCGCCAGTTGGTGCGGATCGTCCTGCGCGACGCGCTCGGTTTTGGTTCGCTTTCCGACGTGACAGAGGAGCTTTCGAATCTCTCCGACGGCATCCAGAACCTGGCCTGCCGACGGATTCGCGCCTCACTCGCTGCGCGGCACGGCGCCCCGAAATTCATGGACGAGACGGGAGCGGTTAAGGACTGTAGTTTCGCCGTCATTTCGCTCGGAAAGCTCGGTGGGAAAGAACTCAACTACAGTTCAGATATCGACCTGATGTTTGTATACCAAGCCAATGGCGAAACCGACGGACCGCATCCGATCGCCAACCGCGAATTCTACAAGAAGGTCGCAAACGAATTCACGACGCTCCTTTCCACCTATACCTCAGAGGGGCTGTGTTACCGAGTGGACCTGAGACTGCGGCCTGACGGAACTCTCGGCGAAGCTACGATTTCGCTCGACGGCGCAAAGAACTACTACGCGCGCCGCGCCCGGGATTGGGAACTCCAGATGATGATCAAGGCGCGCGTCTCGGCCGGCGATCGCGACTTGGGACGCGAGTTGCTCGATTTCATCGAACCCCGCACCTACTCCACGACTCTCGATTTCCTCGCGGTTGAGTCCGTGTCTGAAACGCGCGAAAGGATCAGCGAAAAGCTCGCCGCCAAGCGGATGCGCCGCGACGGCCTCGATATCAAGCTCTCGCCGGGAGGCATCCGGGATATCGAATTCCTGGTCCAGTGTCTGCAACGCCTTCACGGCGGGAGGGAGCCGTGGGTCAGGCATGGCGGCACGCAACTCGCGCTGTTCCGCCTGCACGGAAAAGGCCTGCTTTCTGAACGCGAGTATTCACGCCTCTCGTCAGCCTACGCGTTTCTCCGCCACCTCGAGCACCGGATCCAATTTCATCAGGACTTGCAGACGCACACTCTGCCGCTCGATTCGAACGCACTCGACGTGCTGGCGCACAAAATGCCAATCGCCAGCGGCGCGCTTTCGGGAGGCGGTGTCGTAAGGCAGCTTCGCGCCCACTATCAGGATGTGCAACAGATCTATCGCCAGGTGATTCATGCACAGAAGTTGCTCTACGGTCCGATGCATCCAGCGCATGTTCAGACGGCCGAATCCTCGGAACCGCCCGAGCCGGATCTCTCCGCGAGCGCGAATCTGGCGCGGGCGCTCTCGGCTCGCGCGCCCCGGTTGGCGGCGTTGCTCTCCGCCTCCCCAGCCGCCAGGGGGCAAAAGCGTCTCGAACATTTTCTCGAGAAAGTGTCGTCTGCGCCTGAGCAGCTTTACCACCTTGATCGCGATACCGACCTCTCCGCTCAAGTCGTGGACCTGTTCGACCACAGCCCGTACTTCGCCGACCAGCTGATTCGCGATCCGAATCTTATCACGGAACTACTGCCCACCCAGAGCGATACCGGCTACCTGGCGGTACCCCGCGATCACGGCGAATTGCGCCGCTTCTACGGGCGTCGCATGCTTCGAATCCAGGCTGAAAGCGTAATCCGCCGCGTGCCGATCTTTGAAACCCTCGAAAAGACGTCCGATCTGGCGGACGCGGTAGTCGAAGCAGTTTATCGCACCGCTGTTACGCTGCATCGGGAACTGCATGGAGGTGGACCTTCGACCGAGAGCATGGCGGTCATCGCTCTGGGGCGCCTGGGCATGCGCGAGTTCGATCTCGCCTCTGACGCGGACCTGATTTTCGTCGTCTCCGGGTGCGGCGAAGAGGAGACGGCTTTCTGGACGGGCGTCGCGCAGAGTATTGTCGGCGCAATAGGGGCTTACACCGGAGACGGCGTCATTTTCACGCCCGATACCCGCCTGCGGCCAAACGGGAGAGAAGGCCCGCTCGTGCAATCCGAGGCGTCCTACAAGGAGTACTTCGCCAAATCGGCCGAGGCGTGGGAAGGCATCAGTTATATGAAGGCTCGCGCGGTCGCCGGCAATATCGAACGCGGCACGGAGTTTCTTCATGAGCTTCAGGAAGTCGATTGGAAGCGCTATGGCCGCGGGGGCCGCTCGCGGCAGGAACTGGCACACATGCGCGCGCGCCTGGAGCGCGAGCAGGGCGTCGAGCATAGCCTTAAGGCAGGTTTTGGGGGATACTACGATATCGACTTCATCCTGATGTATCTGCGGCTGAAAGCCGCCGGGATATTCTATAAGGCGCTCAACACGCCGCAACGCATTGAGGTCATTGAACAGACCGGTCACCTGGACCAGGAGGACGCCGATTTTCTCCGCGACGCCGCGACGTTTTACCGGGCCATCGACCACGCGGCCCGCGTGTCAACAGGCCACTCCGGTTTCACATTGGAAACCTCGCCGTCGCAGGCCGGGGCCGTGACGGACCTCGTCCATCGATGGACTCCGCCGCACCTGCACGATAAACCCCTTGACGCGAAACTCTGGGAGGTCCGAACCCGCACGAGAGAGCTATTTGAACGCATCTTCGGACGTTGACGATCTGAATGTCACTCATGAAACTTCTTAACGCAATCCCAGTGTTCGTTCTCTTATGCGTGCCTTGTTCAGGCGGGGAAACGCAGCCCCCTGCGTCTAAGCCCGAGATCGACCGCGCCTTCACCCGCCTTTACAATTTCGATTTCACGGAGGCTCATTCCATCATCGACAAGTTCGTCGCCGCGAATCCTTCAGACCCGCTGGGCTACTCGGTGAGATCTTCGGCCCATTTGTTTGGCGAACTGGACCGCTTGGGAATCCTCGAAGGGGAGTTTTTCATCGACGACAAGAAGATTGCCGATAAGAAAAAGGTAAAGCCAGACCCGCAGGTCCGGGAAAAGTTATTCCGCGCGGTGGAAGACGCTCAGTCGCGCGCGCGAACCATGCTCGAAGGCAATGACAGCAACCAGAGTGCGCTTTTCGCCATGTGCATCACCTATGGCATTGTGACCGACTACATGGCGCTCGTTGAGAAAAAACAAATCGGCAGCCTGAACTACGTTAAGAACTCCACTAGCTTCGCTCAAAAGCTTCTGAGGGTAAATCCGCAGTTCTACGACGCCTATCTTACAACCGGTCTCACCGAGTACCTCATCGGCAGCCTGCCGTTTTTTGTGCGCTGGTTCGTCAGAATCGACGAGATTCAAGGCAGCAAAACGCAGGGCATTCAGAACCTGGAACTCGTAGCGCGGTCTGGTCACTATCTCAAACCCTTTGCGCGGATTCTGCTTACGATCGCGTACCTGCGCGAGAAGCGTCCGTTGGACGCAAAGCGGGAATTGACTGATCTGGTGCGCGACTATCCTGAGAACCCGCTGTTGAAGAAAGAATTGGAGAAGTTGACGGCGTCGCTGGCACGTACACAAGGACTTCGTCCTTGAGTGAAGTTTCTACATTCTGTCGAGAAGCTCACGAGGAAATGTGACACCGCTGGGATGACCAGCGCCTCTTGTCTCCAGCCTGCCGCGCGAAGCGCGGCCATAAAGTCGGTTGGCCGGATCCAGTTCAGGCATGGTGATGCGGGCGGCTCTAGACTGGATCAGACGGCCGGCATCCCTTGACTTGAAGAAGGGAATTCGTTAGGGGGGTCCCGACGCCCGGCGGCGACAGGCGCGTGGAGTCCGGAGATAGTCCGCTACGTTGTCGTTCCCTGCCCTTGCAGATACTTCCGGCCAGGCAAACTACACGCGATATCCCTTCGCTTGCAGAACAGGCATCAGCAGGCGGCGCAGATTTCCACCAAGGATCAGTTCTTTGGCGGAATCGGGAATGCGGGCGCCCATCACTTTCGAGAGTTGCGAGGCGAAGCTGCGGCCGCCGACGTCGCTCCCGTAGATCACCCGCTCCGCGCCGAGTTCGCGCACCGCCATCTCGACGAAGCCTGTCGTCGGATTCGATCCCGCAATCTCCGCGTGCACATTCCTTGTCGAGCGAAGTACCCGAATGCCGCGCTCCCAGTCGCCCCCAGTGTGAACGCAGACCAGTTGCAGGTCCGGATAGCGCCGAGCGAGTTCCACAACATCATACGGCGTTGACTCGCCCTCCTCATTTCCACCGGTCTTGAGCCAGGTGTGTTGCAGGATCGGCGTCTTCATGGAGAGCGCACACTCCACAATCGGGTCCATCTCCGGAGCGTTGCAGCGCTTGTCCGCTTCCAGTTCTCCAATGCAGACCATTGGGCCGTCGCGCACGCAGCGGTTGAACTCCCGGACGCTGAATTCGGAGTGGGCGGGGCTCAAATAGACGGAACCAAAGGCGCGGTCGGTGTATCGGCGCACCGCCCGCATCACGCGGTCGTTTTCCTCGCGAAGCTGATCCGCAGTCGGATGGCGCTGCGCGGAGTAGCCTTGCGAAAGAAGGAGGCGCTCGATTCCGAGCCGGTCCGCGCACTCGATCAGCAGGGCCATGCGCTCCTCGGGTGAGTCTCCGGGGACCGCGCCGAGATGGCAGTGCTCATCCCAAATCCGAAACCGGCGCCAAGGGGGCGGATCAGCCTCCTGGGAAGGGTTCGCCGACGCCGCCGAAAGCATCGGACTTGCGGCGAACTCCTTCAGGAGGGTGCGGCGGTTGATCAAGCGAACTCCAATCAGTCCATGTCGAGGCCGGCGCCGGTGAGCCATTTCACCACGTCGCATTGCCGGCCCACCTGAGCTTCGACCGTGTGCTCGTCCAGCCGCCGCACTCCAGGCCTCTTCGCAGCCCTGGCTGCTCCGTCCATCGTCCTCATCCGGACCGTGACAGTCATCGGCAGGGCAGGCTTGTACGGTCGCAGTTGACGGGTTCGCGCCTTTTCGATGGCTTCCGCCACCTTGCGCGCGATTTCCCGATACGCGGAGTCCTGATCCATACCCGTTGCAAGCTCCGCCGTTTCCGCCTGCTTCACAGCCATCGTCACAACACCAGGGAACATACGCCGCGCTTCATAGCAAGCTGCTTCGTCACCTTCGACGTAGATAAGCGGAACGTCCCAATGGCCGGCGTAGCAAGCCTCCACGCCAATCTCGCCGACGCTCTGCCCATTAATCTGAAAGTCCGCCCACTCGATGCTGTTGGTATGAGGCAGGAACGCGCGTTCCGTGAATGCCTTGGCGTGGTGGCCCGGCAGCATCAGCCCGGCCGTGTCGCAATCGAGTCCCGGCATGAGCCGCCGCTTGCCCTTCTCCATTCCAACACTCCTGTATTCGTACCTGACCCTGGAGTCCGTCGAGAGTTGCTCGCGGATCAGGTTATCCCCGCCGTGGTGCGTGTCGCAGACAATGAGCTCCGTCACACCGCGCTCGACGGCCACGGCGGAAAGGGCATTTACGTTCGACGTGAGGATCCGCCGTGCCTCACGAGCGACCAGCTCGCGAACACCGGTCTCCCAGTACCAGGCTTGTTCGCGCGTGAAGATTCCGCTTGTGCCTTCCATGTCCCAAAGCACGAAGATCTTCAGGGTTTGCTGAGCGTGGAGTCCAGACACAATCGGCGCGGCCAGACTCTTCAGAAACTTTCGCCGCAGTTGCGCCATTGGGCAACGAGTATATCATGTAAGGGATTCTTCTTATGTCGCATACGACCGCGTGCCTTGTCCTTCCGATTGCATCCATGAGTCCCATGCTGTTATTGATGAGGGACTCCGACACCAGCCAGCAGTTGTACGTGGGACAATGCGCGGGATGCCACGGAGCGGATGCCCATGGCGCCGATCGCGAGCCTCCATTGGCCGGGAGCAGGAGCCGCACCCGCTCGTTCCAGCAGTTGCGCGCTTTCATTCGCCGGCACGCGGAAGATCCAGTGCAATTGGAGGCGGCCCGCGTAATTTCATGAAGATGGTCCAGAGCGGAGCGAGGCAGTCCGTCGTTTCGTGCCGTTTGCCGTTTTTCGCCGCTCGTCGGAGGCGGCCGGTGACAGGGTGTTTCGATCGTGCCTCACGAGCGTCAATCAAGAGATGCATCCGATGATCATCGACACAAACGCATATCTGTCCCGGTGGCCGTTCCGGCGTTTGGCCGGCGACGAGCCCGCCGAATTTGTGGCAACGATCCGAAAGCAGGGGATCGCCCAGGCATGGGTCGGAAGTTTCGATGGCCTGTTGCACAAGGACGTGGGCGCGGTGAACGCGCGGCTTGCGGCTGATTGCAAGTCGCATGGTGAGGGGCTTCTCGTACCGTTTGGCAGCGTGAACCCAACGCTTCCCGATTGGCAGGAGGACGTCCGTCGCTGCCGCGAACAGCATCGCATGCCTGGCATCAGGCTCCATCCTAATTATCACGGCTACGCCCTCGCCGACCCGCGTTTTGCGGAAGTTCTGCGGCTGGCGGCGAACTCGCGTCTGATTGTTCAGCTCGTCGTAACGATGGAAGACGAGCGGACGCAGCATCCGCTGATACAGGTCCCGTCCGTGGACCTCGGTCCATTGGCCGGAATCGTTCCCACGATACCGTCGCTGCGCCTGATGGTACTGAATCAGAGGCATGACGCGCCAGTAAAGAAGATCGCCGAGGCCGGGCATGTCTGGTTTGATTTCGCGATGGTGGAACGCCTGCGGGGCGTCTCGACACTGGCACGGCAGGTCCCGGCCGGGCGCGTCGTATTCGGCTCGCACTTTCCGTTGTTCTACGTCGAATCGGCAGTTTTGAAGATGCGGGAAGCGGGTTTGAAGGACGAGGAATTGCGGGCAATCAGTGAGGGCAATGCGCGGCGGTTGCTCGGCGGGCGATAGTATCCGCGATTACCCAACATGCTTCAGGCGACCGTGAACAAGGCCCTGGCGGGAGTCCGCGTGCCTCATTGCAGCGCGGCGAGGCGCCGGCGGGCTTCGCTTGAGTCCGGCTGTAACCGGACTGCTTCAAGATAAGCCGACCGGGCCTTGTCGGCACTGCCCATCGCTTCGTGGGTGACGCCCAGGTTGATCCAGGTAAGGGGATGATCGGGCTTCGCCGCGCGGGCCTGTTCGAGCAACTCCATCGCCTTTGGCAGCCTGCCCTCCGTGGCATGGTGGATGGCCAGCGCGTTCAGCACAGCCACGTTTCGCGGACCGGCGGCACGGGCCTTTTCGAGCAGCCGTACCGCCTCCGTTCGCTTGCCGAACCGCATCAACGCCTCGCCGAGCGCAGCCAAAGCCGGAACCGATCCGGGCTCAAGATCGACCCAACGTCGATAGGACTCCTCGCTTCCCCGCCCTGAGTCGATTGTTTGCCTCACCTGCGCCAGTTCAAGAAGCCCCGAGCCGTAAAACAACTTCAGCCTTCCGGAGAAAAGATCGTGACCCTTTCTGTTTGGCTCTTCGAACTTTGGCGCGCGGACGATCTTGTGATCGGTCATGCGAACGTGGATTGCGTCTTCCGCGGCGCGCTTCGGCATGTGGCAGGCTGCGCACGGGGTTGCCTCATTGGCGTGAGGCGATGCATGGCAGGAGGCGCAGGCATTCCGGGCTTTCGCCGTATGCGGATCATGACAAGTCGTGCAAGTCATCCGGCCGGCACTCTCCGTGAAGCATCGCGACTGCATCAATCGGTATCCGGCGTGATTTACTTCAAAGCGGTCGTTTCCCGCGCCCGTGCCATCGTCCCGGTCGAAGTACGCCTTGTACGACGTAAGAGCTTCGCCCGGTCTGAACGACCAGACGTCCCGCCCGGCGTGGCGCAACGAATCGGGAAATCCGCTTGACGCAGTTTCGAGATGACATTGCAAACAGATGTCCAACTGTCTCGAGGCCGGGAGGCGCTTGGGATTGACAATGTTCCCCCGCGTTGGCTTCGACGCGTGCGCCGCGCCGTCTCCGTGGCAGCGCCCGCAGCCGATTGGTGATGGCTCGCCCGAATCCGAGTGGCAGAACAGACAGGCGGGATCCACTTCACGGCGGAAGTCGAGATGGTCCGGCTTGTCGTAGCCGGGAGACATCGCCCAACCGTATAGCGCATAGAATGACACCGGCAACTCAGTCAGGCGCCCATCCGCGGAGCGGTGAATGTACGTTACAGCATGGTTGCCGGATCCGATCCCAAAATCGATGGTTTTCTCAACCACATTAACTTCGCGCCCCTGCGCGTCGTTCTGATGCCGGCGCATACGGCCCGCGCGAACCGAGTAGTAGCGGTTCGAGCGTTTGTGGTAGAACGTGGCGTCGGGGACGCTGTTCGAAACGGAAACGGACCGGCCCATGCCAGTCCGTCGATAGGCATCCACGAGATCGCGATGGCAGGGCTCGCAGGCGCGGGTATTAGAACTGAATGCGAGTGCCAACCATAAAGCTGCGCTCATTTCGTGTCGACGTGACGCGCCCGAACGTGGCCGTCTGCTGGAAGTTTGTGCCCACGCCGTTAAACTGCGTATGGTTGAAGAAGTTGAATGCGTCCGCGCGCAACTCCACGCGCCGGCCCTCACCGAACGGGACGGACTTGACAAACGAGAGGTCCCACTGATTCCAACCGGGTCCGCTCAGAATATTTCGCGCCACCGGCGAGAAGGTACCCAGCACCGGAGCCGAATAGACTGATGGGTTAAACCACCGTGCAAGTGTGCGGCTGCCGTGGTCGATAAACGGGGTTCCGGAAGCTAACGGCCGTTGCCTCGTAGCAGTTCCCACACCCGCGTTGTCGCGCCCCAACTCAGGACTGATCGGCAACCCCGTGCGGAGGGTATAAATCGTCGACACCTGCCATCCACCGAAGGCTTTGCCTACAATATCATTCTTGTCCTTCAGGAACGGAATATCCCAGATCACGCTTCCGATGAAGTTCTGATTGGCATCCAGACTCGCCCTCCCGCGCTCGCCAGATGAGTCGCGGGTATTCGGCACAAACCCGTAAATGCCGCCGCTAAAGTCGGCGTTGTCGATCGTCTTCGACCATGTGTACGCCGTCTGGAACATGATGCCTTTGGAATAGTTTCGCTTCATTCCCACTTGCAATCCGTGATAGTTGGAAGCGTAGCTTTGTTCGCGATGATTGATCACCGTCCAACCCTTATACGGGCGGAACGGATGTGCGCTCGCGCCCTGCGCGATAGCGGCGCTCGGGAGCGGCTGATTGATGTCCTGTGTCCGCATCATGTGCACGACTCGCGAACCCGTATAACCCACCTCGAGAACCGTGTTGCTGCCGAGGCTGCGCTCGACTCCGATATTCCACTGCTGCGTGTTTGGTGTGAGCTGATTGGTGTCGATCGAGCCGAGCTCGATTGGAAGATCAAAGTCGCGCGCCGTTCCCCCACCCGGGTTGGACAGGCGCGTGGACTGAATGCTCACCAGTTGCGAGAACGGAGGGTTACCTGACATCAGGATGAAGGCTCCGAGAATTTCGCGGCTGTAGAAAAGTCCATAACCGCCCCTCACAACAGTCTGGCCTTTGCCTGTGAGATCATACGCAAAACTGACGCGCGGTGCAAAATTCCGCTTCGAGGATTGCCAGTAAGACTTTGGATTCACCAGCCCATTGAAACGGTCCCCGGTCCCCCTCTGAACTTGACCGGCCGCGTTGAGCGTTACCGCTTTCGCCGGATCATAGGCTCTGGGAACGAATACCCGGAAGCGGTCGTCCGGCTCGGTCGCAGGCGGGAAGTAAGACCAGCGCAGGCCAAGGTTCAAGCTCAGCTTGCGCGTCACCTTCCAGGAATCGTCGAAATAGAACTCGATCGAGTTCCGCCGGTTGTCGTTGAATGCGACCGTGTCCGTCTCGTCGTATTGCAGGGGCCGGCCGAGCAGAAGGTCGGCAAATGCATCTCCGCCCGCGGTAGCCCCGGCTTGGCGCGTGAACCGTCCGTCGAAATTGAAACGGCCGAATACATCGGTGTTGGTGGGTTCAAACTTGATTTCGTAGGAATAGGCGAACCCAGCTTTCAAGGTGTGCTTGTTCCTGATCCAGGTGAAGTTGTTGCGCAGCTCGTAAATCGTCTGAAAATTCGACCACGGCGATCCGGGCGCAACTGATGCGTAGTTGGTGAGAGAAATCGTGGGTACACGGTCCGGTACCTTGCTGAGATTTAAACTTCCGAGCGGATATGTCTTGTCGGTGTCAGCGAACAACTGCGGAATGTTGATGCCCCACGTTGCGCCACTCAAGTCCGGAGGGAATTGCTTGATCCGGTTGTGAGAACGCACAAAGGTAAGATCCATGATCAAGTCCGGCCGGAACGTAGCGTTGTACCTGACCAATGCATCATATCGCCATGCCCGTGAGGGTTGAGGCGCGCCCAACCATTTGGATGACCTCATAAACATGGGGTAAAACTGGAATTTGGCGGAGTTCGCGCTTCGCCAACCCACCCCAATCGAGGTCACCCAA
>SYKU01000422.1 GCA_005808865.1 Acidobacteriota bacterium
AGCTGAGGGGGTAGACAATGCCAAGGATCGGTAATCTCGCAACACAGAAAGCGCTTCAGTTGATCACTGCGCCCGCAGGGTTGAATTCAAGTATCGGAGCTATCTCGCGGGAGGAAAGCTTGCTTCTGCCCGTGATCGGGACGAAGCAAGTGTTCGCGCAGAACGTGGCGGCGGAGATGGCGGAACGGGATCTCGAGACCAGCTACCCGGCGGTACATCTTTATTGCGAGAAGTTGACCAATACGCTAAAGGAGACCTTCCGGACGTTTTCGGGGCAAGCGCAGATGGCGATCGAGGTGAGAGTGTCCAACGACCGTCTCCAGGGCCTCGAACAGCGACTGCAGTTGTATGTGGATGCCGTGGCGCAAGTCCTTGATAAGAGCCGCGGAGATTGGGGCGGAGGAATGTTCTATACCGGAGGCTACGAGGCCGTTTTCGGCGGAGTGAAGCGAGGCGGCAAGAACTATATTCAAACCGCGAAGATCACGTTTGATTTGCAGGTGAGCGTGTAACGGCCGGCCACGCGCGCGAGGGGCACAGCAGGCTAAAGCGCCTGCTCCGAAAAGACTTAACGGCGCAACAGCGCTCGGCAAGGAGAATCGTAAATGTCTTGTTATGTATCATCAAATGCAAACCGCCTTTATGCGGGGTTGGAAAGCGGCTTTGGGGTAGGTCCGGCACCCGTGACGGCGGACCGGTTCGCGGCGGTCAAGTTGACGGCGCGGCAGCGTTCGGCTCAGGCAGAGCGTCGCGATAAGACCGGGAGCCGCACGTTTCCGGGGACGCCGGCCGGACAGCGGCGAAAGACGACGTTCGAGTTGCAGGCCTACCTGACTGGGTGGGGCGGCGGCGCGCAACGCCCGGGCTACGCGCCGCTCATACAGGCGGCTATGGGTGGCGCTCCGCTCCATTACGCTGGTGGTGTGACAGGTCCGGGTTCGACCGCGACCCAACTCGCGTTTTCCGCGGTACACGGACTGGTCTCGGGCCAAGCTGTTACGTACCAAGGAGAACTGCGTTTCGTGGCAGCGGTCGTGGACGCGACCAAGGTTCAGGTCAACGCTCCGTTCTCGACGGTTCCAGCCGCGGGCGCACCCATTGGAGCAACGCTCACCTATTTTCCAGCGACCGAGTTGCCGAGCGTTAGCCTTTTCGACTATTGGAGTCCTGCGACGGCGGTGCAACGGATCGTGTGCGGCGCTTCAGTGGACAAGATGACGATCAAGGTGAATGGAGACTATCACGAATTCGAGTTTAGCGGGCCAGCGCAGGACCTGATCGACAGCAGCAGCTTCAGTTCGGGGATAGGGAGTCTGGGCACGTTTCCAGCAGAGCCCGCAGTTCAGCAGCTAAACGCTCAGGCAGTACCCGGACATCTTGGGCAGGCATGGCTTGGCAGCGCATCGGACCGGTTCCTAACGATTACAAGCGCTCTATTCACGCTCGCGAACAATCTCGACGCGAGAGCGAACGAGTTCGGGTCATCCATGCCACAGTGCATGATGCCTGGCAAGAGGGAGGTGGGTGTGGATTTCGACCTGTATCAGAACGACGAAGCCGCGACTGTTGGCCTCTATCAGGCCGCGAGGCAGGAATCGCCGGTGCCGGTGATGTTTCAGCCGGGGCAGCAAACAGGACAGATGTTCGGCGTGTACTTGAAGAGCGTGGTGCCAGAAGTGCCGGACTTCGATGACAGCGACCCGCGCCTACAGTGGCGGTTTCGGAATTCACGAGCCCAGGGCACGGTAGACGATGAAATCGCAGTGGCCCTTGGATAAGCCATGAACTACGAAAGCGAACTGGTTTTGGAATCGAAGACGGTGCCGGGAGTGGCGTACAGGCTCGCGCGAGTGTCGTTCGGGAGAAGGATGGAATTGACACGGCGAGTTCGGGAACTGTGGCGTAAGGTGGAGTTTCTGAACGCAGGCACGGACCCGGGCGAGAAGATCGAGGCTGCGGTGTTGTCGGCGGAAATCGATCGCCTGTATGTCTTGTGGGCCCTCCGCGGAGTGACCGGGCTGACGATCGACGGGCAAGCAGCGACTCCTGAATCGCTTACTGAGGCAGGCCCGGAGGTCTTATTCCGCGAGGCGCTAGGCGCGTTCAAGGCTGAGTGCGGACTCGAGGAAGCGGAAACAAAAAACTGATTGTCGCATTCCATTTTCAATTCTCCAACCAAGCCGGGTGGAAGTGCGACGGTTGCCGTAAGTCCGGTTTGGAGATGACACGGAGGTGCGGCTGGATTCCGGCGGCGCTTGAGACTCCGGAAAAAATCGTCTGGGCGAGAGGCCGAGTGTCACTAACAACCTGCCCGACGTCGTACATCACTGCGCGGAGTCTGACGTGGATTGAAGAATTTCACGCGTGGCGAAGGCTAGGGAGAACGAGCTTGGATCACCTGGGGGCGAAACAAGCGGAGGCATTCTTGGTTCTGGAAGGGCAGACATTGGAGGAGGAATCACGTGGCTGAGACTAGTTTAGAAAGCGTAATCGGGGATGCGCTGCGAAGGGCCACTGGAGGGAGGAGCGGCGGCGATCTGGCTGGTCTGGCGACCGGCGTAGGCGTACCGGATGGAGGGGCTCTGACTGAGAATCTGCTGGAACTGTCCCGGCAGATTGGCGGATTGAGCGCCGTCAGCCAGGAGCAGACCGGAGTGGTGGGGGAAAATACGCGCGCGGTGCTTGAGAACTCGGTTGCACAAACAAGTGGAATCAAGCAGAGCATTGGCTCGACCGGGAGAGCCCTCGCTGGTTTTCTGGGGAGCGGAGCCGGTCTGGCGCCGGCGGTGAAGGCACTCGCGGGGCTGTTCAGCGGGAGGTCCCATGACGAGCCGCCGGCGCTAGTAAAGTACATCGCGCCTCCTCCGATCCGGTTCGAGGCGGGCAATAAGCCAGGAGGCCTTTCGGGGATCAGCTACGGGCAAGGCGAGAATCCGCGGTTGACTGAAGGCCAAACGGGATCGAGCCCGGGACCGGCAGCATACTCACCCCAGGTGACAATTCGGGTGCAGGCGATGGACAGCCGCTCGTTCATGGACCACAGCGATGACATCGCGCGGGCTGTCCGCGAGGCGATGCTCAACATGCACTCGATGAACGACGTCGTGAACGATCTGTAAACGGAGATGGCAACCTTACCACTTTTGAAAACCGGCGCCGTGATGCAATATCCGGCTGCTAACGAGGCGTTGTACTCGACGGGCATCGTTAAGTTCGTGGACGGAACGGAGCAGCGATACCGGGATTTCAGGGCGCCGCTGAGGCGGTGGGTGATCCGGTTGGATCTGCTGGACGAAGCGGAGTTGTCGTCGCTCGAGGACTTTTTCATGGAGCGGGACGGACAGTTTGGAAGCTTCACGTTCATCGACCCGAGAAACGCCGAAGAGTATCCGGACTGCTGTCTCGATAGCGACAGCTTCGACGCGACGTTCGTTGAAGAGATGCGTTGCAAGACAACACTGGTGGTGCGTGAGAACCGGCTATAGCGGCTGCGAGTCAGCACAAGAGCGGGCAGCAAAAGGAAGAAGGAGGGCCGGAAGGCCCGTCAACAAGGGGCGGAGAATCGATGTTAGTTTACCCACAACTGCCGTCCGGGGCAGTGTGTCAATATCCGGTACGGAAGATCAGAAAGACGCGAACCATCGTGAACGAGGGTCTGGATGGAAGTACGGTTCGCTTCGCCGACTATGGAGAACGGACTTGCCAATGGACGCTCGAGTATCAAGGACTATCTGATAGCGAACTGCAACTGCTGCGGGAGTTCTTTGAGAGCGTTGAAGGCCGGCTGAAGGGGTTTACGTTCGTGGACCCGACCGCGAACCTTTTGCTTTGGACGGAGGATCTGAACCGGGACGTTTGGGCGAAGGAACCATTTTTCGTGGTCACCGGCGGTATAGATGATCCGAAGGACGGGACCAAGGCATGGAATGCGCTGAACAACGGATCCGCTGACGCGCGCATGGGGCAAACGCTGAATGTTCCCGGAGCCTACGAATACTGCTTCAGTGTGTATGTGCGGGGAGCCGCGAATAGCGAAGTGCGGTTGTTGAGAGGAAACACAGCCCAGATTGAGAAGGTCGGGCCGGAGTGGAAGAGAATTCGCATGAGTGGAAGACCGGAGGGTGGCGCTCAATCCACGGAGTTTGGGCTTGAGCTCGCGCCCGGAGCGACGGCGACCTTGTTTGGCCCACAACTCGAAGTGCAGCCGGCAGCCTCGGCCTACAGAACGACGAAGTCGCGAGGGGGGGTGTACACGGACGCCAGATTCATGGAGGACAGGTTGGCAGTGACGACAACGGGACCCAATGAACACTCGTGTGTGTTGAGAGTGCTGGCTAATGCCTACAATATTTGAACTCAAGGAACAGAGCTTCCTCGAAACGCCGCTGCTGCTGTTCGACTGCCGATTCGAGAACGGGCAGACGGAGCGGTGGAGCACGCATCGTGTGACGGTAGGCGGAGAAGAATACACGCCGCGCGTGTTGCGGCACAATCTCTTCGAGATTCAGACGGCGTCCGATCAAGGCGTGGACGCGATACCTCGAGTTTCTATCACGCTGGCGAACGCCGACTCTCATTTTTCGCAGATCGAGCGGTCCGTCGGGTGGAAGGGCGCGAAGCTCTCCGTCCGCTTTCTATTTTATAGCCTGAAACTGAATACGCCAGCGACCGAGAGCACGATCCTGTTTCAGGGGATCGCGAATCCGCCGGACGAGATTACCGGATCGGTTTTTCGGGTAACCGCAATAAACCGGATGAGCATGCAGCGCGTTCTGCTGCCTGACGTGCGAGTGCAGCGGCGCTGCCCGTGGGAGTTTCCAACAACCGCGGCGCAGCGGGAAGAAGCGGTCACGGGCGGCGAGAAGGCGCAGTATTCACGCTTTTTCAGATGCGGCTACTCGCCGGACATTGCGGGCGGCGTCGGGAACCTCAATGGCGGGGAGCCTTATACGTCATGCTCCTACAAGCGCGTTGATTGCGAAGAGCGAGGAATGTTCCGCGCGGACCAGAGCAACCAGATTACGCGCAGGTTCGGCGGTGTAGAGTTCGTGCCGTCTTCCGTTCTGGTAAGGAGCTATGGCGAAAAGGGCTCTCACGCTTCGGCGCTATCGCCCAACGAGGCAAGGTACAACGATTTTGTGCCACTCATCTACGGGACGGCGTGGCATAGTCCGGCGATCGTGTTCGCGCGGAATGACGGGAACCTGACGCACTTGGAAGTGCTGCTGGGGATGGGCGAGATTCAGGGCGTCTTGAAAGTGCTGGTGAACGACATTGAGATCCCGCAGGGGCAGGCAGGACGGAACATGGGTGGGACAGGCTGGTACAACCTGCCGGGCTCCGGCAATCGCACCGGCAATTTTAACCTGGGCTTCACTGATGGCGCCGGGAATCCCGCCGGGGACCCTTACGGAAGCATGGCCTTCCTTTCGGTCGTGGTTCCGAATCGCGTCAACGACGGGCGCTCGCTGCCGCACGTGAAGGTCTTGATTCAAGGGATGAAGCTGCCACAATTCGACGAGGATGGAGTTTTTGCGGGTCTGGCGTTTTCGAGCAACCCAGCGTGGATTCTACTCGATGTTCTGCGGAGGAGCGGCTGGACGGTGGCGGAAATAGATTTGCCGAGCTTCGCGCGGACCGCGAACTACTGCAACGAATTAATCCAGGCGAAGGATCTGAACGGCAATGTGGTGAGCGTACCAAGATTCCAGTGCAACCTGGTGTTGAAGGGCCGGCGGAGCGCGGCCGACGTGATTCGCGGTATACGTAACGGCTCGCGGCTTTATCTCACATACGGGACGGGTGGCGGGCTGCTCCAAGCGCGGGTTGAGAACACGTTGGCTCTTCAGCACGCAGCGAAGGCGCCGTGGAGCAACGCGACCGCGACGCTCCACGGCGGCTGGCCGAGTTACGAATTCGGCGACGGGGCCTCCGGAACATCCGGAATCGCCCGCCTGGAGAGCGGAGAACCGAGCGTGCGGCTTTGGTCGCGGGGCAGCACGGATACGCCAAATCGCTTCTCCGTAGAGTTTCAGGACGCGTTCAACGAATATCAGCAGGACAGCTTCTCTCTGGTCGACGTGGATGATTTGAACCGGACCGGACAAGAAATTACAGCGCCACTATCGGTGCTGGGAATTCCGAGTTATGACCAGGCCGCGCGGATACTAAAGTTCAATCTGGACAAGGCTCTCATTGGTAACACGTACGTCGAGTTCGAAACCAGCGTCCGTGCGGTAGGGTTGAGCCCTGGCGACATAATCACCCTGACGTACCTGAAGGAAGGCTTTCTTCGGCAACCGTTCCGCGTGCTGCGGATCGCGCCGGGAACAAATTACCGCACTGCGCGGATTACCGCCCAGATCCACGATGACGCGTGGTACGCGGAAACCAACGGACAGGTTGATGGGAATTCCAGCGGGCGGCAACCGGGCTTCAGCATGGGATTGCCGCGGCCGCTCGTGGGGGACTTCACGGACGCGGGTGGCGCGAATCAGTTTGGACTGTCCGAGAACGCGACTGAAGGGACTGACGGCACGCAGACGGTTGAGTTAACCGTTGGATTTGTGGCGCCGGTCACCACGGCACAAAGCGACTTGGGGGTTC
The DNA here is from genome assembly GCA_005808865.1 of Acidobacteriota bacterium. Classification (GTDB taxonomy): domain Bacteria; phylum Acidobacteriota; class Terriglobia; order Bryobacterales; family Bryobacteraceae; genus SYKU01. The sequence continues at coordinate 6,607 of SYKU01000422.1, forward strand.
CCCTCGTAAGTCTTTCGGCGACGATCGCCCAGAGCGGTGGAACCCTCGCCGGCGATCAACAACTATTCTACGCTGTAAGCGCCGTGGACAGCATTGCGCGCGAAAGCGCGCTTTCGTTCCTGGTGGCCGCGCAGACGGCGAGCGCGACGGATACGAATACCGTCACGATTACGGGCCTTAGCTTTCCGCCGGGCACCGCAACCTACCACGTATATCGCGGAACCAACCCCGCGCAGCTAAGCCGGATCGTTTCCGGGCATGCGCTGTCCCAGCAATTCACGGACACCGGACTCGCAGCGCTGCCGGTTCCCGCGCCCGATCCGAATTTCGATCATGCTAACTTTTACTGGCGGCTGGAACTCCAGCCGGAACTCATAGCGACCATGCACTCCGCTTCGACCGTGGGGAATTCGGCTATGGACGCTCCGGTGAACGAATATACAGGCGGTATCGTGCGCATCACCCGGGGACGAGGGGAAGGCCAGGAGCGCGAGGTGATCGCAAATACCGCCACGACGTTGACGCTGAAAACCGCGTGGGACGTAGAGCCGGACGCGACGAGCAAGTTTGTGGTAGCGGAGTCGAGCTGGAAGTTCGGCGCAACGGGTAAGTTGAGTCCTGTGAAATTCGAGGTTCCGAACCGCGCGGGAACAACGATTCACGTGACTGGCGTCGCGGCGAACGCAAACGACGTGGAATCCCCGCTTGCGCTTGCGACAGTGACGCGGTGGTATCTGGCGGGCGCCGTGATTCCGGGATCAGACGCGGATGTTCCGCCCGAGCCTGTGTTCGGTCTTACCCTTTCGCCGTCGGGCGGAGGTGTGGACCTGACTGGAGTCGCGTTTGGGACCTTGGAAAACACGCGGACGATTGCGGCTGCCACGCTCACGGTACATTACTGGGACGAGTTGTCCGGGCCTCCGCAGGCGTCGCTGAGTTCGAGCCTTGGGGCGGAGGCGACAGTTTTAGACTTGACCGCACCTTCGACGGCGGCAGCCGGCTCCTTCGTGCAAATCGGCGGGGAAGTTCTGGGCGTGGTTGAAGTGCAAAACGGCGGGCTGCGGTTGGTTGTTGACAGGGGCGTTCACGGTAGTACCGCGGCGGCACACCCCGCGATCGCGCGGGTGTATCCGTTGAGCAGACGCTCGGTGATCGCACCGTTTCCACGCGATTTTTTCGGCAGCCCGGCGAGCGGCAGTTGGAGTTTTCCGATAGCTATGGCCGACACAAGGGTTGCGAGCGCGGAGCTTTTCGTCACAAATCAGCGCGGCAACAGTCCCGCGGCGACACTGTGCCTGACGCAGACGGTGGATTACGGACTGAGGACGCTATCGGGCGGGCAGTTCTCGATTCAGGTTGAGGGCTATCTGCCGATTGAGAATTCAGTTGCGCCTGATTTGGTTGTCGAAGCTGCGCACTCGGTGCGCGACGCATTCGCGGTGGTTTCGCAGGCGCCGGAAGGCGGACCAATCGAACTCCTGCTCCGGCACAATGGCGACGTCTATTGCGCGCTGACGATTCCTGCGAACGCAACCATATCGAGCGCCGTAAGCGGCCTCGGGCTACCGCCACTTGCGGCAGGGGCGCGGCTCTCGCTGGATATCACGGCGGTCGGGCCTACCGCGCCCGGAGCGGATTTGAACGTTACTGTGAGGCTATAGGGGACGATGCCGGAGGCGCTGCAGAAACTTAGCCCGCACCGAGACCTTCAGTGTTACTTTGAGCGGCCCTCCGGCATCGCAGCGTTGAGCGAGACGAGCGCTGACGGATTCAAACTGTCGGGGTCGTGGAGGCAGCAATTCGACTGGGCGGTAATCGAATGGAACCGGGACAACGTCTTCGAGCATCCCGCGTTTCGCAACCTACCCGACGGGGATCTTAGCGGACTTCAACTGACGTATCAGGAAACACGTCAGAACTGCATTCCGATTGATTCGACATTGTACCCGACAGTCGATTGGCCGTACCTCAGGATATGGGCGGAATCGGGCGGCGCGGAGAGTCTCTACAAAGTACGGTTGCTCGACCACGCGACGCCGGTCGCGGGATCGTACACGAATGCCTCGGCGACATTCGAATTGCAGGGAGACCCGACGCCAGGCGACTACGTGGAACTTGCATGGGAAGGAGAGCATCACACGTATCAGTTACTGGGGGCCGACACGCTAGCCAACGCTGTCCAGGCGATCACTGCAAGCGTAAACGCGTTCTCCGCGGTGATGCAAGCAACACGGAACGGGGCATCCATAACTCTAGCCT
>SYKU01000423.1 GCA_005808865.1 Acidobacteriota bacterium
CGCGGCAAGTGCGGCAAGCGATCGACGACTTTGTTGAAGTCTACAACGAAAAGGCAGCGCCGTTTGAATGGAAGAAGGCAGTCGTGTTCCCTTCCGGCCCCAAAGCCAAGTACTCTGACTTATGCAACTAGGTACTAGCCCGAAATTGGCAAAGAATACGTAGACGTTCGTACCGTCGGTGACCGGAGTCGCAACGGCCGGAGTGTTCAGCTTGTGGCGCGGTTCGTCACGGTCTGGAGTGACCGCTCGCCGCCAGAGGATCTTACCGGTTTTGCGGTCAACAGCGAGTGTGAACAACTGCTTGCCCTCGGCGCCAGTGACGAAAATTCTATCCGCCGTTAGGACCGGAGAGGATTTCCCGGATGGCAGATCTGTCTTCCATTCGACACCGGCTTTGAGCGAAAGTTCCGCGGGCAAACCGGTGGTTTCGGCGATACCCGAGCCGTTATTACCGCGAAAACCCGACCACTCGGCCGTCCATGCCGTCAGCGGTACTAGCAGAAAAACAAGACTCTTCATGCGAGTCCAGTTTACAACACGTGTGCCTTGTCGGCAGTTGCAACCGGCCTTGCGGGCCTTGCGCTCAAAACACCAATTTCAATGCCATCTGAATGACGCGCGGATTCCCCGTCGTGCTCCGTATCACTCCGTAGCTCGACGCGGTGATGCTCCCGCCGGGATTTGCAAAGTTCGCGAGGTTGAAGACGTTGAAAAACTCCGACCGCCATTCAAGCCCAAGTCCTTCCTTGATCGGAATGTGTTTGTTTATCGACAGGTCCACATTGCGCTGCGCCGGTCCGCGCAGAATATTGCGGCCAGCGTTGCCGAACTCGTTCCCCGAACGGACGAAGGCCGCCGTGTTAAAGAACCGGTTAAGGCGGTCCTGCGTACGGCCTGTTAGCCGGGCGCTCTCCACCGTCGCGCCGGGCGCGTAGCTGGCTCGGCTGTTTGCGGTCCCGTAGATCGCCGCGCCGCTCGTGTCGAGGACACTCAGTGGCGTTCCAGATTGCACCACTGCGATGCCGGCGAGCTGCCAGGCGTCGAAAAGCCGCCGTCCGAATGCCGTCTTGTTCAGACCCATGCCCCACTTAGGGATGTTGTAGCTGAAGTTCACCACCATGCGCTGGGACCGATCGAAATCGGAAAGGCCCCGGTTCAAGCTGAGGCGATACTGGTCACCGTCGGTCTGCGTGAATGTTGCGCCGGTACCGGAGCCGGAATTGTTATCCAGGGATTTCGACCAGGTATAAGAGGTCAACAGACGAAGCCCTTTGCTCAGGCGGCGCGTCACGCTGGCTTGCAGGGAGTTGTAGCGGGAGTCGGTTGAAGTTTCAAGCCAAACCAGCCCAGTGGGTGAGAACCCGACGTATGGCACGCGAACCTGCGCGTTCAACGCCGTGTTCGTTGTCTGCCCATTGACAGGCTGCGCGGCGCTCGCAAGCAACGGCTGATTGATGAGCCGTTGCGTCGCGAGATTCGAGCCCTTCGTTCCAACAAAACCCAGCTCGACCAGCGTGGATTGAGTCGCCTGATACTGAAAGTTTGCTCCCCATTGCTGGAGATACGGGGTCCTTAGCGTGGGATCGACGGCGTTGAGGCCGATGGCTGGCCGGTTATTTGTGTAAGGCGGCGCGTACAGCAGCGGCAACACCGGAAAGTCCGCCCGCTTGGGAAGGTTCGGGAAGGGATCTTGAAGCGAAGCCGCGATGTTGGCGGAGCCTTGCAGGTCCGTGCGAACATAGCCCGGCAGAGACAACGACTCAAGCAATCCCAATTGGTTCGACATACGGTCGTAGTAAATGCCATAGCCGCCGCGAAACGCCAGCTTCTCCGTGATCTTGTAAGCGATGCCAAAACGCGGCGCGAGATTCCTCCTCGGCTCGTTGTCCAGGAGCGTAGGCGCTACCTTTGGCAATCCGGGAACCGGTTTCAGGGAAGCGGAACTCTGAACGAAGCCCGCGGTCGTGAAGCCGCCGGCGGGCGGCGCCTGATAGAGGCGTGTGTCGAAACTGCCATTCCGTCCGAACTTGTCGACGGCGTAACCCAGGTATTCCCACCGCAGACCGGCGTTGAGGGAGAGCTTCGAGGTGACCTTCCAGTCGTCTTGCGCGAAGAACGCAAGATCGGTGACCCGGTCGGCGCGGGATGCGACGCCGCTCGCGACGCTTGAGCTGTTGATGTTGCTGAACCCCGTGCCGTTGCCCCCCTCGGCGGCTGGCGTGCCCGGCAATTCTATAAGGAAGTCCCCGAAGCTCTGGATAGTCGTGGTACCGCGCATCCTGTTGTTCGAATAGTAGTTGTCCTGATAGCGGCGCGCTTCGACGCCGCCGCGAATTTGGTGCCGGCCGTGCGTCCAGGAAAGCGTATCCACCCAGTGGAACGTGTTCTGATTAACTCCCTGGTCGGCGTTGACGCTGTACCCCATGTTGAACGCACCGGTTACGATGATCTGCGGGATATCCGGGAAGTCCTCGGCATTAAAGCGGCGAATGCCGGCCGCGGCCAGCGGGATTTGCGTTTCCGGGACCACCACGCCGGTGAGGCGTGAGAAGCCCATCCTCGCTTCGTTCAATAAGTTCGGCGTGAAAATGTGGGTATCCGTGAGGCTCAGAATTCGACTCTTGAAGTCCTGCGTCGTGCCGAAGCCGGGAATCGTGGCGGCAGGAAGCGGCTGAAAGGCCGGCTGCGCGGATATCACGGACTTAAAAGCCAGCCGATTCTTACTGGACACCTGATGGTCGCCGTTGCTGATGTATTGGTCTTCGCTGTAACGCGCGGGAATGGACACGGCGTAGTTCACGCCGGGAGTGAATTGCTGCGGTGATGGAATCACAAATTCTGAATTCGCCAACTTCAGATTCAGCAGAGCCACAGCCACGGGATTGATGTTCGAGCCATCGCCCGCGACGGCTGGGCCGCCCCGGGCTCCGCGCACTCCAGCAAAGGCCCGGCCAAGCGAAGCGCGGCTTCGATCCGTAGGGATCAGGGGGAGGTTCAGGGAACTGGAGCCTGACAGACCGTTACGCTGGCGCGTACCTTGATAGGAAAAGAAAAAGAACGTCTTGTCCTTAATGACCGGGCCGCCGAGGTTACCGCCGAACTGGTTCTGCTTGAGCACAGGCCGTTTCTGACCCGTGCTGTTAAAGAAAAAGCTGTTGGCGTTCAGTTCGTTGTTGCGGAAGAACTCGAACAGCGTGCCGTGAAATTGAGGTGAGCCCGATCGCGTCACCAGAACGACGCTTGCCCCGCCGCTCCGTCCGGACTGCGCGTCGTAGAGTCCGGACTGCACCTTGAATTCCTGAATCGCTTCCGGCGAAGGCGCGACCAGACCGTTCGAAGCAAAGGCGTTTTCATTCGACGTATTGCTGTGAAGGTTTACGGCGTCCACGCCATCGATATAGACTGCGTTCGACCCGAGCCGCGCTCCGCCCGACGAGATATTCTGCGTGCCGCGGCCAAGCGCGCCCGCGTCGTTCAGCGGCCCCGACGCTCCGGGCGACAATGCGAGCAACTGCGTGAAGTTGCGGCTGGAGAGAGGGAGCTCCTTGAGCGACTTACCATCGACGACCCGGCCCAGCGCCGCTGATTCCGTCTGCAGCAGCGGCGACTCCGAAACTACATCGACACTCTGCGTCAGAGAAGCTGGCTTCATTACGAGGTCGGCCGCGATACGCTCCGTTACCGCGAGCGCGGAGCGCCGCTTCGAAGGGGCAAACCCTTCTCCGGACGCTTCAATTTCATACTCCCCTGGCGGCAGGAACGCGAACGTGTACTGCCCCGTTCTGTTTGACGTGCTCTCCCGCCGCTCACCCGTGGTCAGGTTGTGCGCGTAGATCCTTGCGTTGGGGACCACGCCCCCGCTCCCGTCGGTGATCGTTCCGCCGATAGTTCCGCTGGTTTGCGCTGACGCGAGCGCGCACGCAATCGCCGCCGGAAGCAATATTCGAATGAACTGCATAATCCTCACCTCGCCCCCGATCCGGCGGCCGCGGCCGGATCGGGCCGCAGGTAACGCTTCAGAAAAGCGTAAATCTCGCGGCGCGATTCCCGCGCCAGTTCCGTATCGATGCGATTGAAGTGATGCCCGCCTGGAGCATCTTCATAAATCTTGGACTCGAACGGCCGTCCCGCGGCGCGAAGCGAGTCAATCAGCTTACGCACTTCCACGATTCGTACCGTTTCGTCGTTCGTATTGCCGTGGATCAATAGCGGCTTGTTAAGCTTTGCCGCATACGTAACCGGCGACCGGCGGCGGTACTCTTCTTCATCCGCGGCGGCACTCTCCCCGGCACTCTCGGCGATGGTCCGAGGCATGGATTTCAGATACTTTCGCCGTTCGATCAGATCGCTCACGGGATCACCAGCGAACGCACATGCGTAGGCGCCCGGATACTGAAAGATGTTGAACAGTGCGATCATGCCGCCGTGGCTCCAGCCCACGAGGCCGACGCGGCTGGCGTCAAGAAACGAATAGCGCTCAATCATCCAGTTGCGCGCCCCAAGGACATCGTCGTTCTCCTTGCCACCGTAGTCGATCGCTTTTTGATAGGCCGCGCCGTAGCCGCTGCTCCCCCGATAATCCGGCGCGACCACAGCGTAGCCTTCCTCAATCAACTCGCGTACAATGTTCGCTCCGTTCGCTGGTCCTCCGGTCATGTGGTTACCGTGGACCCCGCCGTGAATGAGCACGATCAACGGGTGCTTCCGGGTTCTGTCCATCTTGCGCGGGATATAGCTGTAGGAGTAAAGAATCATCGGATTCTTCCCCTTGCGGGACGGGAGCCCGGTATAGCGGAAAGTGCGCACTTCGGCCACATCGGCCAATTCCAGCCGCCAAAGAACGTCGTCGGTTGCCTTCACCGCGCGATCTGGGTCGTTTTCGGATGCGTCCGAGGAATCGGACACGGTACCCTGCTGGCCCGTCATGCTGATAAGAAACGGCAGCGCCAGACACGCCAGCCTCAATCCGGGATTTACTGGTGTCACACTCAATCCTTGCGCGCAGCGTCGCTTGAGCGCAAGGGGCGGGCACGGAGCGCGGGCGCGAAACTCCGCCTACGCCTGGCCCGGCATGAAGTTGTGTCGTAAGTACGGCGCCTCAAAACCCAGGCTGCGGAAACCGTCATACGCCGGTCCGGCTCGATCCTCCGCGGGCCTCTCGATGTCGGCGACGAAGCGTGAAACGCCTTTCCCGACTCCTTCCTCGACCATCGCTACGCAGAGTTGCAGGTCGCGATCATAGCGTCCGGTTATGATTCCCGGCACCGGCGCATCGATGCCGAACCAGGCGCAGGCGGACTCGTCGACGAACATGCTCCGGCAGGCGACGATGCCGCCACTCTCCCCTAAGACGAAGTGGTTCCATCTCGGGCGGCCCGCGAGCGCTCGAAGCCATGGCGATGTCGTCAGCCGGTAGGCGGCATCTATGAACCCCGCCCACTCCGCGGACGTGGCACAAGTCACTTCTTCGACCTCGCCTGAAGGATCCGTCCTGATGCGCAAAGATGCGTTGTCCCGGATGACCCGATCCCAACTACATGCAACATGAAGGCCCTGTCGCAGCAATTGCTGTTCCAGGTCATCCTGCCACAGAGCGATCGTATGCACGTAGAACTTGGACGCTCCGGCGTTGGAGAAACAAGTCAGAAGAGCGTCGACCGATTCTGGCCCCGCTGGCGTATCGGTACCAAGACGAAGGGCGCTATTGAAATGGACGAGCGGCAAACCGGTGGAAGTAAGCACCAGAGCTCCGCCTACATGCTCAGCCTACAGGGCGTGTGTTGCGCGAAATCCGGCAGGCGCGGCCCAGTACATGTCCTCCCAGGCCCGCATCTCCGCGAGTTCCGCCGCACGAATGAGTTTCGCGTCCATTCTCTTACACACGCTACGCGGATTCTCTCCGCCTCGGATTCGCCGCGAGGAAAACTCGATGTCACCGACTGGCACATCCTGTCTGCTGCCGTGTGGGACCAGGGAGCACGAGATTTCGCTTCGCTTCTCGCCTCCCGGATTTGGCTCCGAATGATTATGATTTAGCCATCGGCTCCGGCGGCTCAGCCTTCGGAATCCGCACGCCGCGGGCAATTGTACAATAGAGTCCGAACACAAAGGATTCCGACATGGCCGACCTCACCACGCTCTTCGCCGGACGTATCCGCTCTCCTAATCCGTTCTGGCTTGCTTCCGGCCCTCCCGCCAACTGCGGCGATCAGGTGATGCGCGCCTTCGACGCCGGCTGGGGAGGCGCGGTGTGGAAGACTATCGGTGAACCGATCGTGAACGTTACATCCCGATACTCCTCCGTCGACTGGAACGGTCAGCGCATGATGGGCTTGAACAATATCGAGCTTATTTCCGACCGCCCCATCGAGTTGAATTTCCGCGAGATCTCCGAAGTCAAGAAGCGCTACCCCAATCACGCCGTCATCGCTTCCTTAATGGTCGAGTCGCGCCGCGAGACCTGGCGCGAGATCGTCAAACAGGCTGAAGACGCGGGTTCCGATGGTCTCGAACTGAACTTCGGCTGTCCGCACGGCATGAGCGAACGCGGCATGGGCAGCGCCGTCGGCCAGGTACCCGAGTACGCCACCATGATTACCGAATGGGTGAAGGAAGTCGCGCGCACACCGGTCCTGGTGAAACTGACCCCGAACATTTCCGACATACGCACGGTGGGCCGCGCGGCGCGCAAGGGCGGCGCCGACGCCCTCACGGCCATCAACACCATTAACTCCATAACCGGCATCGATCTCGACACGTTCACTCCGCGCCCCGATGTCGCGGGACACTCCTCGCATGGCGGATATTGCGGCCCTGCCGTGAAACCCATCGCCCTGCACATGGTGCGCGAGCTTACCGCCGACCCGCAGATCGGACTCCCCGTTTCGGGCATCGGTGGCGTGTCCGGATGGCGCGACGCCGCCGAATTTCTGCTCCTGGGCTGTCAAAGCGTTCAGGTCTGCACCGCGGCCATGCATTACGGATTCCGCATCGTTGAAGACATGATCGACGGCCTATCGAACTGGATGGACGAAAAAGGCTTCGCCACCATCGATGACTTCCGCGGGCTCAGCCTTCCGCGCGTCACCGAATGGAAGCACCTGAACCTCAATCACAAACTCGTCGCGCGGATCCATTCCGATCTCTGCATCGGCTGTGACCTCTGTTACATCGCCTGCTGGGACGGCGCGCATCAGTGCATACACATCGAGGGCGTGGAGAATCCGGAGCAACTCGTGGCGCGCAGCCGGGCCACGATCGTCATGACCCCACTCTCCTCGCGCGACGTCCATCACGGCGTCACGCCACCCAAGCGCATCCCGAAAGTCGACGAACACGAGTGCGTCGGCTGCAATCTCTGCTGGTTGGTGTGCCCCGTTGAAGGCTCGATTACGATGGACAAGGTCGAAACGGGCCTTCCACCGCAGAGCTGGGCGGAGAGAATGGAGGCACGGTGAAAACCCTCATCGCGAATGGAACCATCGTCACGGCGGAACGAACGTACCGCGGCGACATCCTGATTGACGGCGAGAAGATAGCCGACATCGCAGCGAGCTTCCCTCGCGAAACGCCCGATCGCGTAATCGACGCAACCGGCATGCTTCTGATGCCCGGTGGCATCGACGTTCACACGCATCTCGACATGCCGTTCGGGGGCACTACTTCGAGCGACGATTTCGAAACAGGCACGCGCGCCGCGGCGTTTGGCGGCACAACGACGCTGATAGACTTCGCCATTCAACCCAAAGGCACGAAGATGCGCGACGCGCTGGACGTCTGGTGGAAGAAGGCCGAAGGCCGCGCCACCATCGACTACGGCCTTCACATGATCGTCACCGACCTGGGCGAGGCCGGCCTAGAGGACATGGACTCGATGGTCGATGAAGGAGTCGCGAGCTTCAAGCTGTTCATGGCGTACCCCGGCGTGCTCATGGTGGACGACGCGACTATTTTCAAGGCCATGAAACGCACCGCCAGGAACGGCGCGCTCATCTGCATGCACGCCGAGAACGGCGGCGCGATCGACGTCATCGTGCAGCAGGCCTTAGCCGAAGGCAAGACCGCGCCCATTTACCACGCCATGACCCGCCCTGCTACTGCGGAAGCCGAAGCTGTCCATCGCGCGATCGCGCTCTCTGAGATGGCGGGCGCACCCGTCTACATCGTGCATTTGTCGTCCGAAGTCGCGCTGAATCAGGTTCGCGAGGCGCGCGACCGGGGCGTACCCGTGTTCGCCGAAACCTGCCCGCAGTATCTGTTGCTCTCCGTGGAGGAACTCGCGCGGCCCGGCTTCGAAGGCGCGAAATACGTCTTTACGCCGCCCCTCCGCGAAAAGCATAACCTGCCGAAGTTGTGGGACGGGCTGAAGCACGACCATCTGCAAGTGGTTTCGACCGACCATTGCCCCTTCTGTTTCGCCGACCAGAAAGCCCTCGGCAAAAACGATTTCACCAAGATCCCGAATGGCGGACCCGGCGTCGAGAACCGCCTTCAACTGATCTATCATCACGGCGTGAATGAAGGCCGCATCGGGCTGAACCGTTTCGTGGAGCTCGTCTCCACAACACCCGCGAAAATCTTCGGCCTCTACCCGCGTAAGGGCGCGATCGCCATCGGCAGCGACGCTGATATCGTAATCTGGGACCCGGACGCGGACCATCTCATCACCGCCCAAACGCACCACATGCGCGTCGATTATTCCATGTTTGAAGGCTTCCGCGTGAAGGGCAACGCCCGGATCGTGATCTCCCGTGGCGAAATCGTCGTCGAAAACGGCAGTTTCCACGGACGCGCCGGCCGCGGAGCTTTCCTTCGTAGAGCGGCCCGCGGCGGGGCCTGGAAATGAGTTCGTCGCACGACCTGTCGCTGTACAACGAAGACCTCGCGCCGGTTCCGCTCGACCGCCGCACGTGGGGTACGTACAACTACGCATCGCTCTGGGTCGGCATGTCCGTATGCATCCCCACGTACATGCTCGCGTCCGGACTGATCGCGGGCGGCATGAGTTGGTGGCAGGCCATCATGACCATCCTGCTCGGGAACGTCGTCGTGCTTGTTCCCATGCTTCTCAACGCCCATGCTGGAACTCGCTACGGCATCCCGTTCCCCGTCTTCGTCCGCGCTTCATTCGGAGTGCGCGGCGCAAACGTGCCGGCGCTCTTGCGCGCGCTCGTTGCCTGCGGATGGTTCGGCATCCAGACCTGGATCGGAGGCGGCGCGATCAATTCCATGATCCAGATCCTCTCGCCCGCGTGGAAAACTTTCGGTGGAGGCGTCTGGATCTGCTTCTTCGCCTTCTGGGCACTCAACATGGCCGTCATCTGGAAGGGCATCGAGACTATCCGGCTTCTCGAAGGCATCGCCGCGCCATTCATGATTTGCGTGGGACTGCTGCTGCTCTGGTGGGTCACGTCGAAAGCGGGCGGCTTCGGCCCGGTGCTCAGCACTCCGGGCAAGTTCCAGACAACCGCCGCGTTCATGCAGTTCTTCATTCCCTCGCTCACGGGAATGGTCGGGTTCTGGGCCACTGTCGCGCTCAACATTCCGGACTTCACCCGCTATGCAGAGTCGCAAAAGGCACAGATGCTCGGCCAGGCGCTAGGGCTTCCCGCCGCCATGACGCTCTACGCGTTCATCGGAGTCGCGGTCACCTCGGCGTCGGTTGTCCTGTTCGGCGAAGCGGTTTGGGACCCTGTCGCCCTCCTGGGACGCTTCAATCAGCCCGTTGTCGCGTTCATCGCGTTGATCGCTCTGCTGATCGCGACGCTTAATACGAACGTGGCGGCGAACGTCGTCTCTCCCTCAAACGATTTCGCGAACCTGAACCCGCGCCTGATTTCGTTCCGGACCGGCGGCCTGATAACCGGCGTTGCGGGCGTCGCGCTGATGCCATGGAAGCTGCTCGGCGATTACAGCGCCTACATTTTCGGCTGGCTCGTCGGCTACTCGGGTTTGCTCGGACCTATCGCGGGCGTCATGATCTTCGATTACTTCCTGGTTAGGAAACGCGAGTTGAACGTAGATGACCTGTACCGGCGTGGAGGCATCTACGAATACTCGGGCGGCGTGAACTATCGGGCGATCGCGGCGCTTGCCGTAGGCATCATCGTGGCGCTCGTAGGGCTCGCGGCGCCGGCGCTGCGTTTCCTTTACGACTACGCCTGGTTTGTGGGGTTTTTCGTTTCCGGCGCCTCCTATCTGGCGTTGATGTGGAACACTTCGAATCATACCGTTGGAAAACCAATATGACAGCGACTGAAACTGAAGTTCGGACTCTCAAATTCTTCGTGAACGGCGAGTGGCGGGACGGCGGCACGGAACTCCACCCGGTCACCAACCCCGCCACGGGCGAGGTCATTGCGCGAGTTCCCTACGCCGGCGCCGCCGACATCGATCGGGCCGCCGTGGCTGCCCACGACGCGTTTCTCAAGTGGCGTGAAGTGCCTGTCGTTGAACGGGTCCAGGTACTCTACCGCTATAAAACTCTGCTCGAGAACAACCTGGACCAGATCGCGCGCATTCTCACCACCGAAAACGGGAAGACCCTCGACGACGCCCGAGCCTCGGTCCGCCGCGCGGTTCAAATGGTGGAAGTCGCCTGCGGCATGCCGAGCCTCATGATGGGGCAGTCGCTTGAGAACGTCTCGAAGAGCATTGACTGCCACTCGATCCGCCAGCCCCTCGGCGTTTGCGCAGGTATCTCGCCCTTCAATTTCCCTGCCATGGTTCCG
>SYKU01000424.1 GCA_005808865.1 Acidobacteriota bacterium
AAGATTACAAGAACAAACTAGCGATATACCGAACCATTTGCAAATAAACGTGACACTAGGATTTACGCCAGAACCGCATCCCTCCTTCGCGAATCAACAACTTACCGACAAAAATCAGCGATCACTGTAGAAGATGGGTTAGAAGCCGGAGAGCGGCGGGAGTTCAAGGACTTCCAGGATGCGGATCCTAAGCGGAACCGAGATGCCGTCGAGGCGTTGATTGCGCCCAAAATTCCGTTTTACTACCTGATCGAACGTATCCGAATCCACGACTTTCATCGATTTGGCGTTGTACCACCTCGTCCGGACTATCGCGAGATGATGTTCGGCGGACCGATAAGAGTTACAGCACAAGGAGGCTGGGCGGCGGTTTCCGTCACTCCGCACGGGCCTGCGGTGTCGACCACGGGCGTATCCAATGTGAAGTGTCAGCGTGCTTTACTCGTGCAGGACGGCCAGTTTTTTGACGAAGAGGAGCAACGTGCAGACTCAGCTATAGCCTGAACTCATTCTGAACGGGTTAACTGGTTTTTGACCTCAACCGTGACGAACTTGGGCTAGCTCCTTCATTCGACGGTATCAAGGATGCTCTCATGGTGGGCCACCTGTCCGTCATCCGGGTCATCCTCGCACTGAACGAGGTTGTAGGACTTGGGATCGACGATCAACTCAAAGCCGCAGGCGCGGCGTACGCCGATACATGGAATTGACCGCCGGCACGAAGCGAGACCGCCAAGAAGTACGGTAGTGCCCGAGACGCCGAGCGGCCCGCATTGCGTCGAAACCTACAACCTCGGTTGCGGCGGTTTCACCGCTTCCCACGGAAAAACGCCCCTGCTGCGCATTCTCCGCTTGAACACCTTATCACCGCTCGTGACGTAAAGGGTGCGGAGATCCGGGCCGCCGAACACCACGTTGGCCAGTGCTCCGGGCTGCGGTTTGGGAATGATCCCCATCACACGTCCAGGCTGATCGCAAATCTGGATTCCGATGCGCGTCGCCACATACAGGTAACCCTCGTTATCGACAGTCATTCCATCCGCGGCCGGCGAGATTGGCTCATCCGGCGTCTCGAGATAATAGAAAGCCTGACCGTTGGCGAGCGACCCGTCCGCCTGCACCTGGAAAGACCAGACCCACCGGCCCGCATAATCTGCGACCAGAAGCATCGACTGGTCCGGCGTCAGTCTAACGCCATTCGGCAAAGCAATGCCCTCGTGCACGACGCGCTTGTTGCCCTTCGCGTTAATGAACCAGACCTTTTTCGCTCCGGGTTCGGAAAAGTAAATCTCGCCGCGACGATTCACGGCAAGATCGTTCGACCCCATACCCTCCGCGATCACCGATTCCACTCCGTCCGGCGCGTAGGCCACGATGCGCTTCCGTCCGTTCTGGCACGCGTAGAGCCGTCCATCGGGGCCGAACATCAGGCCGTTCACGCCGCCCGTGTCCTCTTTGAATACCGTCACCTTGCCGTCCACGGCGATCTTGTGGATGCGGTTGTTCGGAATATCGCTGAAGAAGACGTTGCCCTGCTTATCCACGGCGGGACCCTCGGTGAACTTGTACCCTTCGCCTACGAGTTCCCATCCCGCGGAATATGGATCGAGGAAATTCAAGACATGCCGGTCGATGACGGGCTTGGGTGCGACGATGGGCTTCGGATATTCGCGCCAGAGCCAGCGCAACGCGTCCGGAAAAATCGCGGAGCCGTGCTTGCCGTTGTGCCCTTCCGTCCCGATCGTGAACGTCGTATCGTAACCGGCGTACTTCAAGGCGGAGTACATGTCCTGGTTCGCGATAAACCAATTTCCAGCGTAAATATTCTGGTCATTCGAGCCGTCCTGAAGAAACACGCGCAACGGCTTGGGCTCGGTCTTGCGGATGAGGCTTGAATAATCCTGTCCGCCCCGCAGGTTCGTGAAGCTGCCGATGAAGCTGATGACACGGCGGAATGCATCGGGGCGGTTCCACGCCACGCCAAACGCCGCGATGCCGCCGGAACTCGATCCGGCGAGCCCACGGTCATTCGGATTCATCGACAGATTGTATTGCTTACCGACTTCGGGCAGAATCTCGTCAATCAGAAATTGCGCGTAGCGGTCGTTCATCGCGTCGTATTCGTAGCTGCGATTGAATCGCGCCTGCGCGTCCGGGGAGAGCGCGGGCATCACGCCGGGATTGATGAAAATGCCGATCGTGACCGGCATCTGTCCCTTATGAATCAAATTGTCGAAGACGATGGGCGCGCGCCATACGCCCGTGTCGGAGACGAATCCGGCGCCGTCCTGAATCACCATTACGCACGCCGGTTTAGCGGCCGTGTACTGGGCCGGTACGTAGATCCAGTAATCGCGAACGGTGCCGGGGAACACCTTGCTGGTCCAACTGTACTTTGTAACCGCGCCCTTCGGCACGCCTTCCTGGCGTTGGGAATCAGGGCCGAGCGCGTACTCCTGCGCGGACACCGCCCCGGCAAGAAGCATGCAAAGCAGCCCTGTTTTTGAAGTGCGCATCAGAACCTCACTGTAACTGTGAAAGCAGAAACGCAATGTCGTCAGCCGCGTCTTCCACCAGTTTGCTAACGGGTAATCCGGCTGAGTGCCCCGCGCTCATATCGTAGTGCAGAAGAATCGGCTTATCGGAAGCGTTCGCCTCTTGCATGCGCGCCGCCATTTTGCGCGCGTGAAGAGGATCGACGCGGGTGTCGGAGTCGCCTGTCACGAACATCACGGCTCCGTAGCGCGCGCCTTTGTCGACATGATGATAGGGGGAATAACGGTAGATGTACTCGAACTGTTTCGCGTCTTCCGAACTACCGTATTCCGGGACCCACCACTTGGCGACTTTGAACTGGTGATAGCGCACCATATCGAGCAGCGGCACGGCGCACAGCGCGGCACCGAACAACTCAGGGCGTTGTGTAACGGCCGCGCCCACGAGGAGCCCGCCGTTCGATCCTCCCCGAATGGCGAGCCGGGAAGGCCGCGTGTACTTGTTCGAGATGAGCCACTCCGCGGCCGCAATGAAATCGTCGAACACGTTTTGCTTCTTTTCGAGCATTCCAGCCTCGTGCCAGGCTTCGCCGAACTCGCCTCCGCCGCGGAGATTCGGAAGCGCATAGACACCGCCGCGTTCAATCCAATACGCCGCGGTCGCGCTGAACGAGGGTGTCATACTAACGGTGAAACCACCGTATCCGGTGAGCAGGGTGGGCGCCGTACCATCGAGCTTCAGCCCCTTCCTGTGCGCGATGAACATTGGAATCCGCGTCTTGTCCTTCGATTCGTACCACACCTGTTTCACCTCGACCGGATCATCCTTCACTGGAACGTTGACCCGAGCGAAAATCTCCTGCTTGCCGGTGGACAGGCTGTAGCGGTAAATGGCCTGCGGCATCGCTATGGAATTGAACGCATAAAACGCCTCGTCCCGATCCCAATCGCCACTGAGGCCGCTGGTCGTGCCCAGCGCCGGAAATGTAATCGTACGCACCGGTTTCCCTTCGGCGTCTATCACTTCGATGCGCGACGTGACGTTCTCCATGTATTCGAGGGCCAGTTTGCCTCCCGCGAGTTCCACGTTCTGAAGCGCATAGGAACGCTCGGGAACGAGTTCGCGCCAGTTCTCCCGCGCTGGATTTTTAAGATCGGCAACAAGCACGCGCCCGTTCGGGGCCTTCCAATTCGTTTCCAGGTAGATGCGTCCATCTTCGATCCGGCCGCCGAAGCGTGCTTCGATGTCATTGACGATGGGCTTTATTCCCTCGCCCCGATGGAGATCCTGATAGTAGATTTCAGTCTGCTTCCCGGCCGAGCCATGCCATACGGTGAAAGTTAGATAGCGCCCGTCTTGGGTCAACGATAC
>SYKU01000425.1 GCA_005808865.1 Acidobacteriota bacterium
CCGCGGCAAGTGCGGCAAGCGATCGACGACTTTGTTGAAGTCTACAACGAAAAGGCAGCGCCGTTTGAATGGAAGAAGGCAGTCGTGTTCCCTTCCGGCCCCAAAGCCAAGTACTCTGACTTATGCAACTAGGTACTAGATGCCCAGCTCATGTCATGGTTGGGATGGTCGAACTTGCCATTGAGATGGAAAGTGAGACTCGCGCCCGGATGCACGCGCACGCAAGGCGGGTCGTTTGCCGCATCATATGCCTGGCCGAATCGAGTGTGCAAGCCAGGTCATTGGTGTTGCCGCCGCGCGGTCTGTGCCGCTATACCTTGTCGAACTTGATCCGAACCGGCCAGCCGCTGAATTGGCGCGCGGAGGACAGCTTCGGATCCACGTCGTGGGGCCAGCACTCAAGCACGAACTCCTTCGCCACGCGGTCCACGCGAACAATTCCGTAGCCCTCGCTCTTCAATTGACGGTCGCCCAGCCCTTGGCCTCGCGTCCCTTTGAAATTTCGATATCTGCGAAAACTCACTTTCGGATTCGCGATCGCGATGACTCGGATGCTGTTGCCAAAACCGTCGACGAAGTCACCGTCCTCCGGCAATGGAGCCGGCTCCCACCAGCGCTGAAAACTCGACGCTCCCGCAGGCCCGCAAAATTGGAAGACTCCACCCCCCGCCTCCAGCCTATGCCATGCCACCGAAGCCAGGTGCTGATCTCCGCCAAGCACAAGCGCGCGCGCCTCGCCAAGGAGCCCGATCGCCCGGTCACGTCCCGCTCTTGGATAACCGTTCGAATCGAAATCGAGCGCGGGCTTGCCGTCGGGAGTAGTCTGGATGCAAGCGAACGCCGTCTGCGTCAAACAAATTCTCGCGTCCGCGTTTCTCGAATCCTTCGCCCACTGCGCGAGAAACTTCTCCTGCCTTTCGCCAAGGAGCGCGGCTTCGCCAGGCGGAATACGCGCTCCCGGCCGGGGAGCGATCTTGAATTTCCGGTCTTCGAGAATGGCGAAGCTGACGCCTCCATACGTGAAGGATCCGTAGTAAACGCTAATGTTCTGGGCAACCGGCGTGGCATCGAAGGGGTCTGGATTGTGGCCGCACTGCGTGCGTTGCACGAGGTTCACGAAATCGCCCGTGCAGCGATAGCCCCCTTTATCCTGATCGCCGTCCGGAGCAGGCCGGCCGCCGGCACCCCAGATATTGCCGTGATAGACGTCATGGTCGTCGACCATCACAATGGTTGGCGTGGCACGCGTCATGTCGCGAAATGCCCACAGCCAGAGATACCACTTGTAGAGGTAGTCAAACGTCGGAGATTGACCCCACTCCTTGCGGGTCGGCTGCGTTTCGTAAATTTGATCGCCGGCGAACACCAGCAGGTCCGGGTTGTGCCGGCCGGCGTTAAGGACAAGATCTGAATGCGGGAAATAGAGCGACTTCTGCGTGTAGCGTCCAAGAAATTCTTCACCCGGAATCTCGGGCCTAAAAACGCCGCCTTCAAGGGGCCGCGCCGTCGGCATGATGCAACTTAACAGCGCGATATTCAAGCTCCCGGTCTTGCCTGGTTCCTTGCGAATCACACCCTCAAAGCTGTCGGATCCATACCGCACGCGATATTGCCATTCGCGCGTTGCTTCCCAATATTCCACTCGAAAATGCGCGGTGAATCCCGGACCGATCGGGGCTGTAGCGGCTCGTCTCCACGTTCCGCCGGGCGCCCGATACTCCAGTTGCGCCGTCCTCCCCGGCACAGGCATGAACTGGGCCGTCATCTTGAGCGCGCCGTTGCCCAGCGAATACAGCGTACCGAGGATCGGACCGAGGGCCCGCTCGGGATGCCGTGCGATTTTGTCTCCCGTCGCGTAAAAATCACGAAACCAATATCGCGCTCCCGCCGCGCCCGGGAGCGGCGACGATACGAGCGCGATGCCGCCCACCACCGCATCCTCCGCGACGCCGCGCAGAATCGCGCCCGCCAGCGTCTGGCCGAGAGACGACGCAGTAAGCCTCAGGTCGAATCCGCCGCTCGACCCCGGCGTGATCTCGAGATTCAGCGTGACCCCGTCGTCCACCGTTCTCGGCGTATTCGAGCCAGGGAGTTGCTCGGAGGGCAGTTCCGCGAACGCGAGAGGCTTCTCCTCCGAAGTGTGCTCGCGAAACCGGATGCGCCCATCCGATTCGTAGACGCACAGGATGCCGCCGCCCGTCCCCGAGGCTTTTTGGACCAGTGCCGCCGCGCGGTAGTCGAGTCTGCCCGCGCCCGCGCCGATTAGAAGGCCGGAGAAACCCGGACCGCCCTCGATGGTGCCAGTGCGCACGCGAAGCCTCGCGATTCGGCCATGCGCGGAAATTTCCCGCGTGAGAATCGCGGCCGTACGCACCTCGTCCCCGGCCGCTCCGGTAAGGCATTCGATGCGGCGCGTGTAGTAACGCCAGTCCTGCAGCCGGTTGGCCCAGAAGTCTGGACCGAGCCAGTTCGGAGATACCTCCTCTTGCCCTTTCACGGCACTGGAGAGCAGTCCCGCGGCGGCCCCTTTGACGAACGAACGGCGCTTGATAACCGGCATTTCGATCAAGCTAGTACCTAGTTGCATAAGTCAGAGTACTTGGCTTTGGGGCCGGAAGGGAACACGACTGCCTTCTTCCATTCAAACGGCGCTGCCTTTTCGTTGTAGACTTCAACAAAGTCGTCGATCGCTTGCCGCACTTGCCGCG
>SYKU01000426.1 GCA_005808865.1 Acidobacteriota bacterium
CATGACGTCGCGATTCGAGAAAGGGTATTATTATCCTTCGGACAAGCCCGGCTTTGGTGTGGAGCTTAGCGAAGGCATGTTTCAATAGGCAGGCTCTTGGCGAGTATTACGGGGCAAGAAACATTATTCTTGCGTCGGGCTGTGGAGCGGACGGGCGGCGGGTCCTTTAGGAGCATTATGGATCGACGGAGATTCCTCTTTACCTTGGCAGCGTCCGCAGTGGCGCGGGCCGAAGAGACGAAGCATTTCGCGGGAACTTTCCCGATCATGCAGACGCCCTTCAGCGACTCGAACGCACTTGACGTCGAAGCGCTCGCAAAGCAGGTGAAGTTCCTCGACCGCTGCGGCGTGCATGGCATGGTCTGGCCGCAACTGGCCAGCGAGTGGTCCGAGCTTTCGCGCGACGAACGAATTGCAGGGGCTGAAGCCATCGTGGCGGCTGCGAAGGGTCTGAAGCCGAAAGTAGTCATCGGCGTTCAGGCTCCAGATGTCGAGAGCGCAGTCCGGTATGCGCGGCACGCCGACAAGCTCGGTCCGGACGGGATCATTGCATTGCCCTTGCCGGACCAGAAGAATCTGGATGCGCTCGCCGGCTACTACCGTGCCATCGCCAAAGCTTGTGAACGTCCCTTGTTCGTCCAGGCGATTGGGAACATGACGGTGGAGTTTATCGTAAAGCTTGCGCACGAAATTCCGTCGCTGCGCTTCGTGAAGGATGAAGCCGGCCATACGCTCTCGCGGATTTCCGAATATCAGCGGGTGGATAAGTCAGTCTCGATCTTCACGGGCGGACACGGCCGCTCGATGCTCGACGAGATGGCTAGAGGTGCGTCCGGCACAATGCCCGCCGCCAGCTTCGCCGATCTCTACGTAAAGGTCTGGGATCTCTGGCACGCCGGAAAACGAACCCAGGCGATGGATGCGTTCGGGCGGCTTGGGTTGCTGATCACCCAGGTAAGCGCTTACGGTGTGCCGTCGCTGAAGTACCTGTTACAGGAACGCGGGGTGTTCAAGAATATCCGCTGCCGCGGCAAGAATGCCGACGGGCACTTTGACGAAGAGGCTCGCCGCTCGCTCAAGGAGACATTCGAATTCGTCCGCAGCACCAGCCTTGCCGCGCCAGCGTGAGAGCGTGCCGTAACGGAGTGAGTCGATCTCGCAGAACCTCTTTGGCCTGAGGTCGACGCGCGGCATCTGATGGACTTTGAGGGACAACCCTGCGCGGCGTCACGGATCCGGAACGGTCCGCAGGACGGCAAGGCAGCGCACCCAAAGGGGACAAGTCGCTGGTGGGCGACAAAAGGTATCGCAAGTTCCTGCAATCCAGTGGGAAGCAGTTCGCCGTGGACCAGACCATGATCGACGAGGAAGCGCGCTATGACGGCAAGTGGGTGCTTACCACGAACATGGATTTGCCGGGCGAGTAAGGTGGCGCTCAAGTACCAGCAACTGTGGTTGATGTGTTCCGGTCAATGAAGTCGCTGCCGGACACCCTGTCGATCTTTCACAAGTGCGACGAAACGTTTCGCGGGCACGTGTTTTGCTCGTTCCTGAGATCCAGGATCACGTCCCCCCATTCCAACTTCCATTCCTTCCGCGCCAAACGGTCTCGCAGTTCCTTCCGCAACAGCAGCGGCAGATCGAGATGGAAGGCTTGATCAACCGCAAAGGCTTCGTTTTTTGCGGCCAGACGTCCGGCGTGGCAGGTAAGGTTTTCCAGGCGTCTGGCGCTGTCCTGCCACCGGTGCGGCGCTCATGATGAACCTCTCTCCAACTCAGCACGGGCGGAGAGAAAGCGTGTCACACTGAAGTATTTCTATGCCTGTAAGCCGTTGATACCGGTCCACTCTCGAAAGTGTGATGTTGAAGATGAGTGTGACTTTGCCGGTGGCGCCGCCTATTTCAGCGGCTCCAGATCAATCCGGCGAAAGTAGATCTCGGCTCCTTCGGATTGAAACAGCAACTTACCTTCCTGAAGCGAGCATTCCGACGCTTCGTTCACCAGCGTCCCGTTCACGTAATAGGCGAGGTGGCCTCCGTCGACTACGGCCTCGATACGAGTCCACTCCTGCCCTGGGCTGTCGGGGTCCGATGGGCCCCGGAAGCCGAGCTTATCGACCCAATCCTCGCTGCGTCCCCACCAGTTGATGCGCTGGGACGAATGCTGCCCGGCTTCTCCTTTCGGATCGAAAAACGTCCCGCCATTGCGGCCCTTACGCGTCTTCGCCGTTAAGCTCGGCCGGTGCAATTCGCCCTTCTCGTCGTAACCGCCCACCAGGAGGATGTCTCCGACTCCGCCCTCGATGATCTGGAGCTCTATCGATCTCATCCAGGGGCCATTGAAATCCTTGGCATAATTGCCCGGTCTCCCCTGGCAATGAAGCAACACTCCGTTGTCGCGCGCCTGGTCCCGCCGCGGCTTCCACGTTGCGGCGCCCCATCGGTATTCGACAACTAACCTGTAATCCCGGTATCGTTGCTTTGTGATCAAGCCGCCATAGTGCTGGCCGCTGACGCGGATCGCCGGCGCGCCGTCGATTCGATCCACGACGCTGAAGACACGATCGGGATCGGTACGCTTCAAATCCACCAGCCAGGAGTCAAAGGGTTCGAGGCTCTTGCCGTCGAAGACGTGTATTGTCTGTGTTGGCTTGATTGCGACCGATTCGCTCTGAGACATGGAACCGGGGGGAATCAAGAGGATCAGGGCGGCCAACGACAGGCGTGAGGTTCTTCTCATCGGAAAACTCCGCCCTCAAGTCTACACCACCGGAGAGAGAGGCGCTCCGTTGCACCGATTCGAGCAGCCTTTGGCAATCTCACGGATTCTCCGCGCCGCAGATTCCGTTTCCGTCGTGACGCTCCATCCCGGTATGCCCACTTTCCTATCCCCGTCGAGCCTCCCTTGGGTTCACGTTCAGCCACAGCACCGCCGCGACCAGCGTTGTCGCGACCCCAAGACCAAGCACCGCGTTCCAATTGTGATACGTCTGCAAGACCCAACCCATCAGAAGAGGCGACACGAAAGCGGCGGCGTTCGACGAGGAATTCATCAACCCCGCCACCGTGCCCCCAGCCTTGCCTCCTATAGCGACGGCCGAAGCCCAGGCCGCTCCCAAATAAAGGTCGGCGCAGAACGCGCAAAGAGCCATTAGGACCGCGGCCGTGCCGCGCTCAGGCCAGAACATTCCGGCCGCCATGAACCCGGCTGCGAGCGTAAGCCCAACGCATCCCGTGGCGGCCCGTGCCGCCCCTGGCGTGAAGCGGCGTCCCAGTGCGTCGGTCGCCAGCCCGCCTATCCAGTTCGCGCCCAGGCCGAACAGGAACGGGAGTCCCGCATATCCGGCCGCCTGAGTCAGCGTGAAGCCGCGGTTCTCCATAAGGTACGTGGGAAACCACGTGATGAAAAACTGCCAAAGGAAGGTCGAGCCGAATGCCACCGCGAGGAGACTGACCAAAGGCTTCGACCAAGCGAATTTCATTGTTGTTTCCCGGCCGGCTGAGGCTGGCGCGGGCACTGCCGGAGCGCCAATGCGCTCCAGTTCCGCCTCGTTCACGAACCGGTGTTCATTCGGCGAATTCCGGTACCAAAACCACCACAGAGCCGCCCAAAACAGTCCTAGTCCAGCGAAAACGACAAACATCACGCGCCAGCCGTAGCGGAGCATCAGGAGCGCGGCAATGGCGGGAGTGATAGCGCCACCTGTTCGTCCACCGCCTAGAAAAGCACCGAAGGCCGTCGATCGTTCCGTAACCGGCACCCACCGGCTGAAGGCGGAAGCGATGGCGGGAGATAGCGCGGCTTCAACCGCGCCGAAACAGAATCGTATGACAAGCAGCGAAACGAAGTTCCACGCCAACGCCGTGAAGCCGGTGAAGGCTGACCACCAAAGGATGGCGAGCGACACGATCCCGCGCGCCCCGAAGCGGTCGGCCATCGCTCCCCAGAAAGTCTGGAACAGAAAGTACGAGAGGCTGAAGATGCTGAAGATCAACCCGACCTGCGAGGCCGAAAAGCCGAACTCCTCGCGGATCTTAGGGGCAGCGACGGAGATGCAGACGCGGTCCATGTAACTCATCATGTCGATGAGCACGGCAAGGGCGACAACCGAGTAATGAACGCGGGAGGGCTTCATGCCTCGAACCGCGTTTCATCGTCAAGCGGATAGATCGGCCGGGACACGCGCTTCCACGGGAGGGTGGCGAGGTTCGCGGTACTCACGCCGGGAGTATCGACCAGAAACACGGCTTTTGCAAGAGGTTCGTACGCGGCTCGGAAGCCGTTCGGGGACTTCACCACGACGATCTTCATGTAAAGCGGCTCGATTCCGTGGCTGCGGAACAGTTCGGGGTCGACCGTCATGGCGGAACGCTCAGCAATCAGAATTCGGGTCTGGCCTACCTCAAAAACAACCGTGCGGCCCATACAGGTCTCTATACCTGTGTTGTAGCCGCGCGCGCGGGCGGTCCAACGGCCGTCGGAGATGAGGCGGACGTTTCCTGTGACTTTGACGGGCTTCGAATTATGGCGGTCGAACTTACCGCCGATCTTCATTGTGATGGTCGCGCCAATGCCTGCTTCGACGGCGCGAGCAACAGCCTCCGGATCGACCAGGAAGATGGCGGTGGGCGCTTCGAGCTTAGCGGCGAGCAACGGAATCAGCACACCGGTGCTGTCGCCGGGCGATCCCGAACCGGTGCTGTCGGATGACTCGGCGAAGACGACCGGCCCTCCTTCCATGGCAAGCGCCTGGCGAATGGCCTCATCGACCGGAGTTAGCCGTACGCGGAACTCTTCGCGTGATTTCCAGAAACGGCCGGCGAGAGCATCAGCGTGACGCTTGGCGGCAGTGGCTTTGGAATTGGTGACAACAACCACCGTGTTACCCATTTCGTGAATGTCGAGCCAGGGTTGGACTCCAAAGACGCTCACAGCCTCGGCTTGCCCGGATGCTTCGAGCCCCTTCGCGCGTTCGACGAGGCGGTGAAAAGGGCCGTGCGTCGATTGCATGTTCTCGGCATTGGTGATCATCGGAATCTTACGCATCACCATCGTGGGCTGGACCTCGCCACCCAAAATTCGCAGCGCGAGGCGCGCCGCTTTCTGGCCGGTTTCGAACATGTCGATGTGCGGGTACGTATGATAACCGGCGATGGCGGTGGCGCTCTCGACCATCCGCCGCGTGACGTTGGCGTGGAGGTCAAGAGTGACTACGATCGGGACCCGCAGTCCGAGAGCGGCGCGGACGCGGGCTAGCAAGTATCCCTCGGCATCGTCCTGGCGCTCGACGCACTGCGCGCCATGGAGAGCGAGCAGAACGCAATCGGGGCGCGCGGTGGCGAGTCCTTCCACGATTTGCGAAACGAGTCGGTCGAAATCGGCGCGAATCATCCGGCCGGCGGTGATGGCCCAAGCCGCGGCAACGGGCGCGATGGGAACGCAGGCCTCGCTGAGGATGTCGATGAAGCCGCCCATTTCGGTGAGCTTGCCCCGGTGGCGTTCAAGCACGGCTTCCCCGAATACGGGCGAGAAATCTTCATAATGCGTCTTCACGGGAGAGAACGTGTTGCTCTCCTGCAACATGGATGCGATAGCGACAGTCACTTCCGAATACTATAGAATGCTTTCATGGGAAAGAACAGCTCAGCGATTCTAACGATCGCTCTCATCGCGGCTTCCGCTCTATCCGGCGCGGACGCGTCGCCAAAAGCATTGGGCAAGTTGCTGACGTTCCATGCCGCATTCGACGGAAGCATGGACGCACGCTTCGGGCTTGGAGACAAGCGTATCTACACGGCCGCCTCCTACAAGGAGCAGGACGCGGCGAAACCCGGACTCGACGGAACCGACGTGGAGCTTGCGCGCGGGGCGGGCCGATTCGGCGATGCACTCCGGTTCAAGAAAAAGAACACGAAGGCGATCTTTTTCCGGGCTGAGAAGAATGTGACCTACACGCCGGCGAACTGGAGCGGTACTGTGAGCTTCTGGCTGAATCTGAATCCGGATCAGGATCTGGAACCAGGGTTTTGCGATCCCATCCAGGTGACCGACAAGGCCTACAACGACTCCGCGATCTGGGTCGATTTCACAAAAGACGATAAACCGCGGCACATGCGTCTGGGCGTCTTCGGGGAC
This sequence comes from Acidobacteriota bacterium, assembly GCA_005808865.1. Lineage (GTDB taxonomy): Bacteria > Acidobacteriota > Terriglobia > Bryobacterales > Bryobacteraceae > SYKU01. Next base: position 6,137 of record SYKU01000426.1, read on the forward strand.
CTGAAAGCATGGAATCCGAAGAATCTTGCATCGGACGCGAACCAGGATTTCTTGAAGCGGCTGGTGGCTGTTTCGAAGCCGCCGTTCGAACGCGGAAAGTGGACGCACATCGCGATCTCATTTAGCGGACTTGGCGGAGGAAAGGGGTGGGCCAAACTTTACCTTGACGGTCAGTTGCAGGGGACGGCTGAAAACATCGGCGAACCCTTCGCCTGGAATCTGGCCCGCGCGGCTCTCCGGCTCGGGGTTAACTACACGGGATTATTCGACGATCTGGCGGCCTTCAAGAACCCCTTGAGCGACGCGGAGGTGCGCGTGCTATACGGATTGAAGAAGGGCGTCGCTGCGATCAGAAAGTAGCCTCGATCCAGGGCGAACCGCGACTAGACGACGGAAGCGCACGATGCAAGCGTACGTCGCAAGCGTACGTCGCGCAACACATTAGAAGCCAGCAGATCGCCGCTGAACATGACCGTCACGCGATGGAATGGATCCCGATGCCACCTCGAGGCTCGCCAGGCGCGAGCAATAATCGCCTCTACCGGAGTGGTTCCGCGTTGATGAATCGTTTCCCCGGCCACCGGTAGTTACCAATTTTCCCGCATCACGTTGCCCTTGTATTCCATCTCGCTGTGGATCCCAATCTTCGACGTGTAATAGGCGAACGCCGTCCGCTCCTTGAGTTCCTTGAAGAACGGATCGTTCTCCTGCCCGCGCAATCCAGATCGGCCCATCCGCTTCAACCCCGTCTTCCATCGCCGCTTCAAACCGGCGTCATTCGATTCCGCGAGGGCGGCGGCGATGTACGCAGGGACCCCCGCCGCTCGCGCGCCGGGAGAATGCTCGTCGGACGGAATTATTGTTTCCGTCAACTCGTCGAGAATCCGGAATTCCTCGCGGGAAAAAAATCCTTCTGGTCGCCCCCCGGCTGCGCCCGCAACAAGCTTCAAGACCTCGCGCCTGGACCTCATAGCTCATCTCGCTTCAGCCTCTCCACGAGGTAATCGCACGATCGCCAGCAAAGCGCCATGATCGTCCACGTCGGATTCTGGCACGACGCGCTCACATGACTGCTGCCGTCGACGACGAACAGGTTTTTCACGTCGTGCGACTGCTGAAACTGGTTGAGGACCGAGGTCCTGGCGTCCTTTCCCATTCGCGCCGTACCTAGTTCGTGTATCGACCAGCCCGGCGTGAGAAGCTCCCGATCGACCGCGGTCACTTCAATCTTCGCCGCCTCGAACATTTCGAGCGCCGATTGCACCATGTCCTCCGCCATCCGCTTTTCGTTATCGCCGAACCTGTAGTCGAACCTCAACGCCGGAATGCCCCACTTATCCTTCAGCGCGGCGTCGATTCCGACGCGGCTCTCATAACGCGGCAACACCTCGCCGAACGCGCCCATTGTGATGAAGGCGCCGGCCTCCTCTCGTACCTTTCTCTTGAAAGCCGCGCCGAATCCCGGCGTGGACATGGCGTTGGGCGGAAACATGCTCGCGCCGCTTTCACCCTCGAAGCCATAGCCGCGGATAAATTTCAGATGCCGTTCGGTCAGATTGCGGAAGCGCGGTAAGTAGAAGCCGCCCGGCCGCCCATCGTCGTTCGTGCGCGGCCTGCCTGCAAGATCCTTGACGAAACCCGTCACGCTCGGTCCCATGATGTGTTCGCAAAAATTGTGACCCACGTGACCGCTCGAATTCGCGATCTTTGAAAGTAGTAGCAGCCGCGCCGATTCAAGCGTCGAGGCTCCCAGCACGACAGCCTTCGCGCGAACCTCGTAGGAGCGCATTGTCTCCGAGTCGAGAAACGACACTCCGCTCGCCCTGCCCGTCGCATTGTCCATGCGGACTTCATAAACGACCGAGCCCGGGCGCAGCGTCAGGTTTCCGGTGTCCATCGCGGGATAGATCAGGCCCGTAGGCGAGTCGAACGCGGCGTGGATATCGCAGCCGCCTTTTCGCGAACAGGCCCCGCGTCCGTAACAGCGGCTGCGATACTTGTTGTGCTTCAGGCCATCGGTGGTGACCCCCGCGCGATACGGTGTTACCGTACGGCCCATCGAAGTGAGCGCGTGCCGCAGCCGTACTTCCGCGGCGTTCAGCGCGACCGGCCGCTGGAACAGGCTGTCGGGAAGATGCGGCAGATTCTCTTTCTGCCCGGAAATACCGAGATAGAGATCGACCTTGTCGTAGTACGGCTCGAGATCCGCGTACGAAATAGGCCAGTCTTCGCCGAAGCCGTCGCGCGACTTCGCCTTGAAATCGTAGTCGGACAGCCTTAGCGCAAGGCGTCCCCAGATGTTCGTCTTGCCACCCAGGCACCGCGCGCGGACCCACGCGTAGTTCGTGCCGCTATACGGGTGCTCCCGTTCGTCCACAAGAATGTTCTTGGTATAGTCAGCCCCGTAATCGTCCTGGATGTAGGAGTAGACTTTGCTCTTCGCGTTCGGCTGCGCGTAGGGCGGGCGGCGCACGGTGTATTCGTTGTGCGAAAGAGCGCGATGCCCCGGAGGCATGAGGCCTCGCCGCGGATGATCGTACGGCCACTCCATCGACCGCAACTCCTGCTCAATGTTCATCTTCTTCCCCGCTTCGAGCAGCAGGACTTGCATGCCGTGCGAAGTGAGTACGTGCGCGGCCATGCCCCCCGCAGCGCCAGAGCCGACTACGACGGCGTCGTAGACTTTGCTGAAATCGATCTCCGTCACTCGGTGGTCGATTCTGTCAACCGCTGCGCATAAGCCGCACGCGCTTTCTGATAGGTCCGCTCCGCTTCAGCCCGTTCCGCTGGGCGGATCTTCGGCAGCTTGTTCGTGAGGCATTGATCGACGGACTTCAAACACCACTCGGCGCTCTTGCGCGAGGCGCGTATTGGCTTGTCGCCCACCATCACGAACACCGGGTTCGTGTGCGACGAAGGAAGTATCCGCAGCGCGATCCAACTGCTCTTGTCCACTGCGTAATCGAACGACATGGGCCTTAGAGTTCCGTCCGCCACGAAATCCTGTTTCGCGACGGCCTTACCGTTCACCACCAATTCGAGCGGCACCTTCGCCGAATCGCCGATGCGCGAACGCTCCAGATCCCAGTAAGGCTTCTGGTCGTAGGGCTTGCTCCGGATGGACTCGTTGGGCTTGTCCTCAAGGAGCGCGGCCACGTTTGCCGTAATCCGAACCTTGCCCGGCGCCGGGAGCTTTACGTCGCTTGATCCCATCTCAACTCCGTCCACTTTGAAATCGATCAGGTGGCTCTTGCCGTCCGAGGCGTAGTTGCGGCCTTCGCGAATGCCATCGACCCAATCGCGGTATTCGAGCGACTTGCGCTGGCGAACGTAACTCCGCCCCAGTCCCACCTTGTCGCCGTAGATGCACGGAAAATCCGTCTCGCCGCTGATACGTGTGCGGTAACCGACGTTTAACGTGTGATACCAGATGTTGAGCTCCCACGCATATGGAGTATCAACCGTGGAAATGAAATCCACCAGGTTCTCCGTCACTCCGACGATGAACTCATTCGCGCCGATCCCGTCGAACGGAGGGATCTCATCGGTAAGCAGCTTTTCCTGTTTCAGTTGCAGACCCCAGCCGGAGTGCGCGAATCCGGTAACAGCGTTCTGAGCCTTCGCCCAACGGAAGACGGGGATGCCCCAACTCGGCCATTCTTCGATGCGCTTTGTTCCCGGGTAGTCCTGCTCGCGCAGTCCAAGCAGACAGATGTGGCCGGTGTGGCTTGAAGGGAAACCCGACACTTCGACGTCATACCGCATCAGGTTATCTTTGGTCGATAGGGCATGATCCTTGCCTTCAAAGAACGTCTTCTGAAAATACCAGCTCGGTCCCCAGGACAGCACGCTGCCGACCTTGAGGTCTTCGCCCAGAATGTGGCGCATCATATCCTGGGGATAGACGCCCTCCGTCGGCTTCTCATAGTGCGCGCAGCCGGCCGCGTGGATGTGGTGGTCGCCCGAGTACCAGTCCATTTTCGCGGGATCGATCCAGCGTTCGAGGCGAAACGCGATCTCTATCGGCTTCGTATCGACGGTCACGGTTTGCGACTTCTTCCGGTACTCAGGGCCGCGGCCGTATTCGAACGTGTATTTGCCCGGAGGCAGCAGGACGAATTCGCCGTTGGCGCGATAGACCTGTGGGTGGAAGGCGAAGTCCGGCGCGAGGCGCTTCGCCTGAGAAGGGTAGACGCGTCCCGCGGTGTCGCGGATAAGAAAGGAACCGGTGGTGGGACGGTCGTCGAAGTCGAGCACGCGCAGCGTGACCTTCGCGGCGGGCTTCGCGGTGAAGAGGATGTCAGCCTCGTTGCGGAAACCGAGATCCTGCGTGCCCTGCCCAACGTCGAACGCGAGCTTGGCTTCGCGCTTCCCGGCGTCACGCGAGAACAATTGAAGAATGCGGTACTCCACTTCCAAACCGGAGAGCCGGGCTCGAAGTGGCTGTTTGTCGAACATCAAAACGTCGAGGAACCGCCGACCCACCAAACCCGAGGGCGAGCCGTGAAGCCGCCCTGCATTGGGGCTATCCGCGGCAAGCACCGCCGTGACGCCCGCTTCGTTATGGACCTTCACGAGGAACGTGCGCCAGCCCTGCTCCACAAGTTCCGGTCGCGCCGCGCCTTCCTGAACCTTGACTCGACTCTCGGGATTGATGTTGACGCCGGTCAGACAGTGGGAGTCCAGAAGGGTCTGCATCGCCGCGACCGCGGCTTTTTGGTTCGACGAAACGGTCGTGAGGCGCTGCAATTCGGCGATTTCGGCGGCGGGCAGGGGTTCCCCCAACATGCCGAGCGCTTCGATGACGCGAAGCACTTGTGCCGAGAAAGGCTGATGTTCGACGGAATCGATCACAGGCAGGACATCGGCTTGGAGAAGCGAGGCGCTCACTAGAGTGCCGGCGATCATGGCGAAAGGTAGTTGCCGCATGGTGAGGATTGTACTACTAAGCGGCCGTCGCCATAAAGCCGGGTAGTGTCTGAAATCAGACACTACCTAAAGCCGGCAACAAGGACGGCCGCATTCGAGAACGTCATCTACAGCTACCCGCTGTCAGGCGCTTTGAAGGGCATTCAGCATTTTCCAATCCAGAAATGAGCCTGAAATCGAGATTTGATTCCAATGCGGAGTGAGCCTGAAATCGACGGCTCAGTTGCGTGAGTGAAGCCTCCTTTTTTAGTTAATCCGGCG
>SYKU01000427.1 GCA_005808865.1 Acidobacteriota bacterium
AACCATACGGAAATGCGAAACTCCCACTCACCCGGCGAAGCCGGAACTGGAGGGAAATCCGTGTCACTAGGCGTTTTTAGAAAACGTAACCCTCAACGAATGAATAACTTTCATCAGGGCACTGTAGAAGATGGGCTTGAGTCGCTAGGTAAACCGCATTGCGCCCCTGACCCATGGCGATGTCAAGGGCCCTGCCTGGCGCGCGGCTCTTAACCGCCTCGACCAGGAGCCGGTTCGGCTGCGCGTTGAACGCGGGAGGCCGTGCGTAGACGCTATCGTAAAGCTCGGCTTCGCCATAAGCGCCGACGGACTCAATTGTACGGCCGACGCTGGCTTGGTCTAAGCCGCCGTTAATTAGCTTGCGCCGATACTCTTTGATCGCCCTGTCCCATTGATCAATGCCAATTCCGCTTGCGTTCCGCCACGCTGTAAAGGCGTCGTAGGCCGCTTTACCTGCCGGTTGCGAAACGCTACGCGAAGATCCCTGCTGCCGCCGCCGCACATCGGTATTCCCGAGCTTCGGCGGTTCCTGAGCCGCGCACAAGTGGGCGACGCACACGACCAGCACTGCAAAAGGCATGCATCGTCTGATCAGATTGAATTGCAGACTCGTCATCCTGCTTTGCCTAGCATAGCGCGGTCCAATCGAAGCAGCGCGGCCTGCGCGATAGAGCACCGGCGGAAGCCGCCCGGCTCAGGCTTGATGGCTCTCTAGAGCCTGTTGCATCTTCCGATAGAGCCGTCATAATCCTGAAATTCGAAGTTGCAATGATTTCAAAGACTATCCGACGTATTGTGAATGGTTTACGCTGTGGAAAGCCAACTCCGGCGAAGTTGGCTTTCCAGCCTGCAAGTCGCTGAAAATCAGGGGTTTAAGTGTTAAACTTCGGATTTCAGGATAATGGCGTATCCGTGCAGTCGCGGCCTGCGGGCGAGGATCTCAAGGACCAGGAGGTCGAGAGAGCCATGGAGGGAATCACGCTTTGCCATACTCAGAGGTCATATGATATCTCTCTCCATTTTCAGGCTGAACCACACACACCCGGATGCAACTTGCATCCGGTTTTTGGGGCTAGTGGCGTTCAGGGCCGTCGCAGGCACAGGAGCGGCGTTCACCCGATCGCAACTGGGGTCAACGAACTGGCGCGACCGGAGATTTGCGGCCGCAGTCCGAAGCGGTGAGAATGTCAGAAGCGCATGAACGTTCGACCGCGACGCGTCAGGACGGGGCGTGGTATCAGGCTCGTCTTCCGTCGCTGGGATCGGCGATCCAACTATTTTTCACGATGATTCGTAAAGGCTTACCTCCACCTGCACCCAACACTCCAAACGAAGGCGTGTAAAATCCGAATCAGCGCAGGTGATTTTGCGCTCGCTGATCCAGACGGCAATAATCGCAAATTAATTTCTCTGCGCCACCCCCATGCCAAACATATGATAAACAGCCACTTAATCGCCAGATCAAGGATGCGGCCAGAATTTCCCGAGCCTTTTCGGCTCCCCATTCGCGTTACGGTCCTTCCCCCGCAACACGACACCCCGCGAACCCGATCAAACCAGGAAGAATGCCAATTAAGTTTTCTGCGTCACCCAGATCCCAAACGCATGATAAAACGCCACTTGCGCGGCGCCCCGCAGCCTTGGTCCATGTTTTCGGGCCTTGTTGGGCCGTCGCTTACGACTCCCGCTGCGCGAGGTGCGGCCTTCCACCAGGTTTACGATGCGGGCGGTGCCAGGCAGCGCTCGAACGAGCCGAATATAGCTACTGAGGGCACGGAAATCACGGACTCCCCCCATCAGTTAAGCGCCCTCCGTGCTCCAATCCGCACTGGCGGACGCGTATAATGACGAAAGTTCAGGAGGCCGTCGAATGAAGCCGCAAACAAGTCTATTCTCGTCTATCTGTCTACTCTTACCATGGCTCGCGTGGGGCCAGGCGGGTACGGACGGCTCCATCCTCGGCGTAGTGAAAGATCCAGCCGGCGCGGTAGTCGTCAACGCGTCGGTCGAAATCAGGAACCTTGAGACCGGGATGACGCGCGTGGCCGGCACCGATGCCGCCGGTGCCTTCGAAGTGCTCGCCCTTCCGCGCGGTCCCTATCGGATTCACATCACCGCCGCCGGCTTCTCTACCTGGCAGTTGAGCAACACCGCTCTAGGCGTCGCTGAAATGAAGCGCGTCTCGCCGGTCTTGAAGATCGGCAGCGTGCAGGATACGGTCGAGGTGGTCGCCGACGCGGCCAGTGTGCAGACCGAAAAGGCTTCGGTCGAAACCGCGATTGAAGAGAAGCAGATCCGCGACATGCCGCTCAACGGGCGCAATCCAGTGGAGCTGGTCACGCTCGCCCCCGGAATGCGCTTTCTGGGGCGCGCGGGCCTCTCCGGCGAAACCACCGCGCAAGGCGGCGGCAAGCGGGAGGATCAGACCGGGTTCAGCGTCGATGGCCTCGACGCAAACGATTCAAGCACGGAGAAGGGCATCGGGATTCCGAATGTCGATACAATCGCACAGTTCTCCGTGCAGACCGCGAACTTCACAGCGGAGAATGGGCGCAATCCGTTGCAGGTCGGCATGGTGACCAAGTCCGGCACGAATAGCTGGCACGGAACGCTCTGGCAGTTTCATCGCAACTCGGCGGTGGACGCGCGGAATACGTTTGCCGCCACCACCCCGAAGCTGATCCGTAATCAGTACGGATATAGCCTCGGCGGACCCGCTCTGAAGAACCGGCTCTTCCACTTCTCAAGCTTCGAAGGCACCCGCATCCGGCAGGAGCGCAATTTCAACTCGCCCACTATTCGCGCCGAGATGCTCGAAGGAGACTTCGGAGCGCGTCGCATCACAGATCCGCTGGCGAACAATACGCAGTTTCCGAACAACCGCATTCCGGTGGCGCGCTTTTCCACGGCATCGCGTTTCTTCTTCCCTTACATCTTGCAGCCAAACTCCGGTGTGGATCGCTACCGCGCGCTCGCGCCCGTACCGAATGATGCCTCCAACTTTCTGACCCGCATCGATTACAACCTGAGTGCGTCCCAGCGCATCTACGGCAGGTGGGTGCGGCTCGCGAACGACACGGGGAATCCAGGATACAGGCCCGATGTCGTGATGACACCTGGATTATGCATGGGAACGCGACTCGGCGCACCGGTATGGTGAGCGGTGGCGCGGGTGCCGATTGACTGGGCTGAAGCTGCTCTGATCGTCTCTTTTTAGTAAGTCACGAACATCTCTGTCTCCCCTTTTCCTG
>SYKU01000428.1 GCA_005808865.1 Acidobacteriota bacterium
CCGGCAGGCGCTCCGGGGAGCCAGTTTCACGTCGCCGCGGCAAGTGCGGCAAGCGATCGACGACTTTGTTGAAGTCTACAACGAAAAGGCAGCGCCGTTTGAATGGAAGAAGGCAGTCGTGTTCCCTTCCGGCCCCAAAGTCAAGTACTCTGACGTATGCAACTAGGTACTAGTAGCGGGGGGAATTCAGTGGATCATTTGTGAGGGGCACTGTTTGCCAGGAGAAATGAGGCGAGTATCTGTAGTCCGTTGGCGTGGCGCAAGCGGCGGGGCCCATCCAAGGGGCTGGCTGAAGCCGCTCGCTCAGTCCGGTGCTCGAATCGGGGGCGGAGTCTCGGACGCCCCGGCGCAGCTGAGCAGCGACGGCGATGGCAGTTGAGGTGGTCCTGTCGAGCGAGTTTGGAGTGTCTGAGGACGAAGGCGGAGGTCAAGGCGAACGCGATGACAGGAAGCATCGCGACGGCTGCGAGGCCTTGGTTCGAGACCGGCTCTCGCTCGCGAGAGGCGATGGTCTGTTTGGGCAGTGCCGGCAAGCGTGGCGAAATATGTGTGAATGCCCAATGTTTCGTCAGATCCATCCAGCCGTTGTTTTCAATCCGCCAGCGGCCGTGTCCAGTTGACGGATAGCCGGGTTGGGAAATACCTGCTGGGATAAGGTGGTGATCCAAAACCGCTTGTGGCCGGCGCGCTGGGCCGCAGCGAACGGCTCCAGTTTCGTGGAGAGCGGAAGGTGGCGTTCGATGATGTAGATGAGATGGACGGTGTGGAGCGCTACGGTCGATGGGATCGATCCGCGATACCCAGGGCTTCGCCAGAAGCCGCCCGTCAGTGGATCGTGTCCGCGAGCGAGAATATCGGCAGATACAGCGCAACGAGCACGAATGCCACGAACATCCCCATGAAGATCATGATCGCGGGTTCGATGAGCGATAGCGTGGCAGCCATCTGCGTGTTAACGTCTTCCTCGTAGAACTCGGCGACGCTGGCCAGCATAGCCGGTAGAGCGCCAGTCGATTCGCCTACCTCGATCATGTCAATCGCAAGCTCCGGGAAAATTCCCGTCGATTCGAGAGACTTCGAAAGCGCCTGGCCTTCGCGGACAAGCTTCGATGCTTTGTCGAGAGACTTCCGCAACAGCGCCGTTCCAAGCGAATCCGCAGCCGTCTCAAGTCCCTGGACAAGTGGAATGCCGCCCGTCAGCAGCGTACTGAGAACCCTTGAGAATTGCGCCACTTGAAACTTGATCCAGATCGGGCCGAGCAGCGGTGTCCGCAGTTTCACAAGGTCGATCTTCTCTCGCGCCGACTCGCCCCGCGCCCAATACTTGAACAGAATCCCGCTCGCAAACAGCGCACCGATGCCGACAAGGATGTAGGCCCGCGCAGTCGTTCCGACCGCAATCAGAATCCGAGTGATGTCCGGCAGTTGCGCGCCCATGCTGTTGTACAATTCGGCGAAATTCGGCACCACAAACGTCACCAGAAATACGATCAGCAACAATACCAGAACGATCAGCACCGAAGGATAGAGCAACGAGACCAGCACCTTCTTCCGCACTGCAAGCGACATTTTCTGGTACGTAATGTAGCGGTCGAGAACCTCGACCAGGCTTCCGCTCTTCTCGCCCGCCATCACGGTTGTGATGTATATTTTCGGAAACAGGCCCTGCATGCGGTAGGCTTCCGAAAGCAGCACGCCTCCCCGAACCTCGTCGCGGACGGCTTTGATAGGTTCGGTGAGTTTGGCGTCCGTGAGACGGTCCGCAAGTAAGTCGAGTGACTTCAGAATCGGGAGGCCCGCGCGAATCAGGGTTACGAACTGCTGGTTGAAGATAAGAAATTTCTCGATGTCCAGCTTCTTGCGTTTTCCGAAAAACGAGGTCGAAGAAATGCCCGCTATCGCGTTACGGGGCTTGATCGAATACACCAGGAATCCCTGCTGGGAGTAGCGCTCCCGCAGTTCCTGCTCGCTCGCGGCGTTCGCGACCTGCTGGTGCATCTCGCCCCGCGTATCCGCGTATTTCAGAATCCATTCGGCCATGTTATTCGCGGTACTTGAACAACTCCGGTTTTAGGGGAGGGTTGAGTTTTTCGTCCTCAAAGCTGAAATCGAGGACCGACTGATCCTGCCCCGTCACCTGCACTCTTCGGATCCGGGCGCCGGGCGCCACCAGGAACTCGACCTTCGAATAAGGTAGATTGACCGATTTCGGCTCGGCCGATATCCAAACTCCGCCGCTCTCTTCTCGCGCGGAGAAGCCTTGGAAGTCCTTCTCGAAATGAAGGCGGCCCAGCAGGAACGCGAGCGGCGCCCGCATGTCCTCCGTTTCGCGGGCCTTCATTTTTTCGACTTGGCCGGTGGACGGGCTGAACAGAAAGAAAGTCTTCCCGTCAGAGAGAAACAGCTTGCCGGCGGGGTCTGCGTATTCCCAGCGCATGCGACCCGGCTTTCGAAGATAGAGCGTACCGGATTCGGTGCGCGCGGCCCTTCGCCCTTGCTTGTAGGATTCGCTGAATTTCACCTGAAGAGTCTGGGCGCGGTTGTAGCGCTTCTCCACCTGATTGAGCATCCCTGCGGGAACGGCGGTCTCCGCGAACAGGCCGTGGACGAACGCCACGACGAAAAAGAACAGCTTCACATGGATTTAGACGAGCAAAGAAGGCCAAACGTGGAGGTAAAGGGTGGGAAATCCGCGAGCATGGCAAACACTCGAGCCGCGTTTGAGGATTCCGGGGCAAGGCGAAAAGGATTCCGGCGTGAAGGCGAAGACGATTCGCTGGTGAATCGAGATCCCTAGAGGCGGGAAATCCTCAGGTAGTCCCGGCAGGCGCGTCTACTGCCGCTCCTGATCCTTGTACTGCAACTGGTAGAGCTTCCAGTAAACGCCTCGCTCGCTCAGCAGTTCCTGGTGAGTGCCCTTCTCGCGTAACCGGCCCTTGTGCATGACCAGAATGCGGTCAGCGCGTTGGATCGTGCTGAGCCGGTGCGCGATCACAATCGAAGAGCGCCCTTCCACGAGCCGCGATAGAGCTTCGCGGATGCGCAACTCTGTCTCCGTATCCACACTTGACGTCGCTTCATCGAGAATCAGGAAACGCGGGTCGTGCGCGAGCGCCCTCGCGAACCCGATCAACTGCTTCTGCCCCGTGGAGAGCGAATTGCCCCGCTCCTGCACGGCGTGGCCGATGCCTTCCGGAAGTTCGCGCAGAAACGCCCCCAGATTGACCTGCTCGGCCGCCTCCTCCGCGTCCTCTCGCCCGATTCGTTCCGTACCCATGCGAATGTTATCTTCAATCGTTCCGGTAAACAGGCAGGGATACTGCAACACGACTCCGAAGTGGCTTCTCAGCGCAGTGGGGTCGAATTCGCGGATGTCGATTCCGCCGATGCGTATCGCGCCGCGGGTGACGTCGTAGAAGCGCAGCAGCAAGCTGATAATCGTGGTCTTTCCGGCTCCGGTATGCCCGACGACGGCGATCGTTTCTCCCGGCTCGATCGCAAAGCTGACGTCTCGAAGCACCCAGTCGTCGTTCTTGTAGGCAAACGAGACATGATCGAACTCGATTCGCGCACCTGATTCAGGCATTACCCGGGGATCACGCGGTCGAGCGACCTCCGCCCGCGTGTCGAGCAACCCGAACACACGTTCGGCCGAGGCCATTGCCGACTGAAGGATGTTGTACTTCTCGCTTAGATCCTGAATCGGGCGGAAAAATCGCGTGCTGTATTGCACAAACGCCACGAGGACGCCGAGGGTGAGCCCGCCACCTTCAACGCGAAAGCCGCCCACCGCCAGCACGGCGGCGAGCGACAGGTAGGACAGGAACTCGACGGCTGGATAGAACCACCCGTATGCCGTAATCGTGTCCTTATATGCGTCCATGTGGACCTTGTTGATCCGGTGGAATTCCTCGCGACTGCGCGATTCACGGTTGAATAGATGTAGGACCACGATGCCTGTGATGTGCTCCTGAAGGTATGAGTTGATCCGGGCAATAGCGACTCGAATGTTTCGAAAACTCTGCGTAACGGCGCGCCGGAACCGCCCGGTTACGGCGACGACGCCCGGCAATACGAGCAGCATCACTACCGTCAGCATTGGGCTCAGTTGAAACATCACGGCGGTAATGAACGCCAGCGTGAGGAGGTCGCCGCAGATCGTGACGAGTCCCGACGCGAACAGTTCGTTGAGCGTATCGACGTCCGATGTAACCCGCGTGACCATCCGCCCCACCGGATTGCGATCGTAGTAGGCGAGATCGAGCCTCTGCAGATGGGCAAATAGCTCGCGGCGCAAGTCGAACATCGCGCGCTGGCAGGTGTACTGCATGACGTATGTCTGCACGAACTCGAAGAGAAAGATGCCGGCAAGAGCCGCGAAATAGAGAAGAGTGATCTGTCCAAGCCCGGCGAAGGGGTCGGCGGAAAGCCAGTCCTTTGGGAGGAGGTTTTCGATGACCGTGGACTCGCGCGCCGGATTCGGCGCCAGGTAGCGGTCGATGGCGATTTTCGTGAGAAGCGGTCCAGCGATCTGCATGATGGAATGCAGCAAAAGACAGGTCACGGAAACCGCGATGTGACCTCGATACGGGCGCAGATACGCAACCAGGCGGCCCAGCAACCGCCGGTCGTACGCTTTGCTAAGGACTTCTTCTTCCACTCCTGCTATTCTAAGCGGCGTGAGACGGTTATCGTGCATCTTGCTGTTTGCTGCCGCGCTGCCGGCGGAGGAGTGGACTCGGTTCCGCGGCCCGAATGGGACGGGCGTCCTGGATGCCGGCCGTCTGCCCGCCGAGTTCGGCCCGTCCAAGAATCTGATCTGGAAAACGGCGCTGCCATCGGGACATTCTTCTCCGGTCTTGAGCGGAAAACGTGTGTTCCTGACCGCTTTCGAGGAAAACAAGCTCCTCACCATCTGCCTGGATCAGCACTCCGGCAAAATTCTTTGGCGGCGGGAAAGCCCCCGCATGAGGACTGAACATCTCGACAAGCGGAACAGCCCCGCTTCGCCCACCCCGGCGGCGGACGGACGGAATCTTTACGTCTTTTTCCCGGACTACGGACTGATCTCCTATGACTACGACGGAAACGAACGGTGGAGCCGCCCGCTCGGCCTGTTTCAGAATTCGTACGGAATGGGAGCGTCGCCAGTCGTGGTGGACGGCCGCGTGGTGCTCGTTTGCGATCAGACGCTCGGCTCCTACGCCGGAGCCTACGCCGCCGATGACGGTCGCGAGCTTTGGAAGACGCCGAGAACCGAAGCACTGAGCGGCCACTCGACGCCGGTGATCCGCCGCGCGGAGAACGGGTCCACCGAGATCATTGCGCCGGGATCGTTCCGCATGGACGCCTATTCGGCTTCGACGGGGGAGATTGTGTGGACCGCGCGCGGGTTGACTTCGGAGATGAAGTCCGTGCCGGTCCTGGCGGATGGCGTTGTATACATTAACGGCTACAACATGGCAGAGAACGATCCGGGCAGGCAGGTGGCGATACCGGCGTTCGACGGTGTCCTGGCGAAGCACGATCGCGACAAGAGCGGAACCATCGAGATCGGCGAGAGCCCGGACGGACGCACGACGAAGTACTTTCCTTATCTCGATTTGAACCACGATGGAAAACTGGACGCGGCGGAATGGCGTACCTACCAATCATCGATGGCTGCGGAGAACGGGCTGCTCGCGATCCGCGCCGGCGGGCAGGTGCTGTGGAAATACCACAAGGCGATTCCGCAGCTACCCTCGACGCTTCTCTACCGTGGTGTGCTTTACATGGTCAGCGACGCCGGCGTGCTGACGACGCTCGATCCAGCGACGGGTACGGTTTTGAAGCAGGCGAGGCTGCGCGGCGTCGCGGACAATTACTACGCGTCGCCTGTGGCCGGAGACGGCAAGGTATTCTTCGTGAGTCTAAGCGGCGCGGTGACGGTGCTCAAACCGGGCGGCGAGCAGGAGGTTCTCGCGGTCAACGAACTCGACGAGGAGTGCTATGCAACGCCGGCCATCGGAGAGGATCGGATTTTTGTCCGGACGCGCCGGGCGTTGTGGTGCTTCGGGATGGCAGCGAAGAAGTCAGACTGAAGACCGTGGACCATGGTAAGGACATTTCTCCCTTGGTCATAATGCCGCCTTGGGGAGCATTCCCCGAAAGGTTAGCGGCGCATGGGTGCCGGTTCAGCCTGTGTTCGAAGACCTTGCGGCCGGTGTGCCCGTCGAGGAGATAACGGGAATTTTCGACGTGACGGCTGTAGAAGTGTGAGCCGTTCCGCACTTCGCCCGCCAGTGCCCCGCGAAGGTGCCGCCGGCTGATGAAGATCTTGTCTGATTACCGTGTCCCGAGACCGATCACCCGTATCCTTGACGGTCGCCAAATGCTCGTGCCGCCCCGGACTGCTCTGCTTCGGCTCCCTCGCGGAATCGGGCCGCCGTCCATCTGCTACTATTGCAGGCGTGCCAAGTTTGTATTTCGAGGATTTTGAATTGGGCCGGGTTTTTGAGACCCGCGGCCGGACCGTCACCGAAGCCGATATCGTCGCTTTCGCCGGCCTCACCGGCGATTATATCGAGCTTCACACCAACGAGGAGTTCGCGAAGAAGACCCCTTACGGAAAGCGCATCGCTCACGGCGCCTTGATCTTCAGCATTTCGATCGGCCTGATGACACAGATGAACACCGTCGGCGACACGGTCCTCGCGTTCTACGGCGTCGACAGATTGCGTTTCACAAAGCCCGTCTTTATCGGCGACACCGTACGCGTTGTGAAGAAGGTCCTTGAAGGAAAGGACCTCGGACCGTCGCGCGGGGTCGTCACCTTCGAAACCAATGTGCTCAATCAGCATGGAGTAGTGGTGGTAGCGTATCAGGACAAACTCCTTCTGAAACGCCGGGAGGCTTAGAAATGCGATCCACATTCCTTTCGTTGTTTGCGGTTTCGGCCGCGTTCGCGCAAACACCGGATCAGCGGTTTGAACGGTTGATGCGCGATATCCTCATCGTCGATACCCACATCGATACTCCGTGGCATATGGTGGACGAAGCCTACAGCCTCGGCGAGGAACATAAATACTATGAGGCCGACATTCCGCGCCTCAGGAAAGGCCACGCCGGCGCGATTTTCTTTGGTGTCGCCGTCCAGCCCCAGGACTTTCCTCCGCAACTCTGGATTCCACGCGCCCTTGAATTGATCGACGTCGTGCACCAGCAGGCAAGTCAGTTCTCCAAGGATATCGAGCTCGCGCGGACCTCGGCGGACATCGAGCGCATCCGGAAGGCGGGAAAGATCGCCGTGCTGCTCAGCCTTGAGGGCGGGCACATCATACAGGACAGCATTGCCGTTCTGCGCGATTACTATCGTCTAGGTATCCGCTACATGACGCTCGCGCACTTCAGGACGAACAATTGGGCGGACTCCGGCACCGACGCCGCCGTGCACAACGGCCTTTCGAACTACGGCAAAGACATCGTACGCGAAATGAACCGGCTCGGCATGATGGTCGATATTTCGCACGTCTCCGACAAGACGTTCTTCGACGCGCTGGCGGTGACGAAGTCGCCGGTGATCGCGTCGCATTCCGACGTTCGCGCCGTCACCGGTATTCCGCGCAACATGACGGACGACATGCTGAAAGCGCTGACGCGCAACGGCGGCGCGATCTTCATCAATTTCAATGCGCCCTATGTGAACCTGAAGGCGAACGAAGTATTCGCTCCCAACCGCGATAAGCGCGACAAGGAAATCGCGGACATGATGGCGTTGAACCAGGGTAATCCGCGGCGCTGGGAGAT
Organism: Acidobacteriota bacterium; assembly: GCA_005808865.1. Lineage (GTDB taxonomy): Bacteria > Acidobacteriota > Terriglobia > Bryobacterales > Bryobacteraceae > SYKU01. The sequence continues at coordinate 7,786 of SYKU01000428.1, forward strand.
GAAGCGGGCGATTCAGCAGCGCTACCGGTCGCTGCTGCCGCCGGTCGATATTAAAGACGTGCTTCGCCATATCGACCATGCCGTGAAGGTGGCGGGCGCGGATCATGTCGGTATCGGTTCCGACTACGATGGCATCTCCGGCATGGCGCCGGCCGGACTCGAGGACGTGTCGAAGTACCCGGCCATCGTGCGCGGGTTGATCGGCATGGGATATTCTGACGGCGATATCCGGAAAGTAATGGGCTTGAATCTGATGCGCATCATGCGCGCGAACGAAGAGAGGGCTGAAAAATGAGACGCAGAGAATTCGTGGCTTCCGCCGCCGCGGCGGGTGCCCTTGGTGCAATGCCGGCGCTCGCGGCGCAGGCGGGGAAAAACGGGAAGCGAAAGAAAATCGCCGCCATATCCACGACCTACCATGTGAGGTCGCACTCCGACAACTTTATTACGCGTTTTCTTGAAGGCTGGTGGATCAACGATAAGTACACTCCGCCGCCTTTCGATGTTGTGTCTCTTTACATGGACCAGATCCATCCCGCCGACATCGGACACAGGCTCTCGGCCGCGTACGGATTCCCCGTTACGAAGTCTATCGAAGAGGCGCTCACGCTGGGCACGGGCAAGCTCGCCGTGGACGGTGTGCTTCTGATCGCGGAGCATGGGAATTATCCTTTCAACGACCGTCAACAGCATCTCTATCCCCGCTTCGAATTCTACAAACAGGTCACCGACGTTTACCGGAAGTCGAAACGCTCAGCGCCGATCTTTGTCGACAAGCACCTTTCTTACGACTGGACCAAGGCGAAGACGATGTACGATCTCTCGCGCGAGTTGAAGTTTCCGCTCATGGCGGGTTCGTCGGTCTCGGTCACCTTTCGCCGGCCGGAGCTTGATCCGCCTCTCGGCGTGGAGTTCGATGACGCCATCATGTTAGGCGGCGGATGGGTGACTGACGGCGGCATCTTCCATGACCTCGAAACGCTGCAGGCTTTCGTGGAACGCCGGAAGGGCGGCGAGACAGGCATTCGCGCGGTCGAGTATCTGAAGGGCCCGGCCGTGTGGAAGGCGGCGGAAGAGAAGCGGTGGTCGAAAGAACTGATGCAGGCAGCGCTAGGCCGCGCGGAGAAACTGGGGCAGGGAAGGCCCGAGGACGTAAAAGCCCCAGTGGCATGCCTACTGGAGTACAACGACGGATTCAAGGCCTCGGTCGTCGCGCTGGGCGGGCTCGTGAGCGAATATCTGGTGGCCTACCGGCGGAAGGGGTCGAAGGAAATCGAGAGTACCAGTTGCTATGTGCCCACGCAGAATTCGAACAACTTCAGCGCGCTGACCGATGCGATCGCACACATGATAGAGACCGGTAAGCGCCTTTACCCGGTGGAGCGGACGCTGCTGACGACGGGCGCGCTCCAGCAACTGATGGAATCGTCGTTCCAGGGCGGGAAGCGCATTGAGACGCCGATGCTCAAGGTGAGGTATTCGGCGCCGGCTAAATCGTACTACATGCACGGAATGGGGTCTTAACATGTTCGACGTCAAGAATCCGAAATTTCACGAGTGCGTCGCCGAGAACGCGAACGTCGAGAAGGTAGCGGGCGGTTTCACGTTCACCGAAGGCCCTGTGACAAGCCGCCTGGGTTTCACGCTGTTCAGCGACATTCCGGCGAATCGCATCATGCGGTTCGAGCACGGGAAAGTGACGGTGTTCCGCGAGAACAGCAACGGCTCGAACGGTCTTACTTTCGACCACCAGGGACGGCTGCTGACCTGCGAAAAGGACCGGGTGACACGCACGGAAAAAGACGGGAAGATCACCGTGCTCGCGAGCGCGTACAACGGAAAGCCGCTCACCGCTCCAAATGACGTTGTGTACTCGATAGATGGCAGCATATACTTCACCGATCTTCGAGGCCCGGGCGTCTACCAAATCACGCGAAAGGGAGAAGTGAGGCTCGTGGCGACGGACTGCCAGCGTCCGAACGGCGTTGCCCTTTCACCCAATCAGCAGATGCTCTACATTGCCGACAGCGGGCAGCGCAACGTGCACGCATATGACGTGGCGGGCGATGGAACGCTCAAGAACGGCAAAGTGCTTATCGAGCTGAAAGGCGACCGGCCGGGCGTGCCCGACGGTATGAAAACGGACGAGGCGGGCAATCTTTGGGTGACGGGGCCGGGCGGCGTCTGGGTGATCAACACGGCGGGCCATCACCTCGGAACAATCCTGACCCCGGAGGTGGCGGCCAATTGCGGATGGGGTGAAGGTTTCCGTGGTCTGTACATTACGGCCCGCACGTCGTTGTACAAGATTGCCACGAAGGTGAGCGGGACGCGCACGTACTGAAACCGCCGCTGGATGGCGCGGATCTAGTCCTGGAGCATCCAGTTCGAGGTCCCTATTTTACAGAGACGAAAATGCAACTTAGGAGAGAGACGGATTGAACAACGTTGCAATTGACGGCGCCCTCGCCGCGAAAGCGATCAGCGAAGCACTAGCCAAATTCCCGCAGTTCGCCGGATTCGGCGCGAGGATCGTCGGGCGGCCGTTGTTTCAAGGAGCGGCCTATATGCTCGAATACGACCGGCAGCCGCCGGCGGAATTGCCGGATGCGTGGGAATTCCAAAACGCGGCGGTGAAGGGCTACCGGCGCCTGGCGGGAGTGTAGCCACTCGCGAAATGCGAAACCCTTCCGCTCCGCGGCGCGTCAACGTGTAACAATGTATCAGGAGTTAGCCGCTATGCATCGCTCGCGTGCCGCCCTTGTTTTCTGCGTGTTCCTGGTGCTGCAAGGTCCGGAAATGCTCGCCCAAATCGGCGGCGGCTATCCCGGAGGCGGCTATCCGGGTGGAGGCTATCCGGGTGGCGGCGGCCGATATCCTGGCGGTGGCTATCCTGGCGGTGGTGGAGGCGTCGGCCTTCCGTTCCCGCGGCGGGGCAAGAACAAGAAAACCGCCAAGGACAAGCAACAGGAAGCTCACGAACCGCTCCAGGAAATCACTGGGACCGTTCGGTCGATTACCGAAAAAGACGTCGTCGTCGAGGCGGGTGACACGCGCATCATCAATCTCAAGCGCACCGAGCAGACCAAGTTCCTGAAGAACGGCGAAGAGATCAAGGCTTCGCTTGTCAAGCCTGGCGACAAGGTGACCGTCGAAGCGAGGCAGGACGAAGAGGGCTTTTTCACGGCCGCTAATGTGCATTGGGAGCGTGAAGGATCGGCTGCTGAACGCATTCGTGCTTCTCAGGAAGTACGGATTTCGACGCAGGCTTCGCGGAGCGGCGACGATGACGAACGTCCGATTCTTCGCCGCGCGGACGGACCGACGTCCGCGTCCGCGGAAAACCCCGCGGAGATCCCCGCGCCGAGTAACGAGGGGAATGAGAAATCCGCCCCTGGCGCCGCGTCACTGCCGGTTGAGACTGCCGAATCTCCGGATTCGCCGTTACGTCCGGATCCACCGGTGACGATCCGGGAATCCGCGCAGCCGATTCCTGATTTCGAAGAAGACGGCCGCCCTCGTCTCCGCCGCGGCCAACCCGTGCTGGTAAAGAGGCCCGCCCCCGCGCGCAAAGAAGAACCCGTGCAGACGGCTTCGGCGAAACTGCCTGCGGGGCACGAGCCTGAAAGGGAGTCTGCTCCGGCGTCGATCACTGAATCCATTTCCGCCGCCGCATCCGGCGCGGATGGAGCGCCCGCCCATCCGGACGACGTACGTATCGAAAAGGCCCGCGAAGCCGCCCTCGGTTTCACCGAGAGCCTGCCCAATTATGTCGCGCAGCAGTTTACTGCGCGCTTCGTCAGTCAGTCGCACATCACAAACTGGCAGGCGCAGGACGTGATCTCGGCGGAAGTTGTCTACGAAGGCGGACGCGAGCGCTACCGCAACCTCGCGATCAACGGCAAACCCACAAAGAAGAGCATGGAGGAACTCCCCGGCTCCTGGTCGACGGGCGAATTCGGCATCCTGCTGGTCGATCTATTCTCGCGCGGGACGGCCGCCGAATTCCGGTACCGCAAGGAGTCTCGGACTTCCGGGCGGGATGCGCTCCTGTACGACTACACCGTGGAACGCGAGAACTCCCATTGGCGCGTACAGGTCGCTTCTCAAACGGTTCTCCCCGCCTACCGCGGATCTGTCTGGATCGACAAGGAAACCAGCCGCGTGCTGCGCATTGAAATGCAGGCCCGCAACGTGCCTTCCGAGTTTCCGCTCGACAAGATCGAAACGGCGCTCGACTACGAATTCGTCCGCTTGGCGGACCGCCAGTTTCTGGTTCCTGTGCACTCGGAGACCTTGAGTTGCCAGCGAGGCACGAACGTTTGCAGCCGCAACGCCATCGATTTCCGCAACTACCACAAGTATTCCGGCGAATCGAATATTCAATTCGAAAAATAGCGGTCGGACGCGCATACGCAAATACGCCGCACCCGTTCCGAATCCGGTACCCTGTATAGGTGCGGTATTTCTTTTCGCGGCGCGCGCCTGCGGCCAGCCGGATCCTGCTCGTCGAAAGCGGATCCCGTCATTTGCTGGAAGCCCTGATTCCGGTCCTTCGCTCTACCTACGGCGACTCCATTCACGTGGACCTCGTGACCTGCTATTCGGGACTACCGCGAGGCTTCGACCCGGCCCACACAGCCGCCTACTGTGTCACCGACTATCGCGATCCGGCCGCCCGCGGGGCCCTGTTCCGCGAACTTGCGGCACGGCGTTACTCGATCATGGGAATGATCTGCTCGGCCGAGCCGATCATGACCAAGTGGAAGTGGATGCTTGCCGCGCGGCTACCCGTCAAGGTCTTCATCCTGAACGAGAATGGCGACTATTTCTGGTTCGACCGGGAGAACTGGCGCGTCATCCGGCACTTCGCGCTCTACCGGGCTGGCCTCGCGGGCGCCGGCGCCGTCCGTACCCTGGGGCGTCTCTTCCTGTTTCCCCTTACGCTGTTCTATCTTCTGCTGTATGCGGCGGCGGTCCATCTCACTCGCGCGCTGCGAAAAGGACTTTCATGAAAGCAATCTTCGCTGAACAATGCGGCGGTCCGGAGCAAATGAAATTGACCGAATTGCCGACCCCTACGCCTGGACCGAAGCAAGCCCTGGTGCGCATCGCGGCCATAGGCGTCAATTACATCGATGTCTACTTTCGAACTGGTCTGTACAAGGCGGACTTCCCGGTTTCGATCGGCATGGAAGCGTCTGGCGTGGTCGAGTCCGTTGGGGATGGCGTCACAGAAGTGGCCCCGGGCGACCGCGTCGCCTACGCCATGGCGAGAGGCTCCTACGCGACGCATCAACTGGTTGCTTCCTGGCAGCTCGTTAAGATTCCCGCCGGCCTCGATTTCAACCGCGCCGCAGCGGCGATGCTTCAAGGGATGACGGCGCATTATCTGGTTTACTCGACCTTTCCCCTCAAACCCGGTCACACCATGCTGATTCACGCGGCCGCTGGGGGCGCGGGACTGCTCGTCGTTCAGATGGCCAAGGATCTGGGCGCTCGCGTCATCGGTACCGTTGGCTCGCCGGAGAAGGCGAAACTCGCGCGCGAGGCCGGAGCGGACGAGACCATCCTTTACAACGAAGCCGATTTCGAGTCTGAAGTAAAGCGCCTGTGTGCGGGCGGGCCGCTGCTCGACGTGGTTTACGATTCCGTCGGCGCAACCACTTTCATGAAGAGCCTGAACTGCCTGAAGCCGCGCGGGACGCTTGTCCTGTTCGGCCAGTCTAGCGGGGCGGTACCTCCCTTCGACCTGGGCCTCCTTGCGGCCAAAGGATCGCTCTATGTCACCCGGCCTTCGCTCGCCGCCTATTCGGCCACGCGTGATGAACTCCTTAGCCGCGCCCACGATGTCCTCGGCTGGGTGGACAGCGGCAAACTGAAACTGCGTATCGACCGCATCTACCCTCTTTCTGAAGCCGCCGAGGCGCACCGGGATCTTGAAGGACGCAAGACCGCTGGAAAGATCCTCCTGCTACCGGAATGAGCGTCATGACAGAATTTCAATCCCGCCGGGCGAGCCTCGTCGAGCAATTTGCCGAACTGAAAATCGACGCGTTGCTCGTTTCGTTTCTCCCGAACGTCCGATACCTGACCGGTTTTACCGGCAGCAACGGCCTGCTTCTCCTCTCGCCGGAGCGCGCGACGTTTTTCACCGATCCGCGCTACAAGCTGCAATCGGCGCGCGAGGTCGACTGCCACGTCAGAGTGGGAACGGGTCCCGTAATGCCACGCGTGGCGGCCCAGGCGGCGAAGGAGAAGATCCGGCGGCTTGGCTTCGAACAGGCTCGGGTTTCGTTTGAGGTTTACGACTCGCTGAAATCGAAACTGCCGCTGGGCGCGGCGCTCCGGCCCGTGGCGGGGATTGTGGAACGGCGGCGAATGCGCAAATCCCCGGTGGAGATCGAGACGATTCGAGCAGCGGTGAGGATAAACTCCGAAGCTTTCGAACAGGGCATTCGGGCGATTTCGCCCGGAATGACGGAGTCCGATCTCGCCGCGGAGATCGAATACCGGATGCGTCGTTTGGGCGCCGACAAGCCTTCGTTCGAGACCATTGTCGCGGCGGGTTCGAGGTCGGCGCTCCCGCACGCGAATCCTGGGCCAACCCCCCTGCAGCACGGGCGCTTCGTGCTGATCGACATGGGCGCCACGCTCAACGGCTACACAAGCGACATGACGCGGATGCTCTTCCTTGGCCGGCCGGGGCGAAAGGCGAGGGATCTCTACGGAGCGGTGCTTGAGGCGCAACTTGCCGCCATCGACGCCGTAAGGCCCGGGAATGAGTCCGGAAGGGTCGATCGGGCCGCACGTGGCATACTCCGCATGCACGGCCTGGAGAAGGCGTTCATGCATTCCACCGGACACGGCTTGGGCCTCGAAATCCACGAACCGCCGCGAATGGGAAAGGGCGAGAAGACACCGCTTGAAGCCGGAATGGCGATCACGATAGAGCCGGGTGCCTACATCGAAGGTTTCGGGGGCGTGCGAATCGAAGACACCGTGCTCGTCACGGCGAACGGATGCGAGATTCTGACGCCGACGCCGAAAGTACTGCTGGGACTATAGGTGCCACGGCCGTAAATGAACGATGGTAAGATCGGGTGTTATGGCATCGACAATCGCAAAAGATGCAAAGATGGCGATCGGCAGGGCACCGGAGAGCCTCACGCTGGAAGAGGGGCTCGCGCTTGCCGGTAAGTTCGTCGCGCTCGAAATGTACAGCCCCGCCACGACGCCGCTCAAGCGAATTGAAGCGATCGGCGATTCCGCAGGCGAGTGCGCGCGCCAGTTGAATGAGCGCGGCCTGGATCCGGGGCTATTTGAGTTTACACGCCTTCTTTGGCCGCACACCTAGCCGGGCTATACCCGCGCGGACCGCATCTCTTCCGCCAGTTGGTCCGTTGCGCGCCACGCCAGCGCCAGGATCGTCAGCGTCGGATTCTTCTCTGAAGCGGTGGTGAACGCGGCCCCGTCCACCACGTACAGGTTCTTCACGTCGTGCGACTGGCAGAATCCATTGAGCGGCGCGCGTTTCGGGTCCGCGCCCATCCGGCAAGTGCCGTGCTCGTGGATCGAGCTGCCGGCCACGTCGAGCCGTCCGCGCTCGTATGGCAGAATTTCGGCCTTCGCGGCGTGCAGGATCGCTTCCGCCGTGTCGTACATCTCCTTCGTCATCAGCCGCTCGTTCTCGCCGGTCTTGTACTCGATCCGCGCCAACGGCACACCGTAGCGGTCCAGAGGCGTATTCTCAACCGTCACGCGGTTTTCCTTGCGGGGCAGCACCTCGCCATAAGGATGAAGCGCAACCAGCGCCGGATACCTGTCTTTCACATCGGCCTTGTAGTCCGCTCCGAACCCGGGCAGTTGCTTCGCGAAATTCGCGTTCGGCTGGGAGCCGCAACCCCAGAACTGCACGCCGTAGCCGCGCAGATAGCCCCGCTTCGAGAGCCTGTGATTGAAGCGCGGCATGTAGATATGCTCGCCGCCGATACCGTCGTCGTTCAGCGCCTTCGACCCTCGAAGCTCCGGCATGAAGCCGTAAATGTGAAAGCGAATCTGCTCCGTCAGGTAGCGGCCGATCGAGTCCGAGGAATTTCCAATGCCGTTCGGAAACCGGCTGGATTTCGAGTTCAGCAGAATGCGAGTGGAGTCGATGCAGGACGCGGCTACAATCACCACGCGCGCCCGTACGGTGTGCTCCTCTTTCGTGTGGCGGTCGAAATACACTACGCCGCTCGCCAAACCCCGTTCGTCCGCGAGCACGCGCGCCACTACCGCGTTATCCACTAGCGTCAGCTTTCCGGTCTTGAACGCGGGGTCGATCAGGTAATCCGTCGAGTTGAAGAATGCCGCCGTGTCGCAGCCCTTGCCGCAAGCGCCGCAATAGTGGCACGCGGCGCGTCCGTTGTGCGCGCGCGTCAGCACTGCGCGCCGGCCGTTGACGATCGAAATCCCAATCCCCTTCGCCGCCTTCTGCAAGAGGCGCTCGCCGCATCGGGGCGCGGGTGGAGGCAAATGATATTTGCTGCCTGGGAGCGAATCCTGATCGTCGTCGCCGCCGTTGACGCCAATCAGTTGCTCCACGCGGTCGTAATACGGCGAGATGTCCTTGTAGCGGATGGGCCATGGAATTTCCCAGCCGTCCTTTTCGGCGCTTGTGAATTCCAGATCGCCGTAGCGCAGCGAGACACGTCCCCATATGTTGGTCTTGCCGCCGCGCCCCCAGACGCGTACCAGATCGAAGGGCTGGTCCTTAGGCGTCAGGTAGGGCTGTTCCTTCGTGTCGAGGTAGAACTGAGGCGGACGCTGACCCTTTTCAAGTCGCGGTCCCACTTCCCAGGGCTTCACGTGACTCCAGAAGCTCGCGCGGTCGAACTTCTTTCCCGCATCGAGCATCAGCACGTTGATGCCCTTCCGTGTCAGGTTCCAGGCGGCCATGCCGCCTGAAGCGCCGCTCCCCACAATCACCACGTCGTGTACGGTCTCAGCCCTGTTGATCTGCATCGCTCAACCTTGATGCTCCGGATGGGTGCAGCCCTTGAATTCCGAAAGAAACGTGTTCGCGTTCCAGCCGAGTTCCTGCGTGAGGCCCGCGCGAGAGGTGTAATAGCCGTCGATGGTCAGGTCCTTGACGGCCTTGAAGAACGGACTATCGGCGATGCCTTTGAGGAGAGCGGCCCGCTTAGATTCGTCCATTCCGGCAAAACCCTTAGACGCGAGCTGGCCCAAACCCTCCCTTAGCCGCGCTCCAAGCTCGCTGCTCCGCGAGCAGGCGCGATCGATAAATTCGGGCACGCCCGCGTCGATCGCGCCCGGCGTCCTCGTGCGGGGAATGATAAGCTCCGTCACCTGCGCCAGCAGGGAAAATTCCGTCCTGCGGAAGAACGTGGGCGCGTAGGGCTTGGGGGCGGTGGCAGGCGCCCCGCGTGGGTGTTGATGTTCTTGCGCGTTCAGCACTGGCAAAACCGGCAGCGCCGTCGCGGCGGCGGCCGTGCGGAAAATGTCTCGTCTCGTTCGCATGGGCGGCTACAATTATATATTGACTCCCGGCGTCTCGACCGTCTCGCCCGAAACTCTGAACGACGCCCTGCGCCAATATTGGGGTTACGGCGAATTCCGCCCTCTTCAGGAACGCGTTGTCATCAGCATACTCGGCGGCAACGACGTGTGCGTGGTTATGCCGACTGGTGGCGGCAAGTCGCTCTGCTACCAATTGCCCGCGGCGGTTTCAGGCAAGACCGCGGTCGTGATCTCACCCCTCATTGCGCTCATGCAGGACCAGGCTGCCGCGCTCGCACAAATGGGAATTCCCGCCGCCGTTCTGAACAGCTCCATGACAACGGAGGAGCGCGCAGAAGTGATGCGCAACGCTCCGCTTGGCGCCTACCGCCTTCTCTACCTCTCGCCCGAGCGTCTGGTTCAAACGGTGGACTGGCTGCGCCGCGTGCCCGTCGGTTTCTTCGCGATCGATGAGGCCCACTGTATATCCGAATGGGGCCACGAATTCCGTCCGGAATACCGTCAACTCGCCTGTCTTCGCGATGCATTCCCCGACGCGCCCATCGCGGCTTTCACCGCAAGCGCCACGCGCCGCGTCCGGCACGACATTCTCGATCAGCTCAAACTTCGCGAGCCGCACAAGTACATCGCGAGTTTCCACCGGCGAAACCTGCGCTATCTCGTGCGGGCCTGCGAAACCGAACGCGAGCAGCGCGGCTTGCTGGCGGAGGCCCTGAGGCGCTATGCGGGAAGCAGCGTCATCGTATACGCGCCGACCATCGCGTCGGTGGAGGAGACGGTCGACTTCCTCGGAGACAGGATGATCTCCGCAGTCCCCTATCACGGCAAGATGAACCCGGCCGCGCGCCGGCGCAATCAGGAGCGCTGGATGTCGGACGAGATTCGGGTGCTCGTGGGTACCATCGCGTTCGGTCTCGGCATTAACAAGGCCGCCGTCCGTGCCGTGATTCACCTCTCGCTGCCGAAGTCGGTCGAGCAGTATTACCAGGAGGCCGGGCGTGCCGGGCGCGACGGACTTCCGGCCGATTGCGCACTGCTTTGGCAGTACAAGGACGCCGGGCTGCTTGCGTACTTTATCGAAAAGCTGGAAGACAACGCGGAGAGGCAACGCGCCTGGACCCGCTACCGCGAAATCCGGAATTTCGCCGAATCGGAGAGCTGCCGCCATCGCCAGATTTGCCTCCACTTCGGGGAGACTCCGAAGTGGGAGACGTGCGGTATGTGCGACGTTTGCGCCGAGCCGCCTTCCTGGTTTGACTCCAGCCAGTTCGTGGAGCCCGCGAAGAAATCCAGGAGGGCGCGCGGGAGGAAGGTAGCCCCGCGCCCAATTGCACGCCCGCCGGCGGCGCTGCCGTCTCAACCCCTGCGTTCCTCGCCTCCCATCGACTTCGAAATGGTGGAGTTCCTGAGTCAATGGCGGCGCGGCGTTGCCCGTCGGAATGGCGTCCCCGCCTTCATGGTGCTGAACGACGCCACGCTGGAGGATCTCTGCCGGAAGTGCCCATCGAGCCTGGTCGAATTGCTGCGTGTAGAGGGAATCGGCGAGCGCAAGGCGCAGCAGTTCGGGGAAGAGATCTTCGCCGCGCTGGACGCTTATCGCAACGGCGCCCGCGCCGCCGTGGCATTGGAACAGCGGCAATCTCCCGCGGAGGAAACCCGGCGCATGCTCGCCGAAGGCAAGACGTTTGAGGAGATTGCGGTGATCCGGGGCCGCCAGGTTGGGACAGTCGTCGGCCTGGTCGCCGACCTCGTCCAGAAAGGTGAGCTTCCGCTTGAGGATAGTTGGGTGCGTCCCGAATCGCGACTGGCCATCGAGGAGGCCGCCGCGCGTCTCGGAACCGATTTCTACAGGCCCATCAAGGAGGCGGCGCCCGCTGCCGTCACGTTCGACGAAATCCGGCTCGTCGTGGCCCACTTGCGGCGCATGAAGGCCGTGAATACGCCTCAAGTTGAGTCCGGAGCACCCTGACGCGGCGCGGGCGCGATCCATTTACCTCTCGCGGATGGCCCCGGTGACGCAACAGGGCGGGGTGGCCTCGCCACGAATGGCAACTATACTTTCAGTGGTTCGACGCCCTCCCATCCGTAACCGGAACGAAGCCTCCGATCACAAAGCGAAACAGCACCGTTCAGAACTGGAAGCGGGCCACGATCTGTCCGTTTCGCGGTTGGGTTACCAATGACCCGGTGTCAATTCGCCCGAAACCTGCCGTCGGAACACCGAGTGCATTTCGCGTCTGTGTCTGGAGCGGATTCGCGGCCGAAGGATCATTCATGTAGATGCGGTTGAACGCGTTAAAGAACTCAGCCCTCAGTTGGAACGACCAACCTTCCCGCAGCCGGAAAACGCGGCCGAAGGTCACCTGCTCGTCTGGCCTGCGCTGGTACCGAAAGTCGTTGTAGTAGGGTGCCGAGAAACCCCACTGGCCCTGCGCCACGTCGGACCAGGCTTTCGGATTCAGCACAAAATCCTTGTTTGGGTCAAAGCACTGGCAGTTGAGGCCGGAAAGATAGAGCGGTTCGCCGGGGACGCGGTTCATGCGCGTGCCCTGAAACAGTAAGCTCGCGAGCTGGTTTTGCGATACGGGAACAGGAATGGGAAGTCCGCTGGCGTAGCGCAGGATGCCACCCAACGTCCAACCGCCCGTAAGGGTTCGGACCCATCTGGATCCCGCCGCCGGCGTCCGGTAGTTGAAAGCCAGGACTAGAATGTAAGGCTCGGACAAATTCGAGATGGCTTTCTGATTCTTGCGGTTGAAAACATCGTTTACCGGGACATCGGTGGTCAGTTCCTTTTGCCAGGTGAAGGTCCCAAGAAGGTCAAGGCCGCGCGAGTACCGCTTGGTGACTTTTACTTGCAAGGAGTCGTACCAGGTATTGCCGAGAGGCGCGCCGGCAACGGCTAAGTTTCCAAATTGCGGAAAAGGCCGCAGGCTTTGGGCAACCGTGTTGCCAGGCGAGTATCCCGTATAAGGAAGCCTGTTGAATCCGCGGCTGACGGCGGCAGGAGAATCCAGACGGCCTCGCAGCAGAGCCTGATCTGCCGTATTGGAGATATCCAGACCCAGCGAACGGAGACGCTCGGGCGGAGTTGCGTTGAGATTCACGAGGGAGTTCACCTGGAACCAGGCGCCACGGTTTCCCACGTACGCGCCCTCAATCGCCAGATTCTTCCCGATTTCCCGCTGTAGCGACACCGTCCACTGTGCAAGGCGCGGTGGACGGCCGCCGCCGCGGTCAATCAGCGCCGGAGGGCTGTCGATCAGACCGCGCGAGGGCCGGATGCCGGGGTTGAACGAGACGCGGTAAAGGTCCGCTATGTTGTAACTGAGGCCGCTACGCAGATTCATCGCAGCCTCTCCAAACACAGGCGTGTCGAAATTGATCGTGTTCCATCCGCCCGCTCCCAGAGTCGGCGAAATGTTCGCCTGGCCCTGCGACGTCTGCCCGTAGGAAACTCCCCATCCCGCGCGGATGACCGTCTTGGGGTTGATCTGATAGGCGGCCCCGAGCCTTGGCCCGAAGGCGTACTTGTACGTTTCAGCGAAGCGGCAGTTACAGCGTCCGTCACCATACCCTTCGTAGTTCATCGCTCCCGGGAGTCCTCCCGCCGAGGGATTAGGAATGGTTGGGGCGAAAGCGCTGGTGCGCCGATGGATCTCCACCGGATAGCCCTGGTGGTCCCACCGCAGGCCATAGTCCAATGTTAACTTCCGGGTGATCTTCCAGTTATCCTGGACGAAGAGCGAAACCGATGGCTTACGCGATTGGGGATCCGTAGGGTTGGAGATGCTGCCGTTATTCACCAGC
>SYKU01000429.1 GCA_005808865.1 Acidobacteriota bacterium
AAGCAAAACAATCCGCGCCCTCTCGACCAAACGGTGCTCCGTCTTGCCTTGGCGGGTCCATCCCTCTAAGGTCTTCATCTCTTCGTCGCTGAGCTGAAATTTCGCGGACTTTCGGCGCATGACTCAACATACAGTAGTACTAGAACTAATGCAACTAGACACTAGCTCTATTTTAGTCAGGGCTTCCGGCGGGCGCCGGAGATCCCAACTCGTTCATTATGCAACACGGAGGCCTTGCGCGTGAAGAATCATGCGGCGCATGGCAGGGGCGCCGACATCGGGAGCTTCCGGCTAGCGATGGATCTGGCGGAACCCATCCGGTGGACGAATCGTCAGGAAAGCATCGATCCGAGAGTACCTCTGAGAATCGAATGGGCCGGGGGCGGAACAGAGCCGATAAGGATCACTCTATCGGCTGGGTTGCAGGGCCCAGAAGAACGGCGATTCGGCTCGCTCGTGTGCACGGCCAAGGCTCAGGACGGCACATTTACGATTCCGGTCTCGGCGCTAGCCACACTACCGCCGGGTGGGTCCGGTGGGATCATCTTGTATCAACGGACCACGAAGAACAGATTCGAAGTCCCGGTCGTGCGCGGCGGTTCGGCGGATGGCTCGGAGTTCCAATTGGTAGACCAGACTTCTGGGCCTATTCAATTACTACCGTAGTCACGGCACCCACCGCAGCGAGTACGGGGGGAGTGTGGGGGCTTCGCATCAGTCGGAAGGAATTTGCCATCCAGGCCTACGAGGCATTGCGCAGGAATCACGTCCTTAGCCAGCAGTGGCGGTAGCGCGGCTGAGCTGGTCCAAGACGGTGGCCTGTGGTGTGGCATCCGCAATGGTCCAGTCCAGGTGGCGTGCAAGGCGGCGGCCAGGCGGCCTGCAGATCGGCTTCAACTCGCCGCAAGATTTTCAGATCCTGCCCCGGCCACCTTGGCCGACCGCGGCTTCACGCCCGCACAATCCGTTCCTTCGCCTTATCCCAAGCCATGTACTTCCGCTTGCGGAAAGATTGCAAGCCCATCTCGCAGGCCACCAAACCATACAGCCCTAGCATCACGTCGCACTTCAGAGGCGCATTGTTCCGGATCGCGTCGTGCAGGTTGCGGTGGTGCAGCTCCGTGCTCTCCGCTCCGGATTTCTCGTGCACAATCACCTTCATGTCCTTCTCGAACGCCTTCTGAGGAATGATTGTGAAGCCCGTCCGCGTGAATTGCAGAGTCGCCTTGTGCCCGCGAAGCAGATGATCGACGGCCGTATCGTTCGCCATCGAAGAGATCAGGAGCACGTCCGGTCCTCCTGGATATTCGACGATCAGGTTGAGCGTGTCCGGAATCTCGGCCGCGCTTTCGGTGAATTCGAACTTGCCTCCCGTGCCCACCGCGCGCTCCGGGTACGTCAAGCCGCACGCCTTAATGATCCGCGTCACCCGGTGAATGAACAGATCCGTCGCGATGCCGCCCGAATAGTCGAAGTAGCGCCGCCAACTGAAGAAACGGTCCGGATCGTAGGGCCGCTTGGGCGCGGAGCCGAGCCACGCTTTCCAATCGAGATTCTCGCCAGGCCGGACGTCGTTGTCCTGCGCGTATTCCCAAAAATCGCCGATGTGGTTCCGCGAGTAATCGATCTGCGCCACAACAATCTTTCCAAGCACGCCATCCTTCACATACTTGTACGCGGTTTCGTAGGAGTCGTCCGACATCCCCTGCACGCCGACCTGCATCTTGATGTTGCTCGCCTTGACCTTCGCGACAACCTTCTTCGCCTGTTCGACGGTCTGCGTCATCGGCTTTTCGCAGTAGATGTGCTTCCCCGCGTCGATCGCGTCCACGGCCATCTGGTAGTGCCAGTGCTCCGGCGTCGCGATCAGGACATAGTCGATGTCCTTGTTCGCCAGGAGTTCACGGTAGTCCTTGTATGCCTTCGCGCCGGTCAGCGTCGCCGCGGCGTCGAGCCGTTTCTTGTAAACGTCGCAGACGGCGGCAATCTCGATGTTATCCTGCTCCTTGGTGCGAAGCAGGCCGCGCATGTGGCCGTTCGCCATTCCTCCGCAGCCGATTACGCCGATCCGCAGCTTGCCGCCCGCTTTTGGAACTTGCGCCGCGGAACGCGCGGGGATGGACGCGGTGAGCGCGGCTCCCGCCGCACCTACAAATTGCCGTCTCGAGAAGGATGCCATGGATAAATTGTAAACCGGAACCAGCGCGCGGCGAGCAAAACGATTGCGGCCGTTATCGCGAGCAGATCTCCCGAAGCCGCTAACCCAAAAGCCGCGATGCCGAACGGTTTGCCGATCAATATAAAGGACGCTGTGGGACCACGACCCACGACTACAAGCGCAACGGCGCCATGCCTCTGTTCGCCGGCCTGGAGGTCTTACACGGGAACGTGATCGGCCAGTGGCAACAGCGCCACCGACAGCAGGAGTTTCTCAAGTTCCTGCGCACTCCGGGCTGGAAACGAAAGAAATACCGGTCCATCCATTTTCGTGGACACTACACGAGACTGGCGCCGGATATTGCCTTCCCTGACGCAGGCTGGTATAGAATTGAACCGCATGTCACGAAAGATCGGTCTGAAAGCCACAGTTACAACCGCCGCTATCGTGGTAGCCGTCATTTTGGCAGGTGCTTACTTCCTGCGACTGGTGAGCAGAAACGCGCCCCTGTCGGGGCCAATAAATTCGCCTGGAGAGGTTACGCTGCCTTCAACGTCCGAGAAGGTGAAGGAGGCCGTGGAGCAGCACCAGGCTCCGCGGGAGCAGGCCGTGCTCGAGCCTGGTGCGGAGCCTCCTCGGCCAGCCGCGCCCGCACCCACGCTTCCCGTCAAGGGCAGGCCTTCACGTGCGCCGGCGGCCTCAAAACGGGAGCCGCCCGAGCCGACCGCGGACTCCGCTATTGAAAAGGCTTTGTCCGAATTGAAGGCGGGGAAGCTCCTGTTCAATCCGCCCGCGGAGATGAGAGTTGGAACCGAAGAAAGAGTGGAGGTTCGGATTGCTGCGAGCGCCGCTGAAGACCTGACGCCTCGGTTGAAAGGCCGAGGCACCCCTCAAGTCGAGGCCATCAAGGTCGGCCGGTTCATGACCGTAAAGCTTACCGGGACGGCGTTCGACATCAAGGCGCTGAGCAAGGATGACCAGTTTGTCGGAACGAGTGAATTCACGGAGTGGAGCTATCTTGTGAAACCGTTGTCGCCGGGCTTACACAATCTCGATCTTGCGGTGGGAGTGAGGGTCAAGCTGCAGGGCGGCGGCGAAGAGACGCGATACTATCCGGTATTGGACCGGGCGATTCGAGTCCGCGTAAACCCGGTTTTTTCCATCACCCGGTTCCTGTCGGGGAACTGGCAATGGCTCGCTTCCGCTCTCGTCTTTCCCTTGCTCGCGTGGTGGTGGAAGCGGCGTTCGGAGGCCGCCAAGCCCCCGCCGGACATCGATGTTTGATGGAACGGGGCCTGAGCCAAAGCGAATCACACGAGCCCGCGAAGTCCTTCGCGGGCTCTGTCTGTTAAAATAGAAGCACACCATCATGGCAGATCAGGATAACCCTCAGGGGCCGCCCGCCCCACCTCCGCCTCCACCCACGCAGTTGCCGCTCGACGGCGGGGGCGGGCATAATCACATCCCGATCAATATCGAAGACGAGA
>SYKU01000430.1 GCA_005808865.1 Acidobacteriota bacterium
CCGCGGCAAGTGCGGCAAGCGATCGACGACTTTGTTGAAGTCTACAACGAAAAGGCAGCGCCGTTTGAATGGAAGAAGGCAGTCGTGTTCCCTTCCGGCCCCAAAGCCAAGTACTCTGACTGATGCAACTAGGTACTAGGGATTAACGACGTAGTGGTTCTGCTGGATGATTTCACCGGGACGGGGAAGCAGGTCTGCGATGCGTGGAACGATCCCGAGACGTCATTCGGTGCACTGCTCGCCGGAGTCGGGAAGGTGTATCTCATTGTTGTCGCGGCGTCGCAGGCTGCGAAGAAGAAGATCGCTGACGAGACGTCGATCACGCTCGCGCCAGCGCATCAGCTCCACGACGGGGACAACGTCTTCTCAACGAACTGCGCGCACTTCACGCCCAAGGAGCGGGGACGGCTCATCCACTACGGCAGGATCGCGGACAGCAGGAACCCGAAGGGCTTCGGCAAGTGCGGCCTCCTCGTCGTGTTCCAGCACCGTGCGCCGAACAACACGCTCCCGATCCTCCACATGGAGCACGACGGCTGGTGCGGGCTTTTCCCTCGGCACACCTAGCAGTTCGCGATGATGACCTCGTTGGTCAGCGTTCGGCTGGCGACGAAACCTGCGATGTTGCGACGGACCGATACGGTCTGATAGTCGAACCCTTGCTTGAGGACGTCGGCCTCGTCCGATTCGGCGTAGCTGACGACGAAGGCGATGCGCTTCTTCGCGAGTTGTTCCATCCATCCGCGTAGCCGCTTGATGTCCTCGTGCGTGAAGGTGCTCGGGTGATATTGCCGGAAGACGCGGCGCGCCCGGACTGCGAAGGGCGGGTCCATGTAGACGAGGTCGCCGGGAACCGCCTTTTCAAGGACCTTCTCGAAGTCGCCGTGGACGAACGTTGCATCGCGGAGCCGCCGGGAGCATTGCGCGAACACCTGGTCCGTAGGGAAGCTGCCGCACCGCTGGCCGCTAAACGGGACGTTGAACTGCCCGAGGAGGTTCGTGCGGTAGATGCCGTTGAAGCAGTAGCGGTTCAGGTAAATGAAGCGAGCTGCTCGCTCGCTTGCGCTCATCTCCTTGGGTGCGGTCGAGCGAAGCCGCTTGTATTCGGCAGCGTCGTTTTTCGGGATTTTGTGCAATTCAGCCAGTACAGCAGAAAGACGGTACTTCACCTCGCGGTACGTCGCGACGAGCTCAGGATTCAAGTCACCAAGGACTGCCTTTGGCGGATTCAGCGCGAAAAAAAGACACGCCGAGCCCGCAAATGGCTCGATATATCGTTTGTGCTTTGCGGTCCAGAAGGATTGCAGTACCGGCAGCAGCCGCCGTTTGCTCCCCGCCCATCTAAGAAAGGGCGGGCAAACCAGTGGCGGGCCTTGAGTCATGAAGCCCAATGATACCAAGCAGAACGCGCCAAGGGCTAGCAATATTGTGAAAGGACTGTTCTGAGGGGGAAGGAGGGAGCGACTGTGGCTTCCCGGTTTTATCCAGACGGGGCTCGGACTGATAGTGAGTCAATACCGGTATACGTTCGCACCTTGGTCTCTGTAATCCGGGAAGTTGCTCTCAAACACCGTGCTGAGAGGGGTAAAAAACGTCATGTCGCCTACTGTTTACTCACGGTTTGGCACAGATCTGAGGGCGGGACTTCCCCTTGAACTTGTCTTATTTTGACGCCTATGGCGGCCAGTGCGGGCAGCCCCTTCACTGGGCGATGCGCGCAAACGCAGCCGAACTGCGGCGGAATTTCAAATCCATCCCAACCGTTCTTCGCCCCAATCAGCCTGATATTGAAAGAAATGTACCCGAAAAGCACATCGCTGCTGAGGATTGACCAGAGGATTACGCCGGTCGAGCGCGTTGGCGCCAGCGGAGTTGGCCAGGTAACTGCAATTCGCCGGTAGCGGCGGGCATTCATCTGATGACTGCCCACCCTGACGGAAGACAGTGGAATTATCCTGAAATCCGAAGTTGCAATCATTCCAAAGACTATCCGACGTATTTTGAATGCTTTACGCTGTGGAAAGCCGCTGAAAAAAATGGGTTTAAGTGTTAAACTTCGGATTTCAGGATTATTCGATCGGTGAGCAGCGACGACAGTGCGGTGGCCCCAGGATCGCGACGCATCGTAACGCCGCGAACCGGAATCCGCTCAGCCGCGATACGAACGTCGGAAACGAAACTCTTTCGCCAACGGGCGTGAAGGCGTCGAAGGCTTATCGGAAATCCGCGCGTACTGCCTGCCGAGGTGTTCCAAACGCGCTCGCAGTCTCCGCGAACACGTCCGCCGTCCGGCGCGCCATTTGAGCCGCGCCATAATGCTCGCGTACGCCCCGCGCCCCGCATTGTCCCAGATCCTCGCCATACTTGCGGTCTCCATGGATCGCCTGAATTCCCGCCGCAAGGTCTTCCAGGTTTCCCGGTTCCACAAGGAGCCCGCCGCCCGTGCGCGCCAGCATTTCCGGGAACGCTCCGTGCCGCGGTTGAACCACCGGCACTCCGTTCGCCATCGCCTCCAGTAGATAGATTCCCTTCGGCTCTGCGTACGTGCTCGGCACGGAAAGCACATCGAGCGTCCGTAAGAAAGCGATCTTCTGGTCTCGGCTCAGGATGCCCCGGTAATGAAACTCGCTTCCCAGACCGGCTTCCTTCATTTGCGCCTCAATTTCTTCAAGATAGGCGTGATGCTCCGGTGCGAGATACCCTGCTGCTTCGAGACGCGCATTCTCGAGCGCTCCGCTTGCGCGCATACGCCGGTAGACTTCCGCCAGCACGTGCAGGCTCTTCTCCGGGGCGACGCGCGCAAAGTAACCTACTGTAAATGTCCTTCCGAGCGTGCGCTTGCCAGGCTCGTAGCCGCTCGTGTTGATGCCGATCGGGACCACTCTGATCTTCGGATCCGGAATCGCCAGATAACGGCCGATGCGCTCCGCATAGTAATCGCTCACGGCGATAAACGTGTCGACGTGCCTGACCTGGTCCCGGATTAGCCCGATCGCCTGTGCGCGCCACGGATCCAGGAGCCCATCCAGATACAAGTCCTCGCCCTGCAGGGTGCAGATCACGGGCCGGTTGAGCGCCCTCCTGACCGGCTCCGCGAGGCCGATCAACAGCGCGTGCGGCAGGCTGACCACGTCTGGCAACGGTTCCGTGCGCAGCCAGTCCGTAAGCTTGCGCACTTCCTTTCGCTGGAAGCCGCCTTCGCCCTTAAGCGTCGAAACCGTGAGAGCCCCAAGGAATCCCGGGTTCGTCGGGATCGATCTCTTCGCCGCCAGTTTCAAGGCAAAACTGGAATCCCACAGGCGGTCGAGGAAGCGCGGCATCACCCGGAAGATCGCCGAGTGCTGCTGCAGGCAGACGCTGATCCCCCCGAAAAAGACTTTCTCCTGGCTGACATTCGGCTCGTCGGTGAGCGTCGGCGTGTAAATGGGCACCAGCGTCACCTGATGACCCTGCGCGATCAGCTCCGTCGCGAGCGCGTTGTCGCGCAGGCAACTGCCGCAGTACATGCTCGCCGCGCCGGCCGTAATGGAGATGATCCGCATCGGGTCCGCAGGTTAATAGACGCCTTCCACCACCGACTTGTTGAATCGCGAAAACGGGCGGACGTTCCGCACGCCGTCACTGGCGAATTCCCCGTACGGCGGCTCGCGTTCGGCCTCGTCGCGCTCCAGGAACCGCGGCATGAAGAACTCGCGCGTCAGTGTGGTGAGCCGCACGCGCCCCGTCTCTCCGTAGCCCACGACACGCGAAGGTTCGTCCGGGTCCACAACCTCGATCATCGCCCTGGGCGCCGGCGGATAATAGATCACGGCGTAGTTGTCCTCGGGCAGCCGGGGCTTGTGCACGGCCAAACCCATCAGGGTGTTGCCGTAAGTGGGAGCAAAGTACACCCCGTCAAGCAACTCCTCGACGGCCAGTTTGTGGAATTTCGGCGTCATCTCGGTGCCGCCGCAGAACACGCCCTTAATCCCCATCTTCTTGAGAGACACTCTCTCGCACAGGGCTTCGAGCAGCTTCGGCGTCGTGAAAATGCACTGAATATCCTGCGCGCGCATTACGGTGAGACCCTGCTCAATAACGTGCTGTTTGTATTTCTCGGCTTGGTCGTGCCGGCCCATCTTGAGCAGCTTGATCACCCAACGCGGATCGAGGTCAACCATGAAGCAGATTCCGCCGCGGAACTGGCACAAATGCTCCACCGCGAGACGCAATCTCCTCGGACCTGTAGGTCCCAGGGAAAGCCAGTCCGCGCCCTTCGGGAACGCCTCGTCAGGCAACGTCGCGCTGAACATCTCGTAGTCGATGCGAAAATCTTCGACAGCCACGCGCGACTTCGGCACTCCCGTGCTGCCGCCCGTTTCGAACGTGTAGATGGGACGGTCCGCATAGGCCTTCGGCACCCAACGCCTGACAGGGCCCCCGCGCAGCCATTCGTCCTGAAAGAAACCGAAGCGGTCGAGATCCTGGTAATTCCGGATCTCCGTTCGGGGATCCCAGTCGAGATTCTTCGCGAAGTCGAGCCAGAACGGGCAGCCCGTTTCGGGGGAAAAGTGCCACTGCATCAGCTCGCGCACCCAGGCGTCTAGCGATTCGCCGGCGGCAGTGTGAATGGGAGAGAGGTTGGTCATTCGGAACTCTGGCGTTGAAAGGATTATTCTACTATGATCCGTAATACACTTATGATTTACACCTGACCAATGCATCATATCGCCATGCCCGTGAGGGTTGAGGCGCGCCCAACCATTTGGATGACCCCATAAACATGGGGTAAAACTGGAATTTGGCGGAGTTCGCGCTTCGCCAACCCACCCCAATC
>SYKU01000431.1 GCA_005808865.1 Acidobacteriota bacterium
GAATTCGAGGCGGCCATTAGAATCGGACTGAGGCCCAGCTTGCCGGCCGTAACGACCTGGAGATTTCCGAACAGCGCGTTAGCCGAGGTGTCGCTGCCGGTGAGAAAGACGCCAAGCCACCCAAGCAGCGAACTGAAGAACGGGAACGTGACGCCCGTTGCCGCGAACGCCAGGCCAAGCGTCGATGTCGCGCCCGAGTAGTTCATCACGTAGGCGAGCGCCATGACGGAGGCGATGGTCACTTCCGGAATCGCCAACTGCTTCGATGTGTTCACGAACACACGTGCAAACGAGGACAGCTTCATCCTCAGCACCAGCGCCGAGAGAATCGTAGCGATGAGGCAGACGGTTCCGGTTGCCGACAACCAGTTGAAGTTGAATTCAGCGGCATAGGGTGCAATAGCTTTGGTCACAGGAGGCATGCGGGCAATCTGGTTGTGCAGGCCTGGCCAGGCAAACTTGATACTGACGGTGTTGAGTTTCGCCGCCACGGCCGGCCAGCTCCATAGCAGAACCAGCAGCACGAGCAACAGGTATGGCGTCCAGGCGAGAATCAACTCGCCAGTTGTGTGATGGCGGTCGTGCTTTGGCGTCGGGCCGTGCCCTGCGAGTTGGAATGAGTCCTTCGGCTTCCAAACTTTGAAGAGTACGACCAGCGTGCCGATTGATGCGAGTGAACTGAGGATGTCGGTAAGTTGAGGCCCAACGAAATTGGAGACAACGAATTGTGCGCCTGCGAACGACACACCGCAGAGGATGGCTGCCGGCA
Source organism: Acidobacteriota bacterium (assembly GCA_005808865.1). Classification (GTDB taxonomy): domain Bacteria; phylum Acidobacteriota; class Terriglobia; order Bryobacterales; family Bryobacteraceae; genus SYKU01. The sequence continues at coordinate 770 of SYKU01000431.1, forward strand.
ACACACCCTTGAGCGCCTTCCATCCGCCCATAACCATGATCAGGTAGGCGGGCACAATCAGCGATACCGGCGCGCAGATGCGTCCGACGGCGGCGCTCAATTGGCCGAGCGGAAGCTGGGTGATCCCCGCGAGTGTAAGAACCGGCGTGCCGATCGAACCGAAAGCCACCGGGGCTGTGTTCGCCAACATGCAAAGGGAGGCGGCATAGAAGGGCGAGAAGCCCAATCCTGTTAGCATGGCCGCAGCCACGGCAACCGGCGTTCCGAATCCGGCCGCGCCTTCGATAAAAGCCCCAAAAGCGAATGCGATGAGGAGGGCCTGCAGCCGGCGATCATCGGTCAGACTGCCGACCGAATCCTTGACGACTTCGAATTTTCCAGTCTCAACTGTAAGTCTGTAGAGAAGGATGGCGACGAAGACGACCCAGCCAATCGGGAACAGGCCGAACGCCGCTCCGTAGGCCGCCGAACCGAGCAACTTTTCGACGGGCATTCCGTAGGCGGTGACTGCAACCACCGCCGCCGCTGCCAGTCCGGATAGCGCCGCCATCCACGCAGGTTTGCGGGCGACGCCTAGAAGGTAGAGAAGAACAAAGATAGGAATTGCCGCCACAAGAGAGGAAGCGACAAGGCTATCGGCGATGGGTGTGTAGTTTTGTTGCCACATGAGAGCGAGTGTCATTCATAATAAAAACGGAGTGTGAATGTCAAGTCTGGGGTGATTCCAGGTTGGTGCGATTCACCGCGCGTTGTTGGCAGTTGCGCGGGTTTCGCGGAGATATTTGGCAAATCGCCCTTCGAGAATCGCCGTCCTCATGCCGCGCATGATGTCGAGATAACGCTGGATATTGTGCCGCGTGGCGAGCGACGAATAGAGAATCTCGCCGGCTTGGAAAAGGTGGCGGAGATAAGCGCGCGAATAGTTCCGGCACGTGTAGCAGGGGCAGCCCGGGTCAAGCGGTTCTTCGCTCTCTTTATGTTCCGCGTGCTTGATGATGACCCGCCCCTGCGAAGTGAACAAGCAGCCATTACGCGCGTTGCGCGAAGGCAGAACGCAATCCATCATGTCCACGCCGCGCGCCACGTACTCGGGCAACTCGTCCGGCATGCCGACGCCCATCGCGTAGCGCGGGCGCTCTCGAGGCAGAACGGGAGCGGTGACGTCCACCATCTCCAAGCTGAGAGGGCGCGGTTCCCCGACCGAGAGTCCACCGATCGCGTATCCGTCGGCGTCTAGTTCGATTAATCGCTCGGCGCACTCCCGCCGCAGCGCCGGAAATGTCGAACCTTGCACGATCGGGAACAAGGCGTGGCGCGTTTCCATTCGTCCGATTCGCTTCAGATAATGCGCGTACGCCCTGTCTGCCCATCGCACCGTTCGGTCGAGCGACTCCCTCGCGTATTTTTCAGTCACCGGATACTCAGGGCATTCATCGAGAGCCATCAGTATGTCGCTCCCAAAAGCAAGCTGCACGTCGACGGTGGATTCGGGCGTGAACAGGTGCGCGTCGCCGTTGAGGTGAGAGCGGAACGTGACACCTTCCTCGGTGATCCTGCGAAGCCCGCTCAGGCTGAATACCTGGAAGCCGCCCGAGTCCGTCAGGATGGCGCGCGGCCATGACATGAACCTGTGCAGGCCGCCCATGCGCCGAATCGAGTCGTGTCCGGGTCTCAGATAAAGGTGATACGTATTCCCAAGAATGATGCGTGCGTCGAGATCCTCCGCAAGATCCCGCTGCGACAGGCCTTTGACGGTCGCCTGCGTGCCAACTGGCATGAACACTGGCGTCTCGATCGTGCCATGTGCAGTGTGTAGCAAACCCGCACGGGCGCCGGTCTCAGGGCACTCGCGCTGAACTTCCAGGCGGACTTGCGGCACGCGCTCTAGATCCCCCCCAACTCTTCGAGGCAGAACCCCGGCAGCGCCAGAAACAGGTACCTCGCCGCAGTGAACAAAGCTCCGGAACCGGCAGTCTCAAGGCGGGTCAATTCCTTTCCCGAGTTGTTGCACGAGTCTTTAACCAGGCTGGCGATTCGGCTGTCCACGTTCGGGTTACGTCCCGGCTTGAGCTCTTTGCGCACGGAAGGGGGAATCAGTATCCGATCGTAGGGCGCCGGCAACACTTCAGACCTATCAGTTTCCCGCATTCCGGCCAGATGCATCTGAAGGGTGTACCGCCCGCGCCCCGCTCGCCTCTTGGCGCGCCGCCGGGCGATCGTGTTCGAGATCCTCGTACCTGTAATGGCGCGTGCTGTGTTCCTTCAGAAAGCCCGGCGCCCCGGTGCGGGCGTTAGAGCCGGATGGTTTGCGGATATCAGCTTCGCTTCGGCGGTCTCTCCGGTATGCTCGCAGAGAAATCGCTTCCAGTGATTCACGCGCCGGGTCCCGGCCTGCGGCGATGACGCCCCGGGCCAGTTCCTTCGGGATCTCGCCTGTGATGGTCATGGCTTTTCCAAGGCTAAGTGTAGCAGCCGGTGGGAACCTCTAATTTCTGGCCGCACTTTCCCTTACTCCCGGTCTGGAGGCGAGGCCGCGGAGGCGAAACCCAGCACACACAGGCGCATCTTCTGGTAGAATCCTCGGAATAGATTCAGGTTCTGGTCTTGAGCTTCGAAACTCCAAATGAAGGGAGTCTTTATGAGACGATTTGCAGTCCCCGCCGCGCTGTTTGCTCTGCTCTTCGCGATCGCTGCCCCTTCCGTGTTCGGGCAGGCTTTCACGTCCAATCTCACCGGCCTTGTCAGCGACCCCAATGGGGCCGTAATGCCTGGCGTTGCCGTGAAGGTGAAAAATGCGGCAACCAACGAGACGCGTCAGTCCGTCACCGGGCAGGAGGGACGGTTCACCTTCTCGCAATTGCTTCCCGGCGCCTATGAACTGACCGCTGAGGCCCAAGGCTTCAAACTGTTTTTACAACGCGGCATCACGCTGGTTGCGAATCAATCCGGCGAACTTAACGTGTCGATGCAAATCGGCGAAGTAACTCAGACCGTCGAGATCTCCGAGTCTGTCGTGCAACTCGATTCTCAAACGGCGAACCAGTCGGTTACGCTCGATAAACAAATGGTGGTCGATCTGCCGCTCAACATGCGCAATCCGTTCGCGCTCGTCCACTCGACGGCGGGTGTGATCGCGGTGCGCACTGGCGTGTCGCAGGCGACTCAGGATCAGAATCACAATCGCTTCGCAATGAACGGCGGACGCGACGAAAGCGGTCTCATTCTTCTTGACGGGGTGCCGGCCACCACGGGAGATTGGAGCGCGCTTATTATCGCGCCGTCTGTCGATTCCGTCCAGGAAGTGCAGGTAGTGCGCAATTCGTACGAAGCGCAGTTTGGCAAGTCGGGCGGCGGAGTGGTCAGCGTCGTTAGCAAGGGCGGCTCGAATCAGTTCCATGGCAGCGCTTTCGATTTCCTGCGTAACGATCATCTGGACGCCAATGCCTGGGCAAATAACCGTGTCGGCCGCGCCAAGACGTCGTTCCAGCGTAACCAGTTCGGCGGAAATCTCGGCGGACCTATTCTCAAGAGCAAGCGTCTCTATTTCTTCGGCGGCTACGAAGGCGTCCGGCTGGGCGTTCCGGGCACCAACATTTCCAACGTTCCAACGGAATTGCAGCGCGCTGGAGACTTTTCGCAGACGTTCAATTCGAATGGCACGCCGGCGCCGATTTTCAATCCCTTCTCGACGCGCCCGAATCCCAACGGAGCAGGGTTCATTCGCGACGCCTTTCCAGGAAACCGCATTCCGCAAGCGATGTGGGACCCCATTGGCGCGAAGGTGCTGTCGCTGTTCCCCAAGCCGACCGGCCCCGGTGACAACATTACATTCGCGCGTAATTTTTCGGCAATTGGAAAAACTGTCACCACCAACGACCGGTTCGACGCCCGCATCGACTGGGCGCACAGCGAGAAACATACCTTCTATACGCGCGTTTCGAAGGCATGGCAGGTCAACGTCGCTCCGGTGTACTTCGGCAACAACGTGGACAGCAACTTCAGCGATCAAAACCCGCGTCATCACGTGACCATCGGTAACACGTTCATTCCAAATCCAACCCTCGTCGTCAATTTCCTGGTGGGCGCAGGACGGTGGCGCGAAGAGCAGGATTCGCCGAGCAAAGGTCTCAACGCCACGGCGATCGGCTATTCCCCGGCGGTTGCGAGTCTCTTCCAGGCCGCGACCATTCCGCAGTTCGGCTTCGACGGATACGCCACTCTTGGGAACTCCCGCTTCCTGAATTTCCCCCGCGAGACGAACAATTTTCAGTCGAATGTTACCAAAGAGCGCGGGCTGCACAGCATCAAGTTTGGCTTCATGGCGGAATCGGCGAAGCTCAACTCCACCGATCTGCGTTCCGCGGACTTCAGTTTCAATCGGGGATTGACATCGGGTCCCGTAGCGGCGCCGAACAGCACAACTTCGGGTAACAGCCTGGCCTCACTGCTGCTGGGCATAGGATCGGGCGGCAGCGCTCCTCTGCGTCCCCAACTCGCGACAAACCAGATGTACTACGCGGTGTATGCGCAGGATTCCTGGAGAATCAACAAGCGCCTTACCTTGAATTTCGGTTTGCGGTACGAAGTTCAGAAGCCGCGCACGGAGCGCTTCAACCGGTTCAACTATTTCGAGTTCACGGCCACGAATCCCGTTGGACAGCAGGTCGGCCTTCCCCTCACCGGGGGCCTTGCGTTCGTCAAAGACGGCGACCGCGGCCAGTGGATCACGGACAATCGTGATCTCGCACCGCGCGTGGGTCTCTCCTACAAGCTCCATGACAAGCTTGTGGTCCGCGCAGGATACGGAATCTATTACCTCCAGGTAGTAGGCGGCGGGACTGGTGGTACCGACGGCTATTCGACTTCCACCGCCTGGGTCAGTACTCGCGGCGGCGACGGCATCAATCCCCAGGACCGCCTCGCCAATCCATTTCCAGGCGGCTTAATCGCGCCGATCGCCAATACGCAGGGATTGCAGACGCTTCTGGGACAGAGCATCAATGCGTTTCAGCGCCCGCACCCATCCGGCTACATTCAGAACTACAGCCTGGACTTCCAGTATGAGATTGATCGCGGAACGCTGATGGAGCTGGGCTACGCGGGTAATCAGAGCCGAAAGTTGCTGCTCGGCACTGCCATAAACATGAACCAGTTGCCCGCGAATCTGCTCAGCCAGGGGGCTTCGCTGAACGATCAGGTGAACAATCCGTTTTTCGGGGTGGTCACGTCTGGCGTGCTGTCGGGACGCACGGTTCCGCGTCACCGGCTGCTGCGGCCCCATCCGCAATTCGACAGCGTGAACCTTTCCGCGGACACGCCAGGCGCAAGCGCGGGATACAATGCGCTCGTGGCCAAGGTGACCAAACGCTTTTCGGGCGGTCTCAATCTGATCTCGAGCTTCCAGTGGTCGAAAGCGATCGATAACACGAGCGAGACGCAGGGATGGGAACTTTCGGAAGGATTCCGGAATTTCCAGGATCTCGCCATCGAGCGATCAATCAGCGGCCACGATGTTCCTCGAAGCTTCGTCAACGCGTTCGTATATCAATTGCCCGTGGGGAAAGGAAAACGATTCGGTTCCGGCATGAATGCCGTCGCCGATGCGGTGATCGGCGGCTGGCAGATTTCGGGAATCATCAATATGGCCGATGGCCTGCCGCTTCAGTTCACCGCGCCGAGCAGCATCAGCATATACGGTTTCGGTGTGCAGCGCCCAAACGTGGCGAACCGGAAGGATCTGCGGTTGCCTAAACAAGGCCCGGATCTTTGGTTCAACAAGTCGGCTACTACGGCGCCGGCTCCGTTTACGGTCGGAAATCTTTCTCGCTGGGTTCCGAACATCCGCTTCGGCGCGACGCGCAACGCCGACATGTCGATCCAGAAATACTTCCGTTACAAGGAGCGTTACAGGGCCCAGTTGCGCGCGGAATTCTTCAACGCGTTTAACCGCCCGCAGTTTGGGCGCGCGGACACCAACATAGCGAGCGGTAGTTTCGGAACAGTCAGCGGTGTCACCAACTACGGCGCCCGTAACATACAACTCGGACTCAAGATTGACTTCTAGCGGGCGCTACCTGCCGTTTGTCCTGTTGTGCGGTCTGGCTTTCGCCCAGCGGGAGGACCTTGGTCAGAAATCCGACAGAGCCGCTCAGGCCATGTCGGCTGGGCGTTTCGAAGAGGCGGCAACGCTTTACAGGCAGCTGAATCTCGCGTTGCCGGGAAACGCCGGACTTCTGACGAATTTGGGACTGGCGCTGCATTCGGCGGGGAAGCACGGCGAGGCTCTTGTGCCGTTGCGCGCCGCACTGAAGCTCGATCCCAATTCCGAGCCAGCCCACATTTTTCTCGGCCTCGCTCACCTGAAACTGGGAGAACCGGCAAAGGCAATCGATCCTCTAACACGGGCGCTCATGGCGGATCCGGCCAATAAGATCGTTCTGCTTGAACTCGGTGACGCCCTGCTTTCGGCGGGCCGCGCGGAGGAAGCCGCTATCCACTTCCGAAAGCTGACCGGGCTCGATCCCAAGCACCCGAAAGCGTGGCAGGGCCTGGGACTCAGCCATCTGGCCATCTCGCGGCGAGCGTTCGAGACGCTCGAGAAGACGATGCCGGATTCCCCTTACTGGTACGTTCTGCTGGCCGATTCAAAGGCTGAGCAGGGCCAGTACCGCACGGCATTCTACCTGTACAAGAAGGCGCTCGAGGCGTCGCCTTCCATCGCTGGCGTTCATGCCGCGCTTGCCGGAATCTACAGAAAGACGGAGCACGGCGATTGGGCCGCCATCGAGGATCAGAGGGAGAAGGAATCGAGGCCAGGCCGGCCGCCGAACGTCTTTTTGAAGGCGAAGCGGCATGGCAAGTTAGCACTCGATGCCTTCGGTCATCTGGCTGCGCTGCCGCCAACGCCGGAGATACACGAACTGATGGCGTACGCGCTCCGTATTCAGAAGCGTCACAAGGAATCGGCGGAAGAGTTCGGGCGCGCGCTTGAATTGGATCCCGGAAACCGCCGCTTGAAAGAAGAGTTGGCGCGCTCGCTGTGGTTGTATCGCGACTACGACGCGGCTCGGCCTCTTCTCGAGAGGTTGAACCTCAGTTTCGAGCTTGGCGACACACTCTTGCAGTTGCAGCAACCGGAGAGTGCCATTCCACATCTTGAAACGGCTGTGAAGCGCGCTCCCGCGAGTCTGGAACCCCACGCGTCGCTCGCTCGCGCGTATGTTCGGGTGAACCGGCATGCGGACGCGGTGGAACATTTGAAGATCGCGTTGCCTTCCGACGGGGACGGAAGCCTGCACTTCCAGCTTTCGCGCGCGTACGAACGGATGGGACGCGTGGTGGAAGCGGCTCAGGCGCGTGCGAAGTATGAAGCCATCGCAGCCAGGGATCAAGCCAGGAGGCTGGCGCTCGATCAGGAACGCCAAATTACAGCGCCTTAGCTCAATTAAGAAAGAAGGTTCTGTAGAGCGTGTCCCGCTTTTTGGGAACGAAACCGGCGTCGCGGATGAGGCGCCGAAGTTCCTCTTCAGTGGCGCTGTGATGGGCGCCCGCTGCCGAGACGACATTCTCCTCGATCATGATGCTGCCCACGTCGTTGCCGCCAAAGCGCAGCCCCAACTGGCAGGTTTTCAATCCGGGCGTCACCCAGGAAGACTGGATATTGTCGATGTTGTCCAGGTAGAGGCGGGAAATCGCCAACGCTTTCAGGTACTCGACCGCCGTCGCCTCTTCCTTGACGAAACGCCCCAGCGACGTATTTTCCCGCTGGAACATCCAGGGAATAAAGGCAGTGAAACCTCCGGTGTCTTCCTGAATCCGGCGCACGATCTCAAAGTGATTCACGCGCTGCTCGATCGTTTCGCCGCAGCCGAACATCATTGTCGCAGTCGTTCGCATGCCTAGCGAGTGCGCGGTCCGGTGTACGTCGATCCATTCCTGTGAAGAGCACTTCAGCCGGCTGATCCGGTGGCGCACGTCGTCGTCCAGAATCTCCGCGCCGCCGCCCGGTATCGAATCGAGTCCGGAGTCGCGCAGGCGCGCGATTGTATCGCGCAGCGTCAGGCCGCTCACTTCGGCGATGTTCGTAATTTCGGGCGCGGAAAAACAGTGCAGATGGATCTCGAAGCGGCGCTTGATGGCGCGGAGCATGTCCTCGTACCACTCGATCTTGAGATCGGGATGCAGGCCGCCCTGCATCAGAATGCCGGTGCCGCCCAGATCGAGCGTCTCCTCGATCTTCGCAAAGATTACGTCGTGATCCAGAATGTACCCTTCCTTGTGACCCATCGGCCGGTAAAAGGCGCAGAAGCTGCAATATTCCGTGCAGAAATTCGTGTAGTTCACGTTTCGGTCGATGATGTAGGTCGCGACGCCCTCTGGATGGAGCCTGCGACGCACGGCGTCGGCGGCCATACCAATGCCGATGAGGTCGTCGGAATGAAAGAGATCGAGAGTTTCGGCGCGGCTCAGCATTAGGAACAATTATACCCGGCACAGACCACCGGGCGCCTGGAGAACCGCCGGCGCGGGCTGTCCGCTTACTTGATTTCCTTGCTCTGGGCAGTAGCCGGTTCCTGGCCGTCGTTCACCCGGACGACCAGAGTCTGGTCCGAGAAGAACGTTCGTGTACCGGTATTGTTGAACGCGACCGGGTTCGCGTTCACGGTGTAGCCGCCCGGACCTCCCTGCATGGTGAACTTGTAGCCGCTCTTGTCCCCTAGCGCCAGATCGCCGGGTATCAAGTCCGCGGCTGAGGCGTTCGGCGTCCCGCTCGCCGCCGGTCCAAGTTCCACCAGGGTGGTGGCGAAGCGTCCATATTGGGAGAAATACTGGGTCTGCGCCGCGTGAACCGTGCGCATCGTCGCGATAGCGGCCGTTTCGTAGGAGAACATTCGCGCACGGTTGAGCTTGGGCATTGCAATCGCCGCGATGATCAGGATGATCGCAATCACGATCAACAATTCAATGAGCGAGAAGCCGCGTCGTTTTCGGTTGAGCAAGGGAGCCTCGACAGTCATTATACAAAGATGACGTCGGCGGCGGTTTAGGCGTGCAATCGAAAGCTCCGGACCACGGAGTCGATTTCCCGTACCCGCCGCAGGAACTCAGGCAACAGGTCGAGGCGAAGTGCGTTCGAGCCATCGGAGAGCGCCGCCTCGGGAGCCTCATGTACTTCGACGAACAGCCCGTCGACGCCCGCGGCTACCGCCGCTCTTGCGAGCGTTTCGATGAATTGCGGTTGTCCGCCCGAAGCCCCCGCCGGCCCGTTTGCGCCTGGCAGTTGGACGCTGTGCGTGGCGTCGAAAACTACGGGCCAGCCGAACCCGCGCATTACCGAAAGCCCGCGCATGTCCACTACGAGATTGTTGTAGCCGAACGAAGATCCACGCTCCGTCAGAAGAATTTGCGAATTTCCGGTCGAGGCAACCTTGTCCGCGGCGTGACGGAAATCGTGTGGCGCTACGAACTGCCCCTTCTTCAGATTGACGATTCGTCCCGTGCGGCCGGCCTCCACCAGCATATCGGTCTGGCGGCAAAGGAACGCCGGGATCTGAAGAATGTCGGCCACTTCCGCGGCTTCGGCCGCCTGCGCGGGTTCGTGTATATCGGTGAGGATCGCATGCCCCCTCGCCTTCACCGCTGAGAGGATGCGAAGACCTTCCTTGATGCCGGGTCCGCGGTAGGCCGAGCCCGACGTGCGATTGGCCTTGTCGAACGACGCCTTGAAGATAAACGGCCCGGCAATCGAGCCGATTTCGCCCGCAAGCCACAGTGCATGCTCCGCGCTTTCTATCACGCACGGACCCGCGATCAATGCGAGCGGCGCGCCCCCGCCAAACGCAGCCCCGCGGCACTCAATCCGCAAACTGCGACGCCCCTCTTGAAGTCAGTGGCGCAAGCCGGCGGGCCCGGTGCTCGTACGCCGCTCCGACGAACGACCGGAACAGCGGGTGCGGCTTAAGCGGCTTCGACTTGAACTCCGGGTGAAACTGACATCCGAGAAACCACGGATGGTCGGCGATTTCGCAGATTTCGACGTACGTTCCATCCGGCGTCGTGCCCGTGATCCGCAAGCCGGCGGCTACCAGTGTTTCCTCGTACTCCCGGTTGAACTCAAAGCGGTGACGGTGCCGCTCGCTGATTTCCCGCACGCCGTAAGCCGCCCGGGCGAAGCTTCCTTCCGTGAGATCGCAAAGCCAGGCGCCCAGGCGCATCGTGCCGCCGAGTTCGTCGATCCCCTTCAACTCGCGGAGCTTAAAGATTACGCGATGGGGCGTCCCTGGATCGAACTCGGTCGAATCCGCGCGTTCAAGCCCGCAAACGTTGCGCGCATACTCGATGACCAGCGTCTGCATGCCGAGGCAAATCCCGAAATACGGAACCTTTCTTTCCCGGGCGAATTGAATCGCATTAATCATGCCGTCGACTCCCCGCTTTCCGAAGCCGCCTGGAACGAGGATACCGTCGAAGTCTTCGAGTTGACGCTCCCAGCCTGGACCTGTGACTCCCTCAGCCTCGATCCAGTGGATGTTCATCTTGAGGCGGTGCGCCATGGCGCCGTGTATGAGGGCCTCCTTGAGGCTCTTGTAGGAGTCCTCATACTCCACGTACTTCCCGACAAGGCCGATGTTCACTTCGTCGATCGGATGCTTCATCCGGTCGAGCATTGCGCTCCACTGACTCAAGTCGCGCGGCTCCGCGTCCATCTTCAGCAACCGGAGCAGGATCTCGTCCACGCCCTCGGCCGCGAACACGATCGGCACTTCGTACACCGACTTTACGTCCGAGGCCGTGATCACCGCCTCCACGTCCACGTCGCAGAACAGGGCGATCTTCTCCTTCATCTCCTGCGCCAGAAAACGTTCCGAACGGCAAAGCAGAATGTCCGGCTGGATGCCTATCGCGCGAAGTTCCTTGACGCTGTGCTGTGTCGGCTTCGTCTTCAATTCCTGCGCAGCCGCTATCCACGGCACGAGCGTCACGTGAACGAACACGCAGTTCTCCTTGCCCTGTTCATGACGCATCTGCCGGATCGCTTCAAGGAAGGGTAGGGACTCGATGTCGCCCACGGTCCCGCCGATCTCGACGATGACGACATCGACGTCGGTCGACAGTTTCTTGATGGCGGACTTGATCTCGTTCGTGACGTGCGGGATCACCTGTACGGTTTTTCCGAGATAATCGCCTCGGCGTTCGCGGGACAGGATCTGCTCGTAGATCCGCCCCGATGTCAGGTTGTTGTTCCGCGTGAGCTTGGCGTGGGTGAAGCGCTCGTAATGGCCGAGGTCGAGA
>SYKU01000432.1 GCA_005808865.1 Acidobacteriota bacterium
GTACAACTCGGCTCGAGCGCGCATCAGTCTCTCACGCAGATCGGCCGGCAGAGGTCCGGCGGTGCGCCTTCCTTCCTCCCACTTCTGGTCTTGATGGATCAGGTAAGCGTCGATGTCAGCCTGATTTGCCAGGTGATATACGATGGCGCCGTAGACCTCCTCCAGGCGGAGAAGCTCGAAACTCTGGCAGATCGTTTCGGGCGATTCGCCGCGGCGGAATGCGTGAACGAGTGAGTCCAAAGAGATTCGCGTGCCCGCAACGTAGTAGTTGCCGCCGCGCTCTTCAATGTATTCCTTGGCCATGTCGTCTCGTTGTACAGCCTCCAGGGAACTGAAGAGTCACTGGCCACTCGCGCCGACTCGCGCCGCAGGCGGTCGGGACCTTCTCCACCCTTGGAGACTCCCAGCGGGACTGAAGAATCCACTGCTCCAGTTCGGCCTCGGTCATGAATGAGATGAGCTGACGCCGATCCTGAATGTGCGTCAGGAATCGCTCGTTCGGCTATCGCTCTTGAAAAGGAGAAGACCTCCGTTTCGAGCACCACCTGACTCATGCGGCCCGATCATTCTTCGTGTGACCTCGCCACTCCCGGACAGCCGCGATGAAGTCATCGACTGATTCATCCTCAGGCCAGAAGTCGCCGAGGAGCTCACGCGCATCGCGGGCGGGCTTCACGCCTTGTTCCCGGATGAGTTCCTCAATCGAGGGACGGCCCTTTCGGAGGTAACGCTGGCCGGAGTATTCACATTCTGATTTGCCGCGGGCATGACGGAGGCCCTGCTCTCCAACCTCCCCAAGATCGCCGCGCTGAAAGTGGTGTCGTACGCCGCGCGTACGCACGACGGATCGGAAAAAGCGGCCGCGGGCATTGCGACGGCCGCGAACGTCGAAGCCGCGCTTGAGGGGTCCGTGTTACGCGCGGGAGATCGCGTCAGGATCACGGTCCGGCTGCTTCGCGCGAATAGCGGAGAGCAGATCTGGGCCGAACAGTACGAGGACGGCTTCGGAGACATCCTGCAATTGCAGTCCAGCGTCACCCAGAAGATCGCCGATGGGATCAAGGTGAAAATAACGCCTCAGGAACAGGTACGTCTGACGGCTTCCCGGCAGGTGCGATCGGAGGCGTAGGTGAATTATCTGAAGGGGCGATATTACTGGAACAAGCGAACACCCGAGGGGTTCAAACAGGCGATGGAGCACTTCGAGCGCTGCATCGGTGAAGATCCGGGTTCATCCGGGTTATGCGCCGGCTCACGCCGGCTGGCGCTGCAACATTAGTATCTATAGTATCTATCTTGTAGTTCGGATCGTCCTCATGGCATTCTGCACACCGGCCGGCTCGCCTCCGGCAAGCCGCAAGTGGGAACGTATACATCTCTCTTACGAACTGGCTTGAATCCGTACAACTCTTCCGCGCCTTCTCGATCGCCTGGTGCCAGCGCCCCGCCGCATCGGAAATATCGTTCCTCGCCGGGCTTCAGAACCACGTTGACTTCCGATTTCCGGCAGGAAAAACTGTGATCGCCGGCCGAGACGCTCAGAGTGACGAACCGCTTCGATCCCAGGCGGACGGCTTCCTGGCGGTCCACAAGAATGAGGCGGGTTCCGGGCGGATAGAAGGTTCCTTCGAATTTCCAGGGGCCTTCGACGGGAGGCTCCTCAGGATTGAGAACATGCACGGTCGCCCGTTTGCCCGTCGCGGAGCGCTCTTCGGCTTGGGCCGCATCTTTGGGTATTACGGGTATTACCCGCTCCGCTGCCCAAGCCGGCATCAGAAAAACAAGTGACAACAACGCCCTGGCGCTGGTATTGGCGGCAGAAGTCATGATCGCATCCTTGCAGCCCGCGAAAGCCTCTTGTTGTGCTCGCATTGCTTCATCTCCCGAAACGCGGCGGCGACGAAAGGAGGGACAAGAAAAAACAGAATATCGTCATCCCCCAGAGTACAGTGGCAAGCGTCATAACGGTCTCCTCAGCCGGGCCGCCCGGGGCGTCTGGCTGGACCACGCTGGTGTACAATAGGTCGCGGCATCGTGCTCATCCCAGCGGGCGGAATTTCCAGGCTGTATTTGCATTTGTTTCCCTTCTGGAATCGACTATACTGGCGGGCGGACCGGGAAGTCCTTCGAATGCTATGACGAATCTCTGACGAATTGCTTCGTATCTTATCCTCGTGAGCGCGCCACCAAAGTATCGGTACGAATTCGGTCCTTTCGAGATCGACGGCGCGGAACGCCTTCTAATGCGCGCGGGCCAGGTGGTTCCGCTATTCCCGAAAGCCGTCGACACGCTGCTGATCTTGCTGGCGAATCAGGGGCGCATACTCGGGCGCGACGAGTTGGTGAAGCTCGTCTGGCCCGATACAACCGTGGAAGAGGGTGGACTCTCCCGAAACATTTCCGAAGTACGCAAGGCGCTTGGCGATGGCGCGGACGACGGCCAGTACATCGAAACTATTCCCAGACGCGGGTACCGCTTCATCGCGCCGGTCCGGGAAAAGGCTACGGAGCCGTCGCGCACGAACCTGTCCCAGCGCTACGGTCTCGCGGTTCTCCCGTTGAAGATGCTCTCAAGCGATCCGGCCCAGGAACCCTTTTGCGAAGGTATGAACGAGGCGCTGATCACGGATCTCGCTAAGATCAGCGCCCTGCGCGTCTACCAGGGAACGGCTCGCGGGTATTCCGAACTGGCTGATTCCGGCAAGGTGGAGGCCGCCGTGGAGGGCGCGTGTTTGCTAACGGGCCGCCACGTTCGAATCACGGTGAGATTGGTCGAAGCCAGGACGGGTGAGCACATCTGGGCCCAAACGTATGAGGACGAGCTTCAGGACATTGTCGAGTTGCAGGGCCGCGTGGCGAGGGACGTGGCGCGGCATGTCCGGGTTAGGGTTACTCCTGAAGAAGATCAGCAACTGGCTGCCGCTCAACCGGTCAATCCGGAAGCGTATCAGGCGTACCTGGAGGGCAGGTTCTGGTGGAACCGGCGGACGGAGGAGGGATTCAGACTGGCGATAGAGAGCTTCGAGTTGGCGATTGCCAAGGATCCCCGGGATGCGCGGGCCTATGCCGGGTTGGCGGACACTTACTCTTTGATCGGGTCCACGCCCTACAGTGCGCCGTCTCCGAAGGATGTGTTTCCGAAAGCCGCTCAACTGGCACGGAAGGCGCTGGAACTGGACAGTTCGCTCGCGGACGCGCACGCCTCGCTCGCCTTTGTGAAGCTTGCTTTTGAACGGGACACCGCCGGCGCCGAACGCGAATTCCAGCGGGCCATACTGCTGAACCCCGGATACGCGAACGCGCACCACTGGTATGGCCATAATCTGATGGCCATGGGGCGGTTGGAGGAAGCCCTCGCGGCGAAGACCAGGGCGCAAGAACTCGATTCGCGCTCCCTGGTCATCCCGTCCGGCATCGCGTGGTGTCACTACTATGCGGGCGACTATGACCGGGCGATCCTGCAGTGCCGGAACACGCTCGTCCGAGACCCGGCTTTCGTTCTGGCGATCTGCGTTCTGGGACTTTCTTATGCGCAAAGCGGACGAACGGAAGAGGCGATCGCCGCCTTTCAAAAGCCGTTGAGCCTGGCGCCAGAGAACCCAGCCGTCCTCATAGGAATGAGTTACTCATACGCCCGGTCAGGCAATGTCAAGGAAGCGCATGCCCAACTGGCCAAGCTAACGGCCCGCGCGGCGGAACGCTTTGTACCAGGCACGCTGTTCGCCATCGTGTACGCCGGTCTTCAAGAGAGCGATGCCGCCTTCCACTGGCTGGAAAAAGCGCGTGAGGAGCGCTCCGACTATTTGAACTACGTGGGCATCGATCCTGCCTTCGCCGGTCTGCGATCCGATCCGCGCTTCGCCTCGCTGTAAGCGCGCCGCCGCGCGGATTACTTGCGCGAAGCGGGTTTCGGCTTCGCGGCTCCGGCCGGCTTGGTTTCCTCGCCCTCAGGCGGAGCGCTTGTATTTCGTCCTCCCGCCGGCTTCCAACCATCGTTTGATGGGCCGTTCTGGAAGAACTTTGCGACATTGCTCAGCGGATGGCCCTTGGCGTATACCGCAGCCGCTTGCCCGAAGATCTTACCCGCGCGCATGGTGTCGTCGTAAACCTTCTTTACCAACGCCTGATAGCGGTCGTCATCCTGCGCGAATCCCGAAAACACGCTGAGATCGTTGTTGCCGAGAATCACCACGTCGACCCCTGCCACCGACGCGATTTCAAACGCGTTCGCAACTCCGGTCGGCGATTCGATCATCACCACCACCAGCATGTTGTCGTTAAAGGTCTTCGCGTAGTTGATGCCATTGATTCCCCAGATACTACGCGCCTGTCCGCCCCCCGAACTGCGGCGCGCGACAGGTGGAAACCGCGACCACTTCGCCGCCTCGCGCGCTCTCTCGACGTCGTCGACGGTCGGAATAATGACGCCCAGCGCGCCGATATCGGTCGCGTGCTGGATGTGCCATTCCTGGGCGTCCGGCAACCGGATCATGGGAATGGCGCCCGCGTGAGGGCATGCCGCGATCATCGCCTCCACATCTTTGAATTCAAGAGTGGCGTGCTGCATCTCAAACCACGTGTAGTCGTAATGCTTGGCGGCTTCGCAGTAACCCGCGATATCGAACTTGGTTTGCGTGAAGCTGAAAACCTGCTTGCCCTCCAGAAGCTTTTGCTTGGCCGTGTTATAAAGCTTCGGCTTTGCATCGCCCTGCGCCTGTGCCACGCCAGGCGCGCCGAGCGCCGCGGCGGATAGAATCAAAGTAACAGTTGCCAAAAATCTCATCGCTGACCTTCCTTTTCAGAGTGAATTAGACTAATCAAGGTATTGCGAGAGCCGCCAACTTCGACAGCGTCCCTCGCACGCCGGCTGCCACCGCGATTACCGCTGGTCACCGGTCCATTAAGGCATAGGGACACCCGTGGTGCTCGCCGGAAGGGTCATCTCGTGTATGACAGACCCGGTCTTCTTGTCGATCGCCCGGAACACTCTTGTGCCCGCTCTCGGGCCTGCATTAAACAAACCTGGACCGCCGGCGACGAATAGCATTGCTTTGCTCACCAATAACGGCGACTGCTCCGGCCCGCCGGCATTCTTGAGGTCGATGCCTTTCGTCACCGTGTGACTTTCAACCCGTCGGGCACGTCGCCGTTCTAGATCATCCAAGCGCGATCGCCTGTGTTCAAATCGACAGCTGTGATCCGCACCGACGGCGGCTTGACGAGCGGCAGCCACTTGGGTCCGATGTTCGGCAGGCCGATCCTTCGCTGACGCTGAATCGCGGCATCCCGCCCTGCCCGGAAAATCCCCGAGAATGGTCTTCCGCGCTAATTCGACGAGAGTGCCCACGGAGCGTCTATTCCACTTCCCAAAAAAACCTGGTCAACGAGCGCTGGGGAACTTTCGTCCCAAGCAACGCTTCACCGTAGCGCGGCGCGCACCTGGAATTGTATGCGGTGTCTCCGCAACTCGTGTGCTCCTTGGAACAGACGCCTTCCCAGGCGGAGGACGACGCGGCGGTCGCGGCGGCAGCGAACAGTACGACGAGACTCATCACGAAACGCATGCTGGGCTTCAGAGCAAGGAGTCTATCATAGACTGGCGCCTCCCGGCGAAGGAAGGGCGTCTCCGGTGAAGTTCCCGCCTAAGTGCCGCGCCGGTTCCCATACAGGTCGACGTGCAGACGCGGACTGTAGCGGAATCCTTCCCGTTTGCAGATTTCGGCAATCCATGAGCCGCGTTCACGAAGTACAACCGGGTCCGTCCCCTCCGGCATCAGAATCACGTTGGCGGCTTTCGCGCCAATCGCCTCGACGACCGCGCGGACCTCCAGGAGGTCACCTGGAGAGGCTAGCACGAACTTTACCTGATGGACGTACTCTCCCATCAAGCGGCGCAAGACATCCGGCTGAATCCGCAAGGCGTCGTGCCGCTCGCGCCATTCGCCATCGGGCGTCGAGTTTCGAAGCTTCGGGCTTATCGACATCAGGTCGCATGCGACGGGCGTGTAGACAGTGCCCGCCGTCTCGATCGTGATGTGCAATCCAAGAGCGCGCAGCCCTTCGGTGAGCGCGGCGATCTCCGCGGCGATCATCGGCTCGCCTCCAGTTACCACGGCGTAGTTGCAGTGAAACCCGCCCGCGCGCGCAAGCACCTGTTCCACGGAGAGCGTCTCGCCTTCCGGTTGCCATGACGTGTACGGTGTGTCGCACCACGAACAGCGCAGGTTGCACCCGCTCGTGCGAACAAACACCGAGGGCACGCCGATCAACGAGCCTTCGCCCTGGATGGAGTGGAAAATTTCGGCTATTCTCACGGTCGAAGGTTCATCGTCCCACAGCTTTCCGCGCCGCCGGGAAGAGCGGAACTAAACCAGCTGTGAATCGGCAGCGGCGGCCCACACCCTGCGGGCTACGGGCCGTCCGAGTTGCACGGGCTTTTCGCCAATCCGCAACGTCAGAGTTTCATCGCAGTTCCGGGCAAGGACGTCGAGCGTGACGCCAGGACGCACGCCGAGATTTTCCAGGTATTCGAGCATCTCGCGATCACGCTCGAAGACACTGACAACGGAAAGTGTTTCACCCGCGGCGCCTTCGTCGAGTGGCCGAAGCCCACGCCTTCTGCGGTCCACCGGCGTATCGAGACCTACGAGGTTGCCGTGAGGGCAACTCGCCCCGGCGCCGAGCTTTTCGATCAGCTTCCTCTCGAAATCCTCCGACACCGCGTGCTCCAACTGCTCCGCCTCTTCGTGAACTTTGAACCACTCCATGCCGAAAATTTCGGTGAGCATGCGCTCGATCAGGTGATGGCGGTTCAGTAGCCGGTTAGCGATTTCACGGCCTGGCGCGGTCAGCGTAATGTGTCCGTCCGAGTCCACGTGGATGAACCCATCGCGCTTGAGACGCTTGATGGCCATGGTGACGGCCGGCGCGGTGACGTTGAGCCATCGGGCCAAGGTAGCGGCGATCACGACTTCGCCTTCAGACTCGGCCTCGGCAATGGTCTTGAGATAGTTCTCTTTCGAAATCGTGATCTTCACGCCCTTCGATTGTAGCGCGGGGCCGGACCATGCTACGCTTCCCGGTAATGAGAAACGCGATCGTGTTGGCTCTGTCGGCGAGTTTGCTGCCGGCTGTATGGGCGGCCGAAGAGCCGGTGGACCTTCGCACCGTGAACCGCATTAAGGTGGAGGCTTTTGAGAATTCGAAAGTCATGGAACACGTGTTCTTCCTGACGGACGTGAATGGGCCGCGGCTTACCGGATCGCCCGCAATCGAAGGCGCGGCCAAGTGGGTGGTGAACCGGCTCGAAGAGTGGGGCTTGACCGGAGCAAAGATGGAAGCATGGGGACCGTTCGGGCGCGGATGGAACAGCACACGGTTCACAGCGCACCTCAGGACTCCGCAGTACGCGCCATTGATCGGATTCGCAAGGCCATGGTCGCCAGGGACGAGCGGCCTGGTTTTCGGGGAACCGGTAATGGCGGTGATAAAAACCGATGCCGATTTCGAGAAATTCAAAGGCAAGTTGAAAGGAAAGATCGCGCTCCTGGATCGTCCGCCGTCGATCGTGCCGATAGTGAATGCGCCGTCAAGGCGTCTTACGGAAACGGATCTCGCGGGAATGTTTGCCGCACCCGATCCGGGAGCGGCTGTGGTTGGCTTGAATCCGAGCGCGCCGGGCCAACCCGCTCCGGATCGCGAGAAACAGCGGAAGTTTCGCCACGACCTTAACAAATTCCTCGTCGACGAGGGGGTCGTCGTGGCCGTCTACCCGGGCGAACGCGATCTGGGCACGGTGCGCGCAACCTCCGCCGGTTCTCATGAGTCGAAAGACCCGGTTCCGCCGCCTTCGGTGGCGATTGCGGCCGAACAGTACAATCGGATCGCGCGGCTGATCGAGAAGAAAATCCCTGTGACGGTTGAGTTCGATATTCAGGCGGAGTTTCTGCCCGAGAAAGATTCGTTCAACGTAGTAGGCGAAATTCCGGGGTCGTCAAAAAGGGACGAAATCGTGATGCTGGGCGCCCACATGGATTCCTGGACCGGCGGGACAGGCGCAACCGATAACGCGGCAGGTAGCGCGGTCATGATGGAGGCCATCCGGATATTGAAGGCGCTGAATTTGAACATGCCGCGTACGGTTCGCATCGCGCTTTGGACGGGCGAGGAACAAGGTATGCTGGGGTCGAAGGCCTATGTAAAAGCGCACTTCGCCGATCCCGAAGTGATGTCGCCGAAGCCGGAGCACGCGAAACTAGCCGGATATTTCAACGTGGACAACGGAACGGGCAAGATCAGAGGCGTCTATTTGCAGGGCAACGACATGATGCGTCCAGTGTTCGAGGCCTGGCTAGCGCCGTTTAAGGACCTCGGCGCCACCACGGTGAGCATCCGGAATACGGGTTCTACCGATCACGTTTCGTTCCACGACATCGGTTTGCCGGGCTTTCAGTTTATTCAGGACCCGGTCGAGTACAGCACGCGAACCCATCATTCGAATATGGACGTTTATGACCGGATACAGAAGGGCGACCTGATGCAGGCATCGGCGATTGTGGCGTCGATTGTGTATCACACCGCGACACGTGGCGAAATGCTGCCGCGGCGTCCCTTGCCGAAACCAAAGAAGAAGGATGTGGCTGGCGCCAGGTCGGGTCAGTAAGCTTGAGTGGGAGAGGGGGAGGGAGACGATGCGATTCGTAACGAGTGTTCTGGTGATGGCCGCCGCGGTATCCGGAGCGGCGCGCGGCGAGAGGCGAAACGATATTGAGTTCGCGAAGCCGGGCGGCTACAGCCTCACGCTCGACGCGTGGGTGCCGCAAGGCAAGGGTCCCTTCGCCGCCGCGATCATCGTGCACGGCGGGGGCTGGGTCAACGGCACGAAGCTGTCCTACGTACCTCCACTGTTCGAACCGCTGACAAACGGCGGTTTCGCGTGGTTCACCATTAATTACAGGCTTGCGCCGGCCTACAAATTTCCCGCGCCGATTGAGGACGTGGAGAGCGCGATCCGTTACGTGAAGGCGCACGCGAAGGAGTTCAAGGTGGACCCGGCGCGGCTCGCTCTGATTGGTGAATCGGCCGGCGGCCATCTGGTTTCCTACGTAGGCGCGCACAGCAAGGAGAAGGTGAAGGCAGTGGTTTCCTTCTACGGTCCGCACGACCTGGAGCGGAGAGCGAAGGCCATGGGACAGGTAGGTGAAAATCTGGAAAAGCTGTTTGGGCTGAAGGAACTTGACGGGCATGCGCTCAAGGTGATGCGCGACGCCTCGCCGGTCAATTACGTCCATAAGGGAATGCCACCATACCTGCTGATTCATGGCACGAAGGACGCGGCGGTTCCCTACGATCAATCGCCCCTGATGTGCGAGAAGATGAAGGCCGTGGGCGTGAGTTGCGAACTGTTCACGGTGGAAGACGCTCCGCACGGCATTGGGCCGTGGGAGAAAAACCCGGAATTTCAGAAGTATAAGCCCGTGATGATCGAGTGGCTGAAGAAAACGCTTTGAGGACAACAACGATGAATCGACGGAATTACTTGAAGACGATGGCGGCAGGCGCGGCGACGGCGGCAGTCGGCGAGGCGGCTGGCGCGCCTCCTATCCAGTTGCACGTGGACCTGGATGTGGACGCGGCGAAGGAAAAGGAACTGGTCTCGAACTTCCAGACGATTTTCAAGCCGACAATCAGCAAACAGCCGGGCTTCGTGGAAGTGAAGCTAATGAAGCTTCGCAAGGCGATGAAAGGCAGCGCCCCCGCGAACACAAGCTACCGGCTGCTGATCAGTTTCCAGAAAGAAGAGCAGCGCGTGGCGTGGGTGGCGACGGCGGATCACCAGAGAGTGTGGCCCAGCATCGAGAAAAATCTGAAGGGTGACAAGTTTTCGGCGGTCCTGTTCGATTTGGCATAGCTTCTTGCAGCCGATGGAACGGGGATTGGAGTCGCCTAAAGGGAACGCTTCAGTTCGGATGAAGTTTCACAAGTCGAGCAGGGTTGTTCGGGCTTCCGTGGCTCGAAGCGCTGGTCCTTATGGAACTGCCTGGAAGGCGATCCGCGCCCCGGGAATATCTATTCGATACGGCACCTCAACACTGAAACTACCGGGTATTTCGATCCGCGAGGCCCTAATGCAGTTGAGGGCGACTATACCGGCGGCCAAATGAAAGACGGTAGTCCTCCTCCACAGTACGGTCCCGTTCCTCCAGCGGCATTTACTGATGGCTTAGATGTGAGTATGCCGTACGTTCAGCTTCTAATATTTGCGGGAACCGGTACCGGCTGATCGTCTCGCCTGCGTTTGTAATGCGGCGTTTGTACGTGAAAGGGCTGCTGACGCACAAGGAATACGAGAGGGGAGGCTGGCGGCGGTGAGAGAAGAAAGGAGGTAAAGATGATCACGTCTATTGGAACGCCTAAGTACGGGGCGCTGCTCGCCCGCGCGCGTCCGAAGGTTATTCAGACGGACGAAGAGTTTGAGCGCAGCGTGGCAATGCTGGAAAAGCTGGATCTACGCGCCGAAGCAGGCGAGATTCTGAGCGGGGAGGAGATGGAAAACTCGAATTGCCGGAGGCATCCGGGCTCGATGTGCTGCGCTATCTGATGGAGCACGGCGGTCTCGCGCGAGCCGACCTTCTTCCAGTGTTCGGCTCGCGGAGCGTCGTATCGTCGGTCCTGAACGGCAAGCGCGATCTGAGCAAAACGCGTATCCGCGGTCTGGCAAAGTTCTTCAATCTTTCGCCTGCGGCGTTCTTTTGAAACGGTGGCGTTCACTTGGTTCGCCGCATTATCCCGCCGCGAATGGGGGCGGTCTCCGCGTGGATTCGGGAGCGCCGCGACCTCCGCCGCGCCGGAGCTATCAAGGCGTCAGCGAAAGGGGGACGATCCACGTTTTCTCGATCGTCCACGGAGCACACACGAGCGTCGCCTGAGATCCGGGCCAAGCATGGAACCTGCTACCCAGCGGAGTCATGTGAAGGCTTCGCTCGACTGGAGCGGCGCCCGCACTTCAAAACCCGCCCCATCATGGTTAAAAGCTATACTTCAGGCCGAGTTGTATTACCCGCGGCCGGTTCATCTGAGAGCTCACGATGCCGAAGGTCGGAGTACCCAACACACCGCCAGGCGGGCTGAACCACGGTGTGTTAAAGAGATTGAAAAACTCCGCGCGAAACTGGATGCGGTGCTCCTCCCGAATCGAGGTGTTCTTGGCGATGGTGAAGTCAAAGTTCCTGGTTCCAGCGGCCCGGACGTTGCCCATGGAGCGGCTGGCAGTTCCGAACGTATAAGGCGCCGGTGCGGAAAACTGCGATGTATCAAACCAGCGGTCGATGGTGGCTGCACTCCCCAGATTTGCGCTGTTGCCGGTCCAGTTCGCCCGCTGGCCGCCACCTTGCGAAAACGTCGTGTTGGGTGAAGCTGAGACCCCGATTGCCGAGCCCGACTGAAAGGCTGTCACTCCCTGGACCTGCCAGCCTCCAACGATCTTGCCAATTACGCCCTGATCGCCGCCGATGAACCTCTTGCCGGGCCCCCAGGGTAACTCCCAGATGTAGCTGGCGACTAAGCTGTGGGGCTGGTCAAGATTTGAAACGGCCCGTTCAGCGCGCAGGTTGTTCCAATTCTGGATTCCCGCGGCGCCGGTCGCTTCGCCAGCGAAGGGCCCGCCCACATCGTCGATCAGTTTGGAAAATGTGTAGGAGGCCAGGAACGTCAGGCCTTTCGCGAATTGCTTCTCCGCTTTGACCTGCAGGGAATGGTATATCGAGTTCCCGAATCCGGAACTCGCCGCGGTCACATCTCCGAACTGTGGAAACGGCCGAAGCAATTGTGCCCGGGCCACGGTTGCGGCGCCGAGCGGCCCCTGCGCGATTTGGCCGAAGAACGGATTGGCCACCAGTGTGCGCAGGTCATTGCCGAGACCCAGATACTGGTCCGGTAACTGGTTCCAGGTGCGGCCCCCGGCGAGCTTGACGCCCCTGCTTCCGACGTAGGCTACGTCGAAGAGCACTGCTCCGGGAAGCTGGTGCTGGACGTCCGCATTCCATTGGAGGGAGTAGGGGGTCACCTCGCCCCGCTGCACATAGGCCACGCTCTGCCCCAACAACGTTTTCGACCCCAAGCTGCCGCCCGTGGGCTGAACAATGCCTCTGGGATAAGGGTTGTCGAGAAAGTCGAGCGGGGTGATTCCATCGAGCGATGTCAGCACGGCGGTTTGTGCGGAGAAACCGCTTAACCCGTCTGCCCCCGTGCCACTCTGCAGCGGCGCATAAAAGACGCCACCGCCACCCCGGACGACCGTTTTGCGGCTGATCTGATAGGAGAGCCCGAATCGCGGCGCGAAGTTATTGCGGTCCGGATTGGTCTGGCCGCGGGGCAGTCCACCCGTTGCTGGGAATTGCAGAACCCCGCGAAGATTCAAGCCGGGTGCGGCCAGTGGAACGGCGCCATTCACGTCGAAGTTGGTCAGTTGGTTGAAGCGGTCCGTACGGGGAGCGGAGTACTCGTATCGCAAGCCGAGATTCAACGTAAGCCTGGGCGTAGCCCGGAAGGTGTCCTGAACATATCCGGCGTAGTATTGGTACTGCGCGGCGATGGCGGGAGATAACGCCGTGGTGCCGCCAGCCGGGGTTCCAAGCAGAAACGAGGCGTAGCCATAGCCTGCAGTGGTGCTGGCCCGGGTAGGATCAGGCCCCTGCACAAAAGCCCGATCAAAGGAAAAGACCTTTTCGGTAACCTGCCACGTGTTACTCCGAATCAGGCGAAAATCGATGCCTGCCTTCAGGCTGTGCTTGCCTTGTACTCTGCTCACGCTGCCGTTCCAGGAGTGGGTGTCGAGACCGAAGATGATGACATCGCTCGCTCCGAGCAGTCGCTGATTGCCCAGAACCGGATTCCCTGAGAAGGAGCCGGCAAAGCCGACCACGGCAATCTCGGGGACGCTAGGTACCTTGGTGGCGCTCGCGTAACTGGCCGGGAAACCCAACGTGGTGATGTCCAGCCCGTAGCTCAGGGGAAGGCGTAGATTCGTGAGGCGGCTCAGACCGTAGCGGAAGTCCAAGACCGTTGTGGGGTTCAGCGTGTAAGTGTCGTCCACGACCACGCCGCGCCGTTCGAAAACCTGCGGGCCCCACGTCGGCGTCGCGACGTTTCCGTATGCATTTGGCCGATTCCACGGCGCCCGGTCATAGTGGACGGACCCGCCGAGAGACTGCTTCCGGCTCACGGCATGGTCGACCTTAACCATGAAAATATCCTTGTTTACCGCGTCGGAATTCGCCGAAATGAAGTTCCCCGCATTGGTGAAGTTCGAGCCGCGTGTATTGGGCAGGGGCAGATAGTCCTGCAAGGCGAGAGCTACTTTGCTCTGGCGAGTGCGCGGCACGATTTGGTTCGAGAAAGCATCCCGAATGCTTCTGCCTGGACTGGCCGGGTCGCTGCGGGAAGTGAGCGGATCGTAGATAAGGATTGGCTGCCCCTGGGCTGTGCGTACCTCGCTGAAGTCTCCCGCGCGTTCAGCCGCCGTGGGCACTTGGCCCAGGTAGACGATCCCCTGCCGCTGGCGGGCTCCTTCGTAACTTCCGAAGAAGAACGTCTTGTCCCGTCGAACCGGTCCGCCGAGGGTCGCTCCGAACTGGTTAAACGTGAATACCGGCTTGCGCAAGCCCGCGCGATTGGCAAAAAAATCGTTAGCGTTCAGGCGCTGGTCGCGATGGAATTCCCAGGCGCTGCCGTGCAGCGTGTTGGTCCCCGACTTGGTTACCACGCTGAAGACCCCGCCGGCCGCACGGCCATATTCCGCGCTGTGGCTGCTGGTCTCGACCTTAAATTCCTGGAGAGAATCAGGACTGGGGAAAATATTCGGCCCCGAGGAAACCACGTTGGTGTTGGGGACTCCGTCGAGCAAAAACTCATTCTGATTGCCGCGCGCTCCGCCGATGCTGGCGTATTGGCTCAGATTCATATCGACCGGCAGGTCTTGCCAGGAAACGGGAACGCGAGCACCGGGGATCAAGCCCACCAAGCCGTACGGATTGCGCCCGCGCAAGGGGATTTCCTGGATGCGCTTGGAGTCCACCAACTGCCCGATGGTGGCGGTCTCGCTTTCCAGCAGCGGAGCCGCCGCGGTTACCGTGACGGTCTCGGTGACGGCGCCCACTGCGAGCACGAAATCGATTCGGGCCACCTGCCGCACTACCAATTGGATCCCCTCCCGTATGACTGTCCGGAATCCCTCCTTTTCGATGGTGATTCGGTATTCGCCGGGCCGCAAGAGGGGAACTGTGTAGTAACCGTCCAGTGGGGTAATGGTCTGTCTCTGGACACCGGTATTCATGTTCGTCGCAGTGACAGTAACTCTTGGGACTGCCGCACCCGTCGAGTCGGTAATCCTGCCGGCGATCTCGGCCGTTGGCGTCTGCGCGGATAAAACCATCCCAAAAACCAACGCTAAAGCAACGCGTACCGCAGTCTGCTGTGAATCCCTCACGCTCATTTTGGCCTCCTCGCCGGCACGCCATACTTTCGCCGGATATCCATTTCTAGTTCTGGCTCACGACGTGTGGATTCTATCAATCATCCCCCCCCCCCGTGTCAACTGTCTCATAAACCGGGGGTGCGCGACATGAAAGTTACAGATTCGCGAGTTCCTTAGTTTTTTAGGCCCATTACCTAGCGTAGTGATACGCTAGGCTGAAGGAGGCCTTTATGCCTGACTCTCTATCCGACTTGGAAGCACGCCGCTCCACCGTTCAATGCCAAATCGCCCTGTTGGGTGACCTGCGCTCGGGCTCCATCTCCACCACCGGTGGTCTTTGTGGGAATCCAA
>SYKU01000041.1 GCA_005808865.1 Acidobacteriota bacterium
GCGCATTGCCCCAGTTGTTGAAGGCTTCGTGCGTGTCCGGCTTGATGCGCACCGCCTCGGCGTACCTGGCGAAGGCCTGCTTCCACAACGCTTCCGCTTCCGGCCCCGTCTTCCGCATCGCCAACTCGTGCAGCGCAAGGCCCCAGTTGCTGAAGGCTTCGTGCATGTCCGGCTTGATGCGCACGGCCTCGGCGTACCTGGCGAAGGCCTGTTTCCACAACGCTTCCGCTTCCGGCCCCGTCTTCCGCTTCGCCAACTCGTCCAGCGCATTGCCCCAGTTGTAGAAGGCTTCGTGCTTGTCCGGCTTGATGCGCACCGCATCTCCAAAAGCCTGTGCCGATCCGTCCCAGTTGGCCAAATAATAGCGTGCGACACCCGCCGCGAAGTACGCCGCCGCCGCAAGCAGTTGCTCGGATTCTCTTGGAACCGCGCTCTTCGCTCCAAGAGCATCCTCAAGACTGCGCGCCGCCTGGATACTCAGTTTCTCCATGGCCCCAAACGATTGGCGCTGGTGCTCACTCAACGCAAGAAGCAGAAACACCACCCCCGACATCGACTTGGCCGCCAGGTTCGGCAGCACCAGACTGTCGAGCTCCGTCAGCTTCGCCTGTCGTATTCCGCGGCCGATGTCAAGGTCTACTCCATCGAGCGTCCATTCCGCTCGAATGTCCATCTCCACATCCGTCCGAGTGCATGAATAGTTTCCCCAAATCAGAACGTGCCCCCGCTCCCGCTTTAACACGGTTAGGGCTTTCTGCCGGGTCTCATCCGCGCGTAACGATTCCGGGACCATAACGACTTCGACGTAAGCGCCCACCTTCAAAGCCTGGTCCTGAAGCTCCTTCCGTATGCGGTACTTTAGTGGCGCCTTCGGCTCGATCTTGCAATCCTGGTCCAGATCCGTGACCAGCACCCGGAACACACCCGGTTTGAGCTTGCCGCGATCCCATTGCCAAAAGCCGAGGCCTC
Organism: Acidobacteriota bacterium; assembly: GCA_005808865.1. Lineage (GTDB taxonomy): Bacteria > Acidobacteriota > Terriglobia > Bryobacterales > Bryobacteraceae > SYKU01. Next base: position 970 of record SYKU01000041.1, read on the forward strand.
CTCCCACCAAGGCACCGGCAGCCACTACGGGCACTACATAGCGTCGAAGCGCAGGGAACCGAGGTACTACGTGCGAGGCACCGCTGGCCATCACAATCTGGCCCGGACGGCGTGCCAGCCACAAATAAGCGGAAACACCCGTCATCGCCAACCCCACCGCCGCGACCACCCAAAAGGTCCATGCCGAAGGTGTATTCAGCAATTCATATGCGGATCTGACGTCGGCCAAGATGGCGACAAGGGTGATGAGCCCCTTCCATTTCCCAAGGCTCGAGGTCAGGTGATTGGGCGCCATCGGCTTATGCAGGTATTGGTGAGTAGAACACAGCCATGCAGCACAGTCTACACCATGAAGGGACCGGCGGCTGATCCGGCCCGCCCAGATGTTCGGGGTTCAGCGTGCGGAGGATTATCGATGGTCAAGCGCATTCCAAACAGGGCGAGTGCCGGGCCACGCTTCGCGCGGCTGGCAGACGACAAAAGGCGATCGTCTACCCCACCCCCAGCAGAGTCACGACCGGCTCGCTCCGTTCGATGCAGGCGCGCTACTGCTGCGCAAAGACCTCGACTCCGGCCTGGCCCGCTCCGGTGAACAGAGCATAGACGGTTCCATCGTGGTCCACGGCGGCCCAACTCTCGGTGTGTTCCTTTACGGAGAGGCTCAGGTTGCAAATGAAATCGCCGCTGTTGTTGTACTTGGCGATGCTGACTTTCTTTCCGGCCTGGCTTTCGAGCGCTCCGGAATAGCCCGCCTTGGTTCGAACGGTAGCGTAGACGTTGCCCCAGCGGTCGCCCGTGATGCTGTGGAAATAGACCGCGCCATCGGGCGGATCGCCGGATCCGAATGCGAGAAGGAAATCCCCATTGGGCGTGAATTTCTGGGTTGGACCATAGTAGCCGTTCACGAAGACGTCATCCGCGCCGTCGATGAAAAGGCCGTGAGGCGCGTTGAAATCCCCGAGATTCGGCCCGTCTTTACCCCAACACGATTGGAATTTACCAGAGCGCTCGAAGATGCAGACGCGCATGGTGTCGACATCGGTGACGAACAACCGCTGCTTTCTATCGAAGGCCAATCCGTGACCGCGCATCATCTGCCCTGGCGCGAGTCCTTTCTCCGCGAAAATCCGGAGCAGCTTCCCGTTCGAGTCGAACACCTGCATCCGGGGGCGGTCCGATTTGACGTCAGTGACGAAGATGTTGCCGGAATCGTCGACTGCCGCGTAACGCGGTTCGGTGAACTGCCCCGCCTCCGCGCCCTGGCCTCGTCCAATCTCGGATAGGAACTTGCCGGCCTTCGAGTACCGGAAAATTTGATGCGCCCCCTGGTCGGCAATGAGGAGGTTCCCCCCATCGAGGCTAATTCCGTGCGGCTTCTTGAGGCGCCCTCCCTTCCCGGCGGATTCGGACCAACTTGAAACCATCTTATAAGCGGGATCGGGATTGCCCATGAGCACGGTGCCCCACAGCCGCCTGTTGGCCACGCCTTCAGCTTCCGCGCAGATGTGAATTTCGTATGGAACCGGCGTTTTTGCCGGCGCTCGATAGAGACCGCTTGCATCAATGGTTCCTACCTCGGCGTTGCCGCCGGGAATGTCATTCACCGACCAGGCGACTTTCTCCGGAACGGTGGCCGCCATAAGCCGGGGAGCCGCGAGGACGACCTTGAAGCGCTGCTGCGCCCCCGGCGCCAGTCGAACCAGTGATGGCTTCATGGCGGCCCTGGCCGGGGGGTTCGCCTGCTGCGCGGAAAGGCCCGCGCAATTCAAACTCAAGATAAATACCGGCGTAACTAAACAGGATGCAGTCTTCTGAAGAAACGTAAAAGCCATATAAGATACCTCTCTCTCTCTCCGCGCGCATAGGCGCTGAATGCGGTCATTCGCCCGGGGCGGAGGTCATCAGACGATGCCCCAGCGTATCGCCGTTTGCCTTGAAGCCGTCCCGATCCACGTCCACATAGATAGGATTCGTAAATGCCACCGGCGGCATGCGTCCGTTCGGGTCGCGCCCCCAACCCTTGCGGAGGTCGGAGTTCTCTCCGGCCGCGACCACAATCAAGTGCTCATCCCGCTGCAACCGGACTCGAACCACTTCGTCGAACCGTACAACACCCTTCCTGAACATGCCCGGATGCTTCCTGCTTGTGAAGTTGTATTCCTCCGGTTGACGGCCGCTCACCAGTACCTGGACCCGGTCGACATCCATCCAGCCGGGCGCCTGCACGCGGATCCTGAGGCTCAAACCACCTTCGGCGATGACCGTCGAACCGATAGGAAGTCCGTCTCTGGTGCTTACCTCGAGGAACGGGCCGTTGGTGATCATCATGCGCCCAGCCTTGGCATTCCTGATGATCTCCGATGGATCGATTTCCGCCGGCTCGTCAGTTGAGCTCGGCACGTATGTACGCCAGCCGCCCGCGCCGTTGCCAAAAATGCGGTGCGCGTCGCTGACGGCGACGCACCAGATATGCCGGCCCTGATTCAGCATCTGCAACCAGCCGAACGTGCGGTTGGGCATTTTCACCGTGCTGCCGCGCCCCGATCTCTCAATCACGGGACTCGCCTTCAAGATGTCGGCGCTCCACACCTCCGCCGCGTCGAGGAGTTTCTCGAATCCCGCGAATCCGCCATCTTCAACGCCGTCCCCGTCGCGGTCGAAGAACACGCGGCCCACCGAAGGATGATTCACCTGGACCCAGCGGTCGTCTCCTCCGCCGAAGGGCGGCACGCCAACGCGCGCATTCTGGTAGGTGTCGTGGCGCGACGCGCCCGGGACGAGGCTGGGCGTCCCCCAGTTGCGGAGCACGAGGGCGTTGATGCGCGGATCGTACGTGTAAACGGGGGCTCCGCCATCCTGCGCCAGGGGATCGGGCTTGAGCGGGAAGGCGTTCAGATGTTGAAAGCTGCCCGTCAGCTCGAGACCGACGATCGTCTTCAAGTGGCGGCTCAGCCCGAGCCGCTCGATGTGCGGCTGCCAGTCGTAGATCCGATTGTGCTCGGTGGCCGGTGCGAACTCGATATGCTCGGCCACCAGATTGGTGATGCGGTCGTCCGTGGCGCAGTAGTTGTCGCCGCTCGGCGTGGAGTGCGAATGAAAGTCCGTGCTGATCCAGCCGCGCGTATCGACGGTCCGCTTCATGACAGCCTCAACCTGAACGGTTTCCGCCTTTCCGACCAGGATACGCCGCTCCACCATGTCGTATTCCGGCCCGCGAGTGATGCGCACCAGGTACTCTCCGGGCGGAATCTGTTGCGTGAACTGCCCGTCGTGAGTCTGATATTGATGATCGCCGCCATGCACGCGATAGCCGGTCCCGAAATTGGGAGTCTCAGTACCCTCGACGCCGATGAAGTGCGCTTTTCCCGGGGAACGTTCGCCCTTCTCGTTGCGGATGTTTACGGTGACAGCGGAGGCTTTCGCAACGGCCAGATCCAGCCTGGTTGTTGAGGCCGCCTTAATCGCGAGCGTCTGCTTGAGGCGATCGCGGCCGATGTCCTCGACGGTCAGATCGTACTGGCCCGCGGGCAGCCGTAATGAAAAGCGTCCCTTGGCATCGGGATAATGCGGCAGTTCCGTTCCCTGGACAGGCACAATCAAGCCGGCGTGAATGGCCGGTGCTCCCGCGGTGTCAAGAAGCGTACCCGTCAATTCTCCGGTTTGACCGGACAGCGCCGCGACCAGACCGTACGCTGCCAGGGGCGAATCCGCAACGGTCAACGCCACCTGAAAAACCTTTTCCTCCCGTGGCTGGAGCATCACTTCGGACTCGAACGCCGCGGCGCCGGGCGGGACGCCCCACGCGTAGGCGCGCTTGTCGAACGGGTCCGTGCTGCCGGCGACGTGGATGGCGCCCACCTGCCATTCCCTGCTGTCCTCAAAGCCTCGCCAAACGGGCGCAGGCTTGATCTTCCTGGGCGCGCTCGACTCGTTGCGGTACGTGGAGGTCACGAGAACGTGCTGCCAGCCGTGCTCCAGGCGGTACTCGTGCCGGGAAAAGAGTCCATCGCCCTTCGCGGCCGTTCGGACCGCTTCCACGACCGCGGCCCCTCGCGACGTAATGTCCATTGCCTTCACCCAGGAAACTTCGCCGCCCGCGCCGCCAGGCCGAAACGCGGTGATCTGATCGTTGTTCTCCCCGCGCAAGTCGAGATCGTATAAGCAGCCCTGAGTCACGAACGCGTTTTCCGTGCGCATGTTTGCGCGCCGCAGCGGCTGCGCGCCAGAAATCAGCGCGTGAATCTTGTTATTGCGCAGCACGAAATCTCCAGCGATACCGTCAGCCTCTTTTCCTTTCGGGAGCATGTTGACGTTGTCGCGGCCGATTTCGACTGCCTCGACCTGGCCGCGCTGGGCTGTTAATCCCCAAACGACAAGCAGTAGAAAACCCAACGCCAGCGGAATTCGCAGTCGCACTTAAGACCTCTCAGCCACGCAAAACTCTTTCCCGATCACGCTTCACCATGCTGTGCGGCGGGGCCAAAAGCCACGCTAGCGGGCCGGGGAGGTTCCGGGATCCCAGATAGTGGCCGCGATATAGCGCTCCGCGTCGTTGGCGTCGTTGAAGTAGTAGAGCGTCACGATCTTGCCGTCGCTCCGCTGGACGGTGCGGGGATAACCCAGGTCCCCGCAGCCGGCGTCATCGCGCAACATGATTTCGCTACCCCAGGTCTTGCCGCCGTCGTTGCTGAGTTTGGCGCGAATGCCGAAAGGCGCGGAGCGGTAACCATATGTCATCGCGATTCGCCCGTCCTTGAGCCGAATCGTGCTTGGCGGATTGCCCACGAACGTGCCGGTCGATTCCACCGGCCTGTTCAGGAAGCGCCAGTTGCCGCCATTGTCCTCGCTGATGTAGGAATCAATCCAACTGCTCTCACCCTCCTTCTGTCTAAGCGTCGTCAGCAGAACCTTGGGCGAAAGCCGCACGGTCGAAGGCATGATCGAGAAGCCGGGGGGCTCCGGCCCGATCCAGGAAACGAACTTCCACGTCTTCCCGCCGTCGGTGGTGCGAGTGCAAAACACCCGTCCCTCGCGGCCATTCTCTTTTCCCGAAGTGATAAACGCCATTGCATCGCGCTTTCCGTTGACGATGTAGTCTGTGCGCGCCGATATCACCTTGCGGCCGAACGCGGGCAGGGAATAGGGTCCCTGCCAGACCTTACCCCGGTCATAGGAATAGTAGAACCGGGAAAAGCCAGTCCGGCTCGAGACCATTCGCAACGTCATGGCGAAATTCGGATTGGTGAAATCGACGCCGCCTGGAGGGTCGGTAGCCTCTTTCTCCTTGCCATTCGCGTCTAGAAACGAAGGGGTCTCGATTTTCCACGAGCGGCCGCCATCCAGGCTCCTCGCAAATCGAGGCACGCTAGGTTTCGATCCGTCGATCGCGTGTCCCGATTCCACCTTCTTGAAGTAGCCCTGGCTAAACCCGACGAGGATCTCGTCGCCCCACGACCAGACCCCGTTGTTCGCGGGCCAGCCGCCGAATCTTCCCGGCTCTTTGTAGACGGTGACGTTCTCGAAGGACGCTGCCTTCAGGGTGCCTCCCGGCGCTGCAACGGCAAGCAGGGCCGCGACCGCAATCAATGGGTTCTTCATCGAATCACTTTGCTCCTGGATCCCAGATGGTCGCGCCGATGTAGCGCTCCTTGTCCTGGTGATCGTTGAAATAGTACGCAGTCATTACTTTTCCGTCCGGCCGTTCGACGCTCCGCGGGTATCCTAAGTCCCAGCAACCGCCGTCTGCCCTCAGAACAATTTCGGCGCCCCACGTTCCGCCGTTGTCACTGCTCAGGCGGGCCCGGATGCCGTATGGTTCGGCGCGAACTCCATATGTGATTGCCAGCCTTCCGTCCCTGAGCTTGATCATGCTTGGCGGATTACCGGAGTGGCCTCCGGTTGAGGGCGCGGGGCGATTGAATAACTGCCACGTCCTGCCCGTGTCCATAGTGCGGTAGTTCTCGATCCAGTGCTTGTCGCCTTCCTTGCGGCGAATCGCGGTGAGGATTTCGCGGCTGGACAATCGCACGGAACTCGGCATGATCGAGTAGCCATCGGGCTCGGGCCCAATCCACGAAACGAATTCCCACGCCTTGCCGCCATCCGTGGTGCGGGCGCAAAAGACGTGACCTTCCTTGTCGTTTTTCTTCCCGGCGGTAAGGAACAGCATAAGTTCGCGCTTGCCGAACACCTGGTAGTCGGTTCGGGCCATAATGCGGGGCTGCCCGAAAAGCGGCAGCTTATAGGGGCCACTCCACGTCCTGGCGCGATCCATCGAGATGTAAAATCGTGAGGCGCGCTCATCGCCACTACGGAGCATCATCGCGAAACCGGGGCTGGTGAAATCGAATCCACCGGGACTATCTACCGGCGGAGGACCGCCGTTCTCGGGCCTCACAATCTCCCTCGGCTTCTCTATGCTCCACGTTTCACCGCCGTCGAGGCTCCGCGCCTGATACTCTTCCTGCGGCTTGGAATTATCCCGCGCATGCCCGGTTGGATTTACTTTGAAGACCGCCGAGCGCAGGCCGACGACGATTTCGTTACCCCATGACCAGATGCCCTGATTTGCCGGCCAGCCGCCGAAGCGCCCCGCCTCCTGATAGACGACTACATTCCTGGCCTGGACCTTCAGCCCGGCGGCCGAGAGGGAAATCGCAAAACCGGAAAAAACAAGAGCGCGTATTGTAAACATCAGAACCTCACTGAACCTATGCAGTGAACGCCGGAGGTCAGGCCGCGTCCAAAGCCCCGCGTAGCGTGCCTCGAGAATTCCCTCGCAGTTTTGAACAGCACTCATGATTGCCGCATTGTACTTCAAAACCGCAGCTTGAGTCCGAGTTGGACGAACCGCCCTGGACCCGCGCGATTTACCTTGCCGAAGTTCGACGAACTGACGTTGTCTTCGGCGCGGCCCCATTGGTTGCGATTAAGGAGGTTAAAAATCTGCCCGTTGAACTCAAACAGAAAGCGCTCCATGATGCTGAACTTTTTGCTTACGTTAACATCCTCCCTGAGAATGCCGAACCCGCGCGCGTCGCTCAGCCGTGAGGCGGCATTGCCGAATGCGGCGGTTCCCGCCTGAACGAATGCGGCAGGATTGAACAGCCGGTCTACGGCCGGGTCGAATGCGCCGTACTCGACCGGATTTCGCGCGGACGCGCCGCTGACGCGATCCGGGCGGTGGCCCGCATTGAAGATCGACAAACGGTTCGATTGCGAGATGCGCAACGGAACGCCACTCTGGTAGTTCATGACAAGCGAGATGGCCCAGTCGCCGAGCACGCTCTGCAAGGGACCGCTTTGGGCGAGGAACCGTTTTCCGCGTCCGACGGGCGGCTCATAAATAGTGCTGATCCAGAAATTCTGCGGCGTGTCGGAGGCGGAAATAGCGCGCTCGGCCCTCCGGTTACCCGCGTCCTGAATCGCCGATTCATTTATTCCGGAGAGCGCGTCATTCACGTCGGTCATCGACTTCGAAAAAGTGTAGCTGGCCAGATATTGTAAACCGTTCGCGAACCGCTTCTGCACTTTCGTCTCGAAAGCGTGATAGGTCGAAGATCCCAACTTGTCCTCGTTGGAATTGACGGTGAGTACGTGCGGGTAGGCACGAAGCGCCTGCCGCACCGTGCCTCTGAAAGTGGGGAAAGGGATCGGGATGTTGGCCGCGCGCGCCGCGGCGGAATTTATGTCCGCCGTCAACAGACTTCCCAGCGAAAGATGCCGGGAGTCGACCTGGTTGAAATTCCGGAGGCTCGAATCGTTGAGGTGGGTCGCCCTGGTGCCCACGTAAGCGGCCTCAACAACGACCCCGCCCGTGAGTTCCCGTTGCACGTCAAAACGCCAAACCTGAGACATCGGCATGCGTGCCGCTTCGCTGAACACCGACGTAGTCACGTTGTTCCCGTTGCCCACGGTGGGATTGATGAAAGGCGGTCTCGGAAAATCCGTAGGCATTCCTTGCTCAATTCGAAACGCCGGCGTATTGCCATTGTCCGCGCTAATGAAGCTCTGCGTACCTCCGTAGCCGAGGTACGAATTCAGCAGCCGGTTGGTCGAATACATGATGCCGTAGCTCGAGCGAACAACTGTCCCATTCCCTACTTTATAAGCGACGCCCAGACGGGGCCCGATTGCTCCAAAGGACTTGTCTTCGAAGGCGCGGCGGCCAATCCGGTTCTGACCCTTCCCCGCAAACACCATTGCGCCGGGAAGGCCGCCTGCGCCCGGGTTAGCGGCGCTCAAATCGAAGATGGATGCGCGATCCGCCAGCTCATAAGGGGGAAGTTCCAGATCGTATCGTAAGCCCAGGTTAAACGTAAGCCGCGAAGAGAACTTGAAGTCGTCCTGCACGAACAACGCATAGTACGGACGGCGCGAACCAACGTTCAGCGGCAGATTCAAATTGGCCGCGTCAACCTGGCCCAACAGGAAACTCGCGAACGAGTTCCCGGTTGAAGTACTTGCGTTCAATGCGGTTTCCTTGAAATCGAAAACGAATGTGCCGTTTTGGTTCCGCTGATTGCGCGTGTTGAACTCCTGCATGCGGGCGTCCAGACCGATCTTGACGGTGTGGCGGCCGCGGATTAACGTCGTCGTGTTGGTCAGCATCGAGTTGTCTTCGACATCCGCGTCCCATCGCGGGCTGCCCGCCTGGGGATAGCTGTCCGAACTGAAGGCGAAGACCGGCAGGCTCCCGTCGCCGTTGCTGACGCCCCTGATTCCCAGCTTCTGGACCCAATTCACTTCAGGAGTGAACTGGTGACTGTACGTTCGCACAGGATTCAGGAAGCGGTTGTAGCCGATCTGAAAATGGTTTAGAATCGTGGGCCGGATGGTGTAATCGTAGGTCACGCGGAAGTTCCGGCTGCGGAAGTCCTGAACTAATCCATTGAGGAGGACTGTACCTTCGTAGGGATTATCGTAGGTATCGCGCGGCACGAAGGTGAAGTTGTAGGAGCCGGAGACGCTGTGCCTGTCGTTGAACCGGTGATCGAGTCTACTTACCCAGTAATAGTTATTAAGGTCCGCCGCGCCGCCGCGGCCTACGAAGTTATTGTCGATCCCGGAACGGTTAGGCAGCGGGTACAGGTCAGCAACCTGGCGGGTAATCGGGCTGATCCGGGCTGCCGGTATCACGTTACCCGAGAATGGCTGGCGAGTGACGCCGCCCCTTCCGTCGGGTACGGATGTCGCAGGATCGTAGATGGGCCGCAGAGCTCCGGCACTGGTCCGAAGCTGCGAAAAATCGCCTTTCAGGAATTCCGCTGTTGGGGAAGTGTATACAACGACTTGCGATGCACCGCGGAAGTAAGAAAGGTCGAGCGAAGTCATGAAAAACGTCTTGTCCTTACGGATCGGCCCCGTGACCGTTCCTCCGAAATTGTTCTGGTGAAAGGGAAGTTTTTCCGCTTCGAAAAACGATCTCGCGTTGAGCCGCGTGTTGCGGAAGTTTTCAAACAGGCTCGCGTGGAACTCGTTCGTGCCGGACTTGAGACTAAAACTGATCAGCGCGGACTGGATGTGGCCATACTCGGCCGACACTGTGCCCTTGATGATGTTGAACTCCGCGATGCCGTCTACCGGCGTGCCAACCTCGGTGAAGGATCCGAAATTCTGAAACTGTCCCGCGGACATCCCATCGACGGTCACGTCCGTGGATCCGGGCTTGCTTCCGTCCACCGAAAGTTGCGTGGTGGCGGTGTTCGCCTCGCCTGGCCTCTGTTGGCTTCCCAGCACACCGGGAGTAAAGAGCGCAAAATCCGTCGCCACGCGGATGCGGGAAACCGCGGCGAGCGGCAGATTGTCATACTCTTTCGACGTGAGTACCGTTCCCACCTGCACGGTATCAGGCGTCACAGCGACATTCCCCCCGGACACCGAAACGCTTTCGGTCAATTCGCCGAGCACGAGCGTCGAATCCACGCGCAACGTTTCGCCGACGTGGAGAGCCACGGAACCGATCACGGATTTCTTGAAGCCCATGCTTGAGAACGTCAGCTCGTAGTTGCCGGGCAGAAGACTTGGAAACGCGTAAGCGCCTAACGGGTCCGTGGTGGAAACAGTCACGATGGACGTGCCTTGATTCCGGGCCTTTGCTTCGACGTTCGCCACAGCCGCCCCGGTAGGATCGGTAATCGTGCCGCGGATGGCGCCGCGGTTCGTTTGACCGGAAACCACGACAGTGGCGACAAAAAAAGCAACCGCGCCGACACGATAGATTCTAGACATTTTTACTCCTCGCCCCAGGACCGCCAAATCAAGAGATCGCGGCTCCATTGATGGGAATGTTATCAGAGGACTGGTGACGTTGCAACCGTGCAACTCGCTCTTATCCTGAAATCCGAAGTTGCAATCATTTCAAAGACTATCCGACGTATTTTGAATGGTTTACGCTGTGGAAAGCCAACTTCGGCGAAGTTGGCTTTCCAGCCTGCAAGCCGCTGAAAATAATGGGTTTAAGTGTCCAACTTCGGATTTCAGGCTTATTCGCATCCACCATAAACTTCATCTTTAGAAGCGGTGTTTGTGCGCGACTCTGGATTCCGCACGTTTCTGGCGGGAAGTCTTCCGCGTATGCGCCGGAGCCAATGCTGATAGGCCATTGGTGTGCTTTTCGAGGCCCTAACTTTCGGCGTTTTGGTCTGTTTGGTTCCGGCTTCGCCGGGTTAGGAGCTGTCCGGACGGTCTGCCCCCGATCGGGATCGTAACCGACACTTACGCAGTGGAAGGGGTAGAGTTACGCAGCACCATGGGCCTGTCGAAGTTTGCCGATGCCGGTATCATGACATCGAAACCCTATGCTGCGACGGGCAAGTACATCCAGCGGATGAGCGATTACTGTACGGGCTGCTGCCATGATCCAGCCGTATCAGCCGGCAGCAAGGCTTACCCGTTCACCAAGCGGTAATTGGAATTAACCAGGACGCTTTCTGGAACATCCTGAACCGGCCGTTGGGTCACGCGCCAGGAGACGACTGGATGAGGAACTCCTGAATATGACAGCGCAGGGCTTCTGCCGAGGCCCTTCACCGGGCGCTAGTTCATGCCGCACATGCCGGGGTTCCCGCACCGGCCGCTGGGGCACGCGGCAGGAGCTTCCGCCCTTACCGGTGCGCCGTTGGCTCGCGCGGAGAACGTTGAAAACTGCTGATTGGCATGTTCGCCACCGCACGACGGGCAACCTGGCGCGGCCTCGCCGGCACGGCGCATCAGCTTCTCGAACTTCGTTCCGCAGTCTTCACAGCGATATTCAAAAATCGGCATAGTTCATTCCACCATCCAACTACAGATTTTATCAACAATCTCGCGAGCGCCAGCGCTCTCTCCCGGGTGGTTGTTGACCAGGATCGAAAACGCAAGCGTTCCGCCTCCGGACCGCTCGGCGTATCCGGAGAGCGCCGTCACGTGCGAAAGCGTGCCCGTTTTCGCACGGATCCGGCTCGCGGCCGCCGTTCCGTTCATTCGCTTCCGCAGCGTGCCGTCTTCCCCCGCGATAGGGAGCAGGCTGATCCAGTTTTCGCGCTGAGGCGATTCGTACATGTATCGGAGCAGCTTCACAACAGCCCTGGGAGTCACCAGATTCAACCTTGAAAGCCCGGACCCGTCATGCCATGAGTAATCAGCGGAATCGACACCTGCTTCGTCGAGGAATACCCGGAGTTCCTTCAGCCCCGCCTCGCGACTGCCGATATTCCGGCGTACCCATCCGACCTCCCGCAGGAGCATCTCGGCATGAAGATTTTGACTGACCTTGTCGATCACGCGAATGCTATCGAGCAACGGTGCGGACGAGCGGCGGGCCAGCTCCACCGCGCGTGAGCCATGCACGGGCGGGGGCTGTTCACTTCGTTCGAGATCGCGAAACTCGGCCGGCAATGCGTGACGCGCAACTGCCTCCCCAGTGACGATAATGCCGCGCCGCACGAGCGCCGAAGAAAGCGCCTGCGCCGCGTAGAGCGCCGGTTCGCCGATGGCGAGCAGGTGAGTCTCACCTGCGTCGCCCGGCGCAAGGGTGCCCATGACACGCAATTCACGAGATCCCGGCAGCCGTTCGATGTGGACCTTGCGAGCGACGCCCGGCTCGACGTGCAGGCGGTTAGCGATGCGGTAGAAAGACACGGGCGGATCGGTGCGCACGCCGTCAGGCCGTACGAGAAGCCTGAAGGTATTATCGTTGAGGGCAATCGCGCTTACGGGAGCGCCGTACTCCCAGACGGCGTCGCCGATCGCCCAGCCGTCGGCGTAGGGCTGCCAGACGTAGCGACGGTCGTCACCCGCGATATTGCCGTTGACGCGGCGCAGTCCTTTCTTTTGCAGCTCGCTCGCCAGGTCCTCGATTGCCGAGAGGGGGTTTCCGGAATAGGATTCGGCCTTGTAGGGGATGGGCCGGGGCGAAAGGTTCGGATCGCCGCCGCCGACGAGCGACAAGTCGCCATTCAATCGGCCTTCGGAGTCGAGCGGTTCCTCCGCGACTGCCGTCGTGTGGAACCGGTATTCGGGGCCCAGGCGCATCAGCCCTAGCGCGGTCGTGAAGAGCTTGGTGTTCGACGCCGGGACGAAGTTGCGGCCGGACTGGTAGTCGATGAGGGCTGCGCCGGTCTTGAGGTCGATGGCGTAGACGCCGAAAAACGCGCGGCTCGCCGTGGGTGATTCAAGCAGTTCCCGCAGGCGAGTGGAGAGACCGGCCGCAGTGGCCTGGGCACGCCACAATACACAAGAAAGCGCAAGTAAAAGTAGTTTGCGCACGCGTCAGATTCCGTTGAGTTTCGATTCGAGCCAGATGAGCGGTACAAGAAGAAACACCAGGCAAGTGCCGATGAGCGGCCAGACCATGGCGACGGAACAGTCCCAAACCGCCGCGGCGTACCCGATGAGGCAGGGCACAATCATCGCGCCGGTGATCGCCACGGAAAAAATACCATTGAAAAATCCGGGACGGTAGTAGGGAAAGCGGCGGCCAATCTTCTCGGCGACAAGTGGATAAATGGCTGCAAAGCCAAGGCCTACCAGCAACAGGCCCATGGCCGCGCCGGAGACCTTATCAGTCAGCAACAGCATGGTGCAGCCAAATAAGGACGACGCAGCGCTGAAGAAGAGGAGCTTGGCGTGCGAGATCCGCCGGAGCACCCACACGGAAGCGACGCGCCCGGCGAGCGTCGCGAACCAAAAGAGCCCGAGGAGCTGAAGAGAAGTCTCTGGACTTATGCCCAAACGGCGGACCAAAAAAACGGGGAGCCATCCCGCGACGGACCATTCATTTCCGAGTTGGAAAAAGAGAAGGAGCGCCAGGAGTACAGGACCCGTGCGGCGGAAGTCGCGGAGCGTCTCGTGAAGATCCGGCTGGTCGTCGAGCGCGGCAGGAGGGGAATGGGTTCGCCTGACGTAGATCCATGCCCACCCAGCGGGAATGGCGGCAAGAAAGACCAGGACGGCTGAGACGGAATACGCGTAGAACGTGCCCGAGATCAAAAACGTGACGAGCAGACTGCCGAATCCGAAAACCAGGCCCGCAAGATTGACGGTAGCCGCCGGATCCTGGCGGTAGAGCGGCGCAATCGCCTGGAAGGATGCGGTCCGTAGCGTCCCGGCGCCGCATCCGAGTATCAACAGTCCCAGTGCCCGCCAAATCCAATGAGCGGGCGGTGATGCCAGCGCCAGGATCAGGAGCCCGGCGCACGCAGTGGCGCACGCAACGCCCAGCACGTACGATGCGCCTTTCTGCGGCAGGAGGCGGCGTGCTATCTCCGCCGACGCGAGCACGCCCACACCCAGGCTGAGGAAGTAGTGACCGACCACGACGAAGCCGTAGTCGATGTGGTGCCGCCACGCCAGCAGAACGGCTCCAAGCAAGCCAAACAGGAGTCCGGCGACGAAGAGACCGGCAAAGGCGCACTTCTTCGAGATGTCGGTGACGGCCGGATACTCCAATACCAGGGGCCTGTCACGCGCAACCGCAGTGGATACCACGGGTTTATTGTAACTGTTTTGACGTGCGGCAGGGGCTCCGTGGGGGGACAGCGCCAGGCAGATTCCCCGAGCCCCTTGCCTTTAGCGCGAAAAGCTGTATTCTGGTTCTGATTCGATTCATAACGGGGAGGCCGGAAGATGCGGATTTACGACTGGAAGAACTCGCCTTTCAAAGATGAAGAGTTTGACGATTTTCACGATTTCGAGGACGAACACGCTGACCTGGGCCTTCGTCTGGATTCATACGACGAGGACGAAGAAGACGACGAGGAATCCGAATTGGAGATCGTCTCCGTGAGTGCCGTTTCGGTTGTTTCTTCCATCGCCAGTTCGAGGCCGGTCAGTCCCGGCGCCGGTCTTCCCAGCCGGAAGCCGGTGGGCCGAGAGCCTTCCCCGATGCCTTCCGGAAAGCCCGCCGGAAAGCCCGCCCGAAAGCCCGCCGCGAATGAGACTGCTAAAACTGCCGCGAAGAGAACGGCCGTAAGGAAACCCGCACGTAAGAGCGCGCCTAAACCGTCCGGGAAGTTGTCGCCGAAGACGGCAATGAAAAAGAAGTCCATCAAGAAGGCTCCAGCGGCGAAGGCTTCGAAGAAGCGCTGATTACCCGGGATTGGCAATCCCCCAGAAACAGCCGGCGTTTACCGTGGTAATCGAGGGCCTATGCCCCTCGAACCGTCTGGATTCCATGCATGTTGGAAGACGGAGGGCCGTTGGTGGCGCGCCCGGTCGTGGTTCTGACAAGTTCGGCGGGAAACTGATCGGTTTATCCTGCCCTTGTGTCCCGTAGCTCGAAGGCAACGCCACGGGGTCCTCGGAGACCACCCCACCGCGTCGAAGCCGGCCCGCCCGGCTGAGTGGCAAAGACGGCTACTTGCGTGGGATGCACCACGTGCCGTATTTTCACTCACTTCGAGTGGCTTGTTACCCGCGCGATACCGAATGTACACAGTTTCCGAACCCCGAATCCCCGTATTTCCTCCCTTTTTTCGTCTCGGCAACAAAAGTGCAATGGGGAGTGCTTTGAGTAACGCCGGCAGAATTAAACTCCGGGAGTTCTCCCCGTTGCGGGAGATCTGGGGGCCCCGAAGGACAAATATTCCATGCAGCCGCTGAAGGTTGAGGTTCCGGGCGAGAGTTATCACGCAGGACTGATCTCCTGCCAGACGGCCTGCCCGGTGCGAACGGACGCACGCGGCTACGTGCGGGCGATCGCGGATGGGCGCTTCGAGGAAGCGTACCTGATTGCGCGGGGTCCGAACCCGTTCGCTTCGATCTGCGGCCGTATCTGCGGCGCACCATGCGAGGCGGCATGCCGGCGGGGCAAGGTTCCTCGAATCGACGATTACGGACACTTCGTGACGACGGACCGGCCCATCGCCATTCGCGCGCTCAAGCGCTTCGCTTGTGAGTTTGCCGGACCGGAGTCGAGCCCGGCCGAGGAAGTTCTGGTCGAGTTACGGGCGAACGTCCGGTCCGTTGTGGGGCATGCGGAAGAGTTTGCGGCATTGCTGCGGGCCGACATGGACGGGGCCATCCGGAAAGGAAACGGAGAGCGAATCGCCATCATCGGCGCGGGGCCAGCCGGCCTGTCGGCCGCGCACGATCTAGCGCTGCTCGGCTTTCTGCCAGTGGTCTTCGAAACCGAGCCCGTGCCCGCGGGGATGCTGGCCGTCGGCGTCCCGGCCTACCGGCTGCCGCGCGAGGTGATTGCGCGGGAAGTGGCAGTAATTCAAGCGCTTGGCGTTGAGATCCGCTGTAACGTGACAGTTGGCAGGGATGTCTCCTTTTCAGATCTGCGGCGCGATTTCGCGGCCATTCTGATCGCGGTGGGCGCGAAGTCGTCACGCGGTCTCGGGCTTCCGGGTGAGCGCGGGCCGCGCGTTTATGGCGGCGTGGATATGCTTCGGGCCGTTTCGCTCGGCGCGAATATGGACATCGGTCGAGAAGTGGTGGTGATCGGCGGCGGCAATGTTGCCTTTGATGTGGCGCGGACGGTGGTGCGGCAGATCGCGTACGACACGGCGCGAACGGCGGCGCGGCTACCCGGCACATCCGGCGTACGGCTGGTATCGCTCGAAGGACTTGAGGAGATGCCGGCGGACACGCTCGAAATCCTGGAAGGCGACGAAGAGGGCATTGAGCGATTTAATGGCTGGGGGCCGCTCGAAATCGAACGGGACGCGTCCGGGAACCCCACCGCAGTGCTGTTCCGAAAGTGCCTGCGCGTTTACGACGAGAACCGCCGATTCTCGCCGCTCTACGACGACTCCGTCCGCAGAAGCGTGCCTTGCGACACGGTGCTGCTCTCGGTTGGCCAGGCGCCCTCGCTGGGCTTTCTCGAAGACGGCGGCGCGGACATCGAGCAAGCCAGGCCCGGCTGGCCCAAAGTGGATGTGGCGACGCTCGCGACCACAGCCAGCGGCGTATTCGTGGCAGGCGACCTGGCGCACGGAACGCGTCTGCTCATCGACGCCGTGGCCTCCGGCAAGGCAGCCGCGCGGTCCATCTATCAGTTCCTCACGGGGCACACGCTGCATGCGGAGGCTATCACCGCGCACCGGTTGCTCGATCGCTATCGGCGCGAGCGCGGCTATGAGTCCATCCGGCGTCAGGAAATCCCGGTGCTGCATCCAGGCCAGCGTCTCGCGCACCCGGACACGCTGGTCGAAATCGGATATGACCGCAATAGCGCGATGCGGGAAGCCTCGCGCTGTCTGGACTGTGGGGTGACGCCCGTGTTCGACGGCAATCGCTGCGTGTTGTGCGGCGGTTGCGTGGACGTCTGCCCGACACAGTGCCTGAAGATCGTCCCGCTGAGCGGCCTGTTACAGGATGCGCTTCTCGATGCCGCCATCGAAGGCCTCCTCGGGGCCGGCGCCGATCCCGATGAGAACTCCGCCATCGTGAAGGACGAAGACCGCTGCATTCGATGCGCGCTTTGCGCCATGCGCTGTCCCGTCGACGCGATTGGGATGGAGCGCGTGGAAGTGAACACCTTCTGGAGACAGCAATGACCGTGACGCCTGGAAGTCCTAACTCGCGGCTCGATCCGGAGCCAATCCCGCGGCGCGACCTGCTCGGGCTCGCGTCGTTGTGGTCGGCGGCCTCAGCCCTGCTGTTCGCGGCTCTGGGCGCGATGCGTCTGCCGAATGCCGCAATCGTCGCCGCGCCATCGAAATCCTTCGGCGAGACCTTGCCGGAGTCCCTTCCCGCCGGGGAAGCCTTCATCCCGGCACACAGAGCGGTCGCGATCTTCAGGGACAGTGAAGGCATCTATGCAATCTCGACCATCTGTCCCCACCTCGGTTGTGTCGTGAAATCGAACGCCGAGGGCTTCGAGTGTCCCTGCCACGGCTCGCGATTCAAGCCGGACGGCACGGTTTCGAAGGGTCCCTCGCCGCTTCCCCTGAAGTGGCTGAAAGTGAAGGCGGTCAACGGAGGATTTCAGGTGGACGAAGCCACAACGGTACCTGCGGGAACGCGGGTGAAGGCATGAGCGCTCCAGCCACTCCGCCACCGGCCTTGCAGGAATTCAAGGACAACTTGCGGGCCGCGCCTCGCCGCATCCTCGAAACCGCGTTCCGAAGCGGCAACCCCTCCACGGACCGGACGCGCTCCACTTTTATCTTCAGTAACGTGTTCCTTCACCTGCATTCGGTGCGCGTACACAGGTGGACGCTGAAATGGAGCACATCGATGGGGCTTGGAATCGCCACCACGGCCGGGTTCCTGCTTACGCTTATTACGGGCATCCTGCTGATGTTCTACTACAAACCATATCCGGATGCCGCCTATCAGTCGATCAAGGACATCCATTTCGTGGTGCCCACCGGACGCTTCATCCGCAACATTCACCGCTGGGCGGCGAACGTGATGGTGGTAACGGTGATCCTGCACATGGCGCGAACGTTCTACACGGCGTCCTACAGAAGGCCCCGCGAGTTCAACTGGCTCATCGGCATGGGATTGCTGGCGGTCACGCTGGGGCTCTCGTTCACCGGCTACCTGCTTCCGTGGGATCAACTGGCCTACTGGGCGATTACGATCGGCGCGAACATCGCGCAATCGCCTCGCGAAGTGACCGATGCGATCGGAATTACGGGCTGGTTCGATCCGGGCGGGATGCAGAAATTTCTGTTGCTCGGCTCCGACACCGTGGGTCCGGAGGCCCTCATCCGCTTCTACCTCCTGCATGTGATGATTCTGCCACTCGCGCTGATGGCGCTTATGTCGGTGCATTTCTGGCGCATTCGCAAGGATGGCGGATTGGCGCGGCCAGCCGACGCCGATCAGCGGCTGGGGAATGCTCCGGGCCCCGTCTATCCGGTGTTCACCCAAGCCCCGCTCAAGACGTATTCGCTCGCCGCCATCGTGCGCGGCAGAACGCCCGCGGTTGGGAACGGGCCAGAGAATACGGTACCTTCGATGCCGCATCTTTTCTACGCCGAACTTGGCGTATTCATGTTGACTACGCTTGTCTGCCTGGCGCTGGCATTGATCGCGGACGCACCGCTTAAGGAACTGGCTAACCCAAGCATTCCTGAGAATCCGGCCAAGGCGCCCTGGTACTTCCTTGGCCTTCAGGAACTGGTGTCCTTCTCCGCGTTCGTGGGTGGAATCGGCATTCCGACGCTCGTGCTCGCGGGCCTGGGCCTGATTCCCTACCTCGACCGGGAGGAAGCGGGCACCGGCGAGTGGTTCGGCGGTCCGGGCGGACGCAAGGTGGTTTTCCAGGCTTTGGTGGTTGGTTTTGCGGCGGCGCTCGCCATCGAATCGTTCGCCATCCGATTCGGATGGATTCGCGAATGGTATCTCGCCGTCCCGCAGTTCGTGGTGACGGTTCTGAATCCGGGAACGATACTCGCCGCGGTATATGGGTTTTATTCGGTCTGGCTGGTGAAGCGATACAAGTCTACCCGCGCCGGTGCGCTCGGATTGTTTACCTGCTTTCTCTGCGGGTTCCTGGTGCTCACCGTGATCGGCACCTATTTCCGCGGGCCGAACTGGGTTTTCTACTGGTCGCCAGGGGACTGGCCGAGGCATTAGAGCCATGGAGAAGAACAAATACCTTCTACTCGGATCAAGCGTCGGCGTGCTTCTGCTGCTGATCGTCGCGGCTCAAGAGAGCTTCCGGAAGCCATGGCGACAGGTACAGGCCAGCGGGCGGGGCGAAGACGGGGAGATTGCCGTGCGGCTTCGCCAGATCACGAATGCCAATCTGCGAGTAGGAGACCGTTGCGTGTCGTGCCACGTGAGCATGGCTCCCGGCGAGCAGTCGGTCACTGGCGCGGCCATCCTCGCCGCGCACAAGCCGGTTGTGCACGACCCCGCGGAGTATGGCTGCACCGTCTGCCACGGCGGACAAGGGTCCGCCACCGAGAAGGCGGACGCCCACGGCGCGGTCCACTTCTGGCCCGAGCCGATGATCCCGCTTCGCTTCGCGGAGGCCGGATGCGGAACCTGTCACACGGCGCTTCAGGTTCCCAATCGGGAACTCTTCCAGCGGGCGCGCCAAACGGTAGACAGGCTGGACTGTATCGCCTGCCATCGCATTGATGGCCGCGGTGGCACAATTCGGCCTGGTGGCGGCCGGACCGAGGGCCCCGATCTTTCGCACGTGGGCATCGCGGGTTACGACAAGGGCTGGTACGAAAAGCATCAGGCGCATGCCGCTAAGGAATCGGCTGGTCCGTGGAAGACTTCCTTCGGCAAGATCGACGATGCAGATCTGGAGTTCATCGGCATTTACCTGGCGACGCGCGTTTCCGCTCCGGCGTTGATCGAGGCGAAGGCAACATTCCACAGCTTCGGATGCCTCGGATGCCACCGCGTAAGCGGCGCCGGCGGCGATGAGGGTCCCGACCTTAGCCGCGCGGGTGAAAAGGACCCCGGCCAGGCCGATTTCACAAACGTAGCCGAAGGCGCGGGGCTCGACCGCTGGATCGCGGAGCACTTTCGCTCCCCGGTAGCCGTAGTGGCGACGTCTCAAATGCCACCCGTGGCGGCTTCGCAGAAAGAGATCGATCTGCTCACTCTGTACGTCCTTTCTCTGCGGAGGCGGGAGTTGCCTGGCGCTTACGTGCCCCGAGACCAGATGCAGGTTACCCGATTCGGGCAGCGCGAATTCGCACCCGATGGAGCGACCCTGTTCGGCGCTTTCTGCGCCGGGTGCCACGGCCCGGAGGGCGCGGGAAAACACGCGAGTGGAGGCGCTACGTTTCCAGCCATCGCCAACCCGGACTTTCTCGGAGTGGTCAACGACCAGTTCCTCACGGAGACCATTCGGCGCGGACGTCCCGGACGCCGCATGCCGGGTTGGGCCAAAGACGGAGGCTTGCGTGACGAGGAGATCGCCCGCATCGTGGAGCATTTGCGAAAGCTCGGCGGAGCCGGGCCTCCGGCCGATGACAATTGGAGGGCCTCGAGCAAGCCGGAAACGGGCCGCGGCATTTACGCCGCCAACTGTTCAGGCTGTCACGGTGCAAAAGGAGAAGGCGGGAAAGGCCCGGCGCTTAACAACCGCGCCTTTTTGGAAATCGCCACCGATACGTACTTGATGGAGACCGTGAGCCGGGGCCGCCGCGGGACCGCGATGGCCGGTTACCGGGAACCATCGCCCACGAGACGGGCGCTCGCGAAGAGCGAAATGGAGTCGACCGTAGCTTTCATCAGAGATTGGCAGAAGGAGAAGAAATGAATCCGAAAGACTCAAGGCGCGACTTTCTTGCCAGCGTGGCAGGCGCAGGGTTCGGCGCTTTTCTCGCGTCTACGAAAGAGGCCTGGGCACTTGATGCCGTATCGAACCCGCTCGCATCGTATCCGGATCGCGGCTGGGAGCGCACTTACCGCGACTTGTGGAAGTACGATTCAAAGTTCGCCTTCACCTGCGCGCCAAACGACACGCACAACTGCCTGCTCAATGCGTACGTGCGGCAAGGGGTGATCACGCGCATTGGGCCGACCATGCGTTACGGAGAGGCGTTTGATCTCTCGAACAACCACACAACCAGCCGCTGGGATCCGCGCGTCTGTCAGAAGGGCCTGGCGCTTACGCGGCGCTTTTACGGCGATCGACGGATCAATCAGTGCATGATCCGGGCGGGGTACAAGAAGTGGGTGGAGGCGGGATTCCCTCGCGGCAAAGACGGCAAACCGCCCGAAGAATATTTCCAGCGCGCCCGCGACGAATGGGTTCGCGTGACCCATGACGAGGCCGCAACCATCGTGGCCAAGGCGCTCAAGAACATCGCCGAGACCTATACCGGCCCGGAAGGGAAGCGACGGCTTCAGGAACAGCATTATGACGAGGCTGTGATTGAAGCGACTCAGGGCATTGGCACGCAGGTGATGAAGTTCCGCGGCGGCATGCCGCTGCTGGGCATGACGCGCGTGTTCGGGATGTACCGCATGGCGAATTCCATGGCGCTGCTCGATGCCCACATCCGCAAGGTAGGCCCGGATCAGGCGATGGGCGCGAAGGGCTTCGACAATTACTCCTGGCATACCGACCTGCCACCGGGACATCCAATGGTGACCGGCCAACAAACCGTTGAGTTCGATCTCTCGGCAGTGGAGTACGCGAAGACCCTGGTGGTATGGGGCATGAACTGGATTACGACCAAGATGCCCGATTCTCACTGGCTCACCGAGGCGCGTCTCAAGGGAACCCGCATCGTCGTGATTGCTTGCGAATATTCCTCCACGTCAAGCAAAGCCGATCAGGCAATCGTCGTGCGTCCGGGAACGATGTCCGCCCTGGCTCTCGGCTTATCCCACGTCATTCTCAAAGAGAAGCTCTACGACGCCAATTACATCAGGCAGTGGACGGACCTGCCCCTGCTGGTGCGCATGGATACGCTCAAGAATCTGCGGGCGCAGGACGTCTTTGGCGGCCAGGCGGCTGAGTTGAAACGTTCGCGGACGCTCGGCGGGAGCGAGAAAATGCCGCCGCCCGGGGCGCACACCGATCAAATCGTACCCGAGAAACTTCGAGCCGAATGGGGGGACTACGTTTGGTGGGATCGCGCCTCCAATTCGCCCAAGCCGCTCACGCGCGACATGGTGGGCAAGTACTCGACCGTCGGAGATGCCCTGCTTGAAGGCTCGGTCGAGGTGACGCTCGCCGGCGGAAAGAAAGTCCGCTGCCGCCCGAGCTTCGACCTGGTCCGGGAGTACGTGGACCACTTCACGCCGAAAACGACGGAAGAGATCACGTGGACGCCCGCGTCCGCCGTCGAGGAGCTCGCACGAGGTTTCGCCGCGAAACCTGGAACGACGCTGTTTGCCGTCGGAATGGGGCCGAACCAGTTTTTCAACAACGACAACAAGGACAGGGACCTGTTTCTGCTGGCCGCGCTCACGGGCAACATTGGAAAGGTTGGCGGCAACGTCGGTTCCTTCGCGGGCAATTACCGTGTGGCTCTGTTCAACGGCGCCCCGCAGTACATCACCGAGAATCCGTTCGACCTGGAACTCGACCCCGCGAAACCAGCGCGGCCGCGCCAATACTGGAAGCCGGAATCGGCGCACTATTACAACCACGAGGATCACCCGCTGCGCGTGGGAAAAAAGCTGTTAACAGGGAAATCGCATATTCCCTGTCCAACCAAATCGCTCTGGTTTTCGAACGCCAATTCCATCCTCGGAAACGTGAAGTGGCACTACAACACGGTGGTTAATATGCTGCCGAAGATCGAGCTGATCGCGGTGAATGAATGGTGGTGGTCCACGTCGTGCGAATGGGCCGACGTGGTTTTCGGCGTGGACTCCTGGGCCGAGTTGAAGCATCCGGATATGACCGCGTCGGTAACCAATCCGTTCCTCTCCGTTTTCCCCCGTACGCCGATGAAGCGGATACTCAACACGATCGGCGATATCGAAGTGCTGGCGCTCGTGGGATCGAAAATGACCGAGATCACGGGAGACAAGAGGTTCCACGATTGTTGGAAATTCGTCCGCGAGGGCAAGACGGACGTTTACCTGCAACGGATTCTCGATCATTCCTCAAACACGAAAGGTTTCAAGTTCGCCGACCTCGAGGCCAAGGCGAAGGAAGGCATTCCGGCGATTCTGCAAACCCGCACGTCGCCGAAGATCGGGGGCTACGAGCAGGCAACGGATTCGCGGCCCTGGTACACGAAGACCGGCCGGCTTGAGTTTTATCGCGATGAAGATGAATTCATCGAGGCGGGTGAGAATCTCCCGGTGCATCGCGAACCGGTGGATTCCACCTTCTACGAGCCGAACGTCATCATCGCGGCGAAGCATGAGGCGCTGCGGCCGGCCAGCCCTGAATCCTACGGCGTGTTGCGTACCGATCTCTCCTGCGAGACCCGCTGCGGCCGCAACGTCGTGCTCACCTGGGAAGAGGCGAAGAAGACGGCGCACCCGCTTGCGAAGGACGGATATAAGTTCATCTTCCACACTCCGAAATACCGGCACGGCGCGCACACCATGCCCATCGACACCGACATGATCGCGGTGCTGTTCGGCCCGTTCGGCGATCTTTACAGACAAGACAAGCGCAGCCCGTTCGTCGCCGAAGGCTACGTGGACATGAATCCGGACGATGCCGTGGGCCTGGGCATTCAGGACGGCGACTACGTCTGGATCGACTCCGATCCCGAGGACCGCCCCTTCCGGGGCTGGCAGAAAAACAAGCGCGACTACGAATTCGCGCGCCTGCTCTGCCGGGCGCGTTACTATCCCGGCACGCCGAGAGGCGTGACACGCATGTGGTTCAACATGTACGGAGCGACGCCGGGTTCGGTAAAGGGCAGCAAGACACGCGCTGACGGATTGGCGAGGAATGCCGGCACCAATTACCAGGCGATGTTCCGTTCGGGGTCGCACCAATCGGCCACGCGCGGATGGCTCAAGCCCACGCTCATGACGGACTCCCTGGTGCGCAAAGAACTGTTTGGACAGACTATCGGCAAAGGCTTCCTGCCAGATGTTCACTGCCCCACGGGCGCGCCGCGCGAGTCCATTGTGAAAATTACGCGGGCGGAACCCGGCGGCATCGATCAAAAGAGCCCATGGCGGCCCGTCACTCTTGGCATCCGGCCGAAAAACGAGTCCGAAGCCATGAAGAAGTACCTCGCAGGCAGCTTCTTTAATGAAGGAAAGGGAAAAGCATAATGGCACGCGTATACAACTGGCAACTCGGCCGGGAAATGTCCTACTGGTATCCGGAGAGCCGCCCGAAGCGGCAGTTCGCCGCGGTCTTCGACACGAACAAGTGCATCGCCTGTCAGACGTGCACGCTCGCCTGCAAAACGACATGGACTTCGGGCAAGGGCCAGGAGTACATGCTTTGGAACAACGTCGAGTCGAAGCCGTACGGCAGCTACCCGCTCGCCTACGATGTGAAGGTGCTCGAGATGTTGAATTCGGGCAAGTGGACCGGCAAGGTCTACGACGGGGAAACGATTTTCGAATCGGCGCCGGCGGGCGAGCGAGTCCTCGGATGGCGGCCTGAGCAACAGGACTACGCCTATCCAAACTGCGGTGAAGACGATTGCGCGGGGCAAGTGGATCAAGGGGCCGCCATGATGGCGCTGCCCCACATGAGCTGGTTTTTCTACCTGGCCCGGATTTGCAATCACTGCACGTATCCGGCGTGTCTCGCTTCATGCCCGCGCGGGTCCATCTATAAGCGCCCGGAAGACGGTATCGTGCTGGTCGACCAGGGCCGCTGCCGCGGCTATCAGGAATGCGTGAAGGGGTGTCCTTATAAGAAGGTGTTCTTCAATCCAATGACCGGTACGTCTGAGAAGTGCATCGCGTGCTATCCGAAGATTGAAGAGGGTATCCAGCCTCAGTGCTTCACCAACTGCATCGGGAAGATCCGTATGGCGGGCTGGATCTCGAAGCAGCAGGACGCCAAGCCGGACAACCCTATCGACTACCTGGTGCACATCAGGAAGATCGCTCTACCGCTCTTTCCGCAGTACGGTCTTGAGCCCAACGTATACTACATCCCGCCGATTCACGTGCCGCTTTCGTTCTCGCGTCAGCTCTTCGGCCCGGGAGCCGATGAGGCAGTGAAGGCGTACCGGAACGCGATGAACGACCCGGACCTTGCCGCGCTGCTGTGCCTGTTCGGTTCAAGCGAGAAGATGATGCCCCGTTGGAAGCGGAACGGCGACGACGTTTACGGCATGGACGATAAGGGCGCGACCGTCGTCAAGGTTCCGCGTAACGAACCGGTGATTGTGCGCCCGGCCTACGACCAGTTGTATCAAATTACGCGCACCAACTGCCCGTAAAAGGAGGATCGCAGTGAAAGC
>SYKU01000433.1 GCA_005808865.1 Acidobacteriota bacterium
AAAGTACGCTCAGCAGCCAAACGACGCCCCTCTGCTGTCAGAATGGATGTCCGAACTCCAGAATTTTGCAAGAGCCTCTGTTGTTCGGAAACGGCTGGTTGTTGCTCGGGTCGCGCACCGGGATCAGGGCGCCGGTGAGGGAATTGCGCGTGGCCGAGAAATCTCCCGTTCGCTCGAGGACCGAGGGCACGGTGGCAAGCGAGGTCGGGCGCTGACGGATCCGGTTGCCCTCGTAGTTACCCAGGAAGAATGTCCGGTTGCGCCGTATCGGGCCGCTCAGTACTCCGCCGAACTGATTTCGCTTGAACGGCGGATTCGATTGTCCGGCGGGCAGGAAGAAATTTTTCGCGTCCAGGCGGGAGTTCCGGATGAAATGGAATAGCGCTCCATGGAACGTGTTCGAACCGGACCGGCTTACCAGGTTGATCTGCCCCCCCGGCGTTGCGGCCGAATTCCGCGCTGTAGGTGCTCGTCTGGATCTTGAACTCCTGGATGGCTTCGATCGATGGCGTGAGCGAAAGGAAGATGGCGTTGGCGTCATTGCCGTCGACACCGTCAAACAGGAAGCCCAACCCGTTTCCCCGCGTTCCGTTTACCGCCAGCAAACCACGGGTCGTCTGGCGCTGTTCCACGCCGGCGCTAAGCAGGGCAAGCTGAAGGAAGTTGCGGCCGTTGAGCGGCAGTTCGACCATCTTCTGCTGATCGATCACTTGTCCCACGGCGGCATCGCTAGTGTTGATTAACGCCGCCGCCCCGGTCACCTCCACGGTCTCACTGACATCGCCCGGCTTCAGCACCAGGTCAATGCGCACCTTCTGGCCCACCTGGAGCACAACACCCCGGACGGACTCCTGCTTGAATCCGGCCAAGGCGGCCTCCACGCGATACTTGCCGGGTGGAAGCGAGGCGAACAGATAATCGCCGGATGCGTTGCTCGCCTCCGTGCGCTCGACTCCGGTGTCCTCATTCATGGCCCGGAGCTTAACACCGGCCACCACCGCCCCGGTGGAATCGGCGACACCTCCCGAAATCGTCCCGGTAAACGTCTGGCCCAGCGCCAGGTTGCCGGCCACAAGAAAATACAAAATCGCATAACGCATGGCAGCCTCCTCTTTGGAATCCCCGACCGACAACTATACCCCATTCCGCGGCTCTGGGCAAGAAACTGACAGCGTGTCCAGCGTGTGCATTTTAGGCCGCCTTCAGGAAAACGACCCATTCGGTCTTTAGTGAGGCCATGCGCTGGGCCTTGAGGAGCAAGTAACACAGGTTGCTGTAGCCACGACCGCGCCGCAGCAGAGCCTTGATTTTGCCGGTCACAGCCTCGACGACCCCGAACGGCGCCTTGGTGTGACAGTAGTTCAGGATGCCTTCCTGATGACGGAGCAGCATCCCGGCCAGCTTCGGGAACGGCTCCAGGCGTTGCCATCGCAGTTGATCAATCCAGCCGTTGAGATCGCGCAGCGCGGCGCCTTCGTAGTGATACGTCCAGAGGCGATCCAAGCTCTCCTTGAACAGTTAGGCCTTCCTCATCTTGCGATTGAGCCGGA
The DNA here is from genome assembly GCA_005808865.1 of Acidobacteriota bacterium. Classification (GTDB taxonomy): domain Bacteria; phylum Acidobacteriota; class Terriglobia; order Bryobacterales; family Bryobacteraceae; genus SYKU01. Next base: position 1,551 of record SYKU01000433.1, read on the forward strand.
ACAACTCGTCGAGCATCTGCTTCTTCGGGCTGGTCAGGTGGCCGAACCTCCCAGTCCGAAGTAGCGCTCAAGGCGACCTGCGTGCGCGATGCTTCGAGTCCGTGCCAGACTGCTGGCGAATCGGAGGAATCGGCGCGTCGATTCGAAGCAATGCGCCACATCGCGTGTTTGCGCAAACGCATCGAAGCGTGGGCATTTCCGGCACGGTTTGTGACGCGATCCAAGTCGTCCACGGGCATCTCAGGATCACGCGCATCGCACCCCCCTTTTGCCGAAAGGAAGGGTAGATCCAATTCGCGGGCGACTTCGAGGGCGAAGTCGAATTCGTTGTGGCAGCGACTTTCGATCCCACGCCTGATTTCATATGCGAGCTCGCGTGCGAAATCCTGCGTGGCACCCAATTCAGGGGCGTTGAGAACCCACGCATGGAGAAGGAGTAGCCGTATGAGCCAAGGCCTGAGCCGGCCCCAAGCCAAGGATGCGTTAAGCTCGAAGCTTGACCCCGGCGCGAGCAACAGGCCAATCCCCGTATGCCACTCGTGCCGCGTTGACACTGCTGGTGGCCATCGCCGCAGCCAACGTCTACCGTGCGGCCACGCTCGCCATCACTTGCGACGAGGCCTTTACGTGGATTAGCTTCCTGTCGCAGCCGATTGCGAAACTCTTCAACACATTCGATGCCAGCCATCACGTGCTTCACACATACCTGTGCAGGATTTCGCTAGCCCTGTTCGGACTCTCGGAATTCGCGCTGCGGATTCCCAGCCTGCTCGGCGGATTCCTGTACCTGGCCGCGGTCTATCGTATCTGCCGCCGCGCGTTTCAGCGATCGTGGCTGTTTCTCCTGGCGGTGGCGTGCCTCACCCTGAACCCCTACGTTCAGGACTACATGTCGCTCGCGCGAGGCTACGGTCTCGCACTCGCGTTGACCTTCCTTGGCATCGACTTCCTCATTCAGGCGCTTCAAGGGGACAGCCGCGGCTCCGTTCCGGCGGGCTTGTGTTTCGGGCTCTCCGTCGCTGCCAACCTGACGTTCGCCGTGCCGAATGCGGCGATCTCGGTGGTCTTCCTGTTCCTGCTGCCAAGCGGCCGGCGGATCGAATGGCTTGATCGCTTCGCCATTCCCGGAATCGTAGCCGCCTTCGTGCCCCTGGCGTTGCCGCTCGCGCGCGTAGAGAAGGACAGCTTCTACGTGGGCGTCAACACACTCTTCGAAAGCCTCAAGAGCTTAACTCTGGCTTGGCTAGTGCCGAACTGGGACGGAGCCACGCTTCTGCCATGGAGTCTTTTCGACGTCTTCGCGGCGGTCGCGCTGCCCGTGTTGTTGCTTGTCGTCTTCGGCGCGGCCCTCCGCGAGATTCGATCAGGCCCTGGCAAACCAACAACGGTTTCCGGAAGCCTGCTGCCGGTCACGGGCTGCGGGATGGCGCTCTCGGTGGCCCTGTTGATCGCCGCGCACTATTTCGCCGGGCTGCTCTACCCCGTCAACCGTACCGGCATGTACTTTGTTCCGATACTCACTCTTGCCGGTCTTGCAGCGATCGACCGCGCGAAATTCGGTTACGCGGTAGCAGGCGGCGTCTTCGCGGCGCTCGTCGCCACTCAGTACACGATCCAGCTCAATACCTCGCATTTTAGCGATGCGCGTCAATTCGCGGGAACCGAACGGATGATAAAAATCATCCGACAGCGTCAGCGCAACCGGCCGGGAAGTACGGCGCTCGCGGCAGCCGACTGGACACTGCTGCCCGGAATGAAGTTCTACAAAGCGAAGTACCGCATGGATTGGTTCACTCCGGTGGACAAGCGTGAAGCAAACAGCGGGGTGGACTACCTCGCCGTCCTTCTCCCAGAAGCCAAAGAGGAGCGCCCGGGTTTCCGGACCATATTTCGCGACAGCGTTTCCGGAGCTGTGCTCGCAATCAAGGCGCCGCCACGGGTCGCGCCAACGGCCGTGGGAGCCGCTTACCGCAGTGCCTTACCCGGCTATCGCTACGAATTTCCGCGAGATCACTTCGAACATCCGGAGTTTCGGACGGAGTGGTGGTACTACACGGGGAACCTGCGCGCGGAGAGCGGCAACCGTTTCGGATTTGAACTCGTCTTCTTTCGCCAGGCGCAGCGGCGCGGCCCTTCGGACAACCGGTCCGTATGGCGCGCCGACGATTTGTATCTGGCGCATCTGGCTCTCACCGAATTTGGCCCAAAGCGCTTTCAGTACCAGGCACGCCTCAATCGCGCGGGCCCCGGAGTCGCCGGAGCGAGTTTCGCCGAGCGCCGCATCTGGAACGGAAACTGGTCGGCTAAGTGGACGGGCGACCGGCAGATGCTGCACGCCGTTGCGGACGAGTTTCGTTTCAACCTGGAACTTTCCACTACGAAGCCGCCCGTGATTCATGGTATCGACGGCATAAGCCGGAAGGCAGAAGGCGAGGGGCGCGCGTCCCACTACGTTTCGTTCACGCGGCTCGCTGCCGAGGGCAGCGTGTCGGTGGGTGGGAAAGAGCATCGCGTCGAGGGCACCGCCTGGATGGACCACGAGTGGTTTACGCACCAGCTCGATAGTGCGCAGACCGGCTGGGATTGGTTTAGCCTGCAATTCGAGAACAAGACCGAGCTCATGCTGTTCCAACTGCGCAGGAGGGACGGGACAATCGAGCCGCTATCGGCGGGAACGTTCGTTGACGCGCAAGGGCGATCTAAGCACTTGGCGCGATCGGAATTTTCACTTGAACCGGTGGCCTTCT
>SYKU01000042.1 GCA_005808865.1 Acidobacteriota bacterium
CCGCGGCAAGTGCGGCAAGCGATCGACGACTTTGTTGAAGTCTACAACGAAAAGGCAGCGCCGTTTGAATGGAAGAAGGCAGTCGTGTTCCCTTCCGGCCCCAAAGCCAAGTACTCTGACTTATGCAACTAGGTACTAGTGCAGCGGATATCTTCCGAAAGTTTGGCCTTCGCACGCGCCGCAACTGGCCCGTATCCTCCACGCCGCGAATGGTGGAGGATCTGCCAAAAGGATCTCAATTCCGAAACGCGCTCGAGGAACTAGGCGGTCTTTACGCCTGTTTCGCGCAGTTTCTGTGCTGGCGAGCGGATCTGTTGAGATCCGACTACCTCGGCCAATTGCGAACGGTCCGCGTCACTCCTCCTCCTGCCCAACGCGGGCGAGTGGTGCAGGCGCTGGAGGAGTTTGGCGAAAGAGGAGCGGATCTGGCAGCTACGCTTGAATTCGAGCCCTGCTGGAATACGTTTTCGAGATACGCGTTTCGTGGCACCCTCGGAGAGCGCGCCGTCGCAGTAGAGGCCGCGCGGAGCCCCTTCGAACCCCGGGAATTCGACGGTTTTGAAAGCAGTATCGGGCTACTCAATGAAGAGGGTGTCCGCCTGGCAACGACGCCTGAAGTGCTGGCGCAGTTTCGCCAATGGTGCGATCTCGACCGGGATCTGGAACGCGAGCGGTCCTATCTTGATACTCTCAACTCGGGCCGTCTGAAAAGCAACGTGCAGCACCCAACCGTCATCAAAGCGTTCTCGAACAGCGAAGTGCTTTGCCTGAGCTGGGTGGAGGGCGAACCGGCCGGACCGATGATTGCCAGAGGTTCCGCCTCCGCGGTCCGCAAGGTGACGGAAGGCGTGCTTGAGCAGATTTGCATGCTGTCGGTGATCGACGGCGAGTTGGACCCGGATTCAATCGTCATCACGCCCGATGGAAAGATGGGTTTACGACGAATTTGCCGCTATGTGGCTGTTCCGCCATCGCAAGCTGCCACCGCGCTCAAGTACATTTCGGGAGTGCTCGCGCGCAACTCGACCGCGGCGGCCCATGCTCTCGCGCGCCTGGCTCACGGCCGGGCGGGAGGGCAGCTGGAGCCTGACCTTCTTGAAGCTCTTTCCGATCTCGAACCGGAACTTAAGGTCAACCTGCAGTTTCCGCGCTCGGCGTCAATCTTCGAGGGCAATTGGCGAGCGCTCTCGCGCGTGCAGTCCGCGCGGCCGCTGTTTCTCGACCTGCTGCATCGCAACCTGATCGCTCTCGGCTATTGGAACGCGGAGACGACGGCGGTGACCGCCAATTCCGACCTTATCGCCGAAGCGCAGTGGCCCGTGATTGGCCGCCTTCTTCGCGCGCGAATGCGGGAGATGGCGACGCGAGAGATGGCTTCGGAATGGTTCCTCGGATCGGGCCTGCTGTTCTTCGAGGGGCTCCGGCAGGTAAACCGGCTGGCCGATGAGTTCCGCGAAAACGATCTCTCGATCGGCGTGGACGCGCAGGAGACCTCGGATTCCTCCACGCCCCAAAACCGCCTGGTCCGTTCAGCCATAATCATTGGTATGCTCTTGATTGTGTTTCTGGTGTCGGTTCGTTGGGCATCCGCCCTGCCGGCGCCTTATTCCGCGGCTTTGTCCGCGGTTGCGGGAGTGGCGGGAATCGGCTTGTTCTGGGCCGTCTCCCGGATCGGTTAAATGGCTACGTGGAAACTAAAGCGGTGGACCGACCTCGGTTCGCAGTCGATTACGCTGAGCGCGGATCCTTCGAGCGTGTACGACATTCTGATCGATTACGACAACTATCTGGAGTGGTTTCCGATCACCAGCCACTCCAAGCTCATGGTCAAGGAGGGCGATCTCGCCATCGCGGAATTTAGCTTCGAAAAGCCTCCCAATTCAAAATTGACCATGGAGTGCATTCACACCAGAAACGAGATGGTGCTGCACCGGAAGATCGCCGGCAGCTTTCCTCTGACGCGCGTCCAGTGGAATCTTCAAAGCGAGGGCACCGGCACGAAGGTGACGCTTCGCACCGAGATGGATCTGCGCAACTGGCGCGTACTCTATCCGGGCATGGCGCAGAATTTCGTAACCCGTGCTTTGCTCACGGCCGTCGAGGGCCGTGTGAGCGCGTTTTCGTCGGAATTACAGGATCATGGCGGCCGGAAGTTCCTTGAGATTATCGAGACCGACGAGTCCCTTGAAATATGGCTCATGGGCAAGAAATACAAATTGACGCCGGTCCAGGAGTAAAGAGAGCCGATGGGAAAATCCGTATTTCAAATCGACGCGCCTCGCGAAAGGCTGTACGGCATTCTCGTGGACTTCCCTCGCTGGAGCGAATGGTTCCCGGGCTGTAAGGATGCGAAGCTCGTTAAGGACGACCCGAGCACCAAACAAGTCGAACTCACTCTTGCGAGCGTCAAGACCATCACGATGGGACTTGAGTTCGACTTGACGCCGACCCAGTTGATCTCGTTCCGGAAATTCAGCGGGAAAGACATCAAGGAATATACCGGCTCCTTCCGTCTCATGAACGCGTCCGATGGTGCGGGAACGGTTGTCGTGGGCGAGATGGAAATGGACGCGGGCGCGATGGTGCCGAAGTTCATGGTTGCGCGTATCATGGACAAGTCGATCCAACAAACGGCGGAGGCTCTCAAGCAGCGTGTCCACACGGCGCCTCCGACGCCGAAATTCGAGGTTGCCGAGGAGGCTGCGCCGGAAGCTGCGGGCGGACCCGCGGTAGCGGCCGGCGGGGGGCCGGTCAAACGGGGGAAACGGATGCTGCACGTGATCCAGTCAGGGGAAGGCTATCGAGTCTGGTTCAGCGGGAAATCTTATTTTTATAAGTCCAAGTAATCAATAATTTCAAATGAAAGATCTGCTAACCAAAATCGACTTCTTTAACGGCCTCGACGACAAGACGTTGAAGCGCGTGGCGGATGCCTGCCTCGTCCGCACGTTCACGAAGAACGAGACCATCGTCCGCCAGGGAGAGATGGGGCTCGGCCTTTACATCATCTCGAAAGGGCGCGTGAAAATCGAGTCCGCCAAGAGCGGACTGCTGGCGGAACTCGGCGTGGAGCAGTTCTTCGGCGAGATGTCGATCGTCGACAACAAGCCGCGCTCGGCGACAGTCACATGCACGGAAGACACGGAATGCCTTCTGCTGACCCGCGATGGCTTCGTCAAGCTGATGGCCAAATACCCGGAAATTCCTATACGGCTCACACGCGTGCTGGCTGAGCGGTTGCGCGTGGCAAATGAGAAGCTGGCGGCGGGCCCTCCCAAACCGCCGGCGGGCGCTCCCGCCGCAGCCTCCGCCGTTCCGCCCTCCCCGAAACCAAGCCCGCCTGCGGAAGCACCCGCCGCGGGCACTGCTCCGGCTCCCGCCGCCGATTCCGGCGACGGGACGAAGGGCAAGATCAAACAGACGCTTCTAGACGTTTTCGAAAGCCTTTACCTTGCCAAAGCGATGACCCGGCTTTCCGTCGCGGTGCTCGGCTGCCCGGTAGAAGGATCCGCCTCCAACACGATCGCGGAAGTGCGCGCGGGGGATGTGAAGGTTTTGTTCTTCCCTTCCGACGAACGAGTCGAAATGCGGATTCATGCCTACGAATCAGGTGAGTTCACGCTCAACGTTTTCGTTCCGTCAGAGATTCGCGGATTCGAGTTCGGACCCGTCGCCATCGAGGCCGGCGGCGATCACCAGCTTTCGGTGGACGAAGCCGCGGGCAAAATCAGCCTGCGCCCGATGTGAGCGTCCAATCCCGAATCGTGGTGTTCTGCGGCAAGGGCGGAGTCGGAAAGACCACGCTTTCCCTCGCTTTGGCCCTGAAGTACGCGTCCGCCGGACGGAAAGTCGTCGTGGTCACATCCCACCCTCTTCCGGAACTCGCCGTTTCGGTATCGCTCGAGGGCCTCTCCGCGGCGTATCCCGCGGCGGCGGCAAACCTGTTCGTCGTGCATTTTGACCCCCGCGACCTGCTTGCGGAACTTGTCCGAAAGAATTTTCCTGTCGAATGGGTTGCAAACGCGGTTCTCGACAGCCACATCTACAAGAGCCTCATCGAAGTGGCTCCAGGCTTGAAAGAATTCTATTTTCTCGCCCGGCTCCAGCAGCTCGCCGAACGGAAAGCGTCCGCGCACGCCGCCGCGCCCGATTTCGATCTCCTGCTGTGGGACGCACCCTCGATGGGCCATTTCCTCAGCACGTTGCATTCTGCCCGGAGCTTCGAAACGTTTCTCTCGGGGCCGCTGGCCGTGGCAGGCGCCGACCTCGCTCATTTCTTTTCGAACACTGCCCGGATCACCGTCTTCCCGGTGACAACCCTCGAAGAGATGGCCGTCACCGAAACCGTCGAGATGTGCCGTGCTCTGAAGACAGACTACAATCTTGCGTCGGCCGCGGTGATCATGAACATGGTCTCGCCCCTCGGCAAGGCGACCAGTGAACAGATCGAGGAAATGCGCGCTTCTTCTGAATCCACACGGCAGCCTGTTCTCCGCTTCGCTCTCGACCGGGCGGAACTTGAACGCAAGCGCACCGCGGAACTGTTCAACGGTGTTTCCACCCGGCCGGTCGCCGTCGAACGCGTCAAGGGATGGCGGTCGGATCTCGACTTGCTGGAGGAAGTCGGCAAGTCGCTCGAGCCGCTCTCGGAGATCGTGTGAAAATCGTCGTCTACCTCGGTACGGGCGGAGTCGGCAAGACATCGGTCGCGGCGGCGACCGCGCTTTCCCGCGCCAGGGCCGATGCCCGAAAGAGTCTGGTAATCACGATCGATCCGGCGATGCGGCTGCGCACGGCACTGAACCTTCAAGGGCGCAGCCTCGAGCAGCATGTTCCGCTGCTGCCGCCGGGCAAAGGCGAGCTTTGGGCGGCGCTGCTCGATGTCCGCGCGACGCTTGACGACGCCGTCAATATGTACGCGAAGAAGGGCCAGGTGGACCGCATTCTGAACCATCCGATCTACGCCCAGATTGCCGATTCGCTCGTCGGTATGCAGGAACTGATGGCGGTGGAGCGAATCGATCAACTGAGCCGCCGGGGCTTCGAATACATCGTCGTCGATACCGCCCCCTCCCGCCACGCGATCGAATTTCTGGACAAGCCGATGGCGTTCGCCGATCTTGTAGGTTCGGGTTGGGTGAAGCTCGTCGGGCGCACGTACCAATTCGTCGCGCGGACGGGCATGATGTCGCTCGGAAGAAAGAGCCTGGATCTCTATGCGCGCGTGGAATCGCTGCTGGGGGCGAATCTGGTGCAGCAGATTCTCGATTTCTATTCGATCTTCGTCTCTATCGCGGAAGGCTACGCACATCGCGCCGAAAAGACTGTCGCTCTCCTGAAGGACCCGGCCATCACCGAGTTCCGCGTAGTGACAACTCCACAGAAAGCCCTGCGCGACGCGCGCTTTTTCTTCAGCGCTCTCAAGGAACGAGGCTTCCCGCTTGGGACTATCTATGTTAACCGCATGTGGCCGCACGACGCTTCGGGCGACGGGTCATCGAAGGGCGCATCGGCTTTGGAGTCGGACGTGCTGGCGTGGTACGCGAGCGTCCGTCAGTCCCACATCCGCGCGATCGAGCAACTCCGCAAGGAGTACAACGGACAGCCGGTCAATATCGTGTCTCTCGCCGAGTTGGAGCGCGACGTTGACGGACTTGGCGCTCTGGAACGCATCGCCGCGCAATTGGGCGGGTAGGGCAGGTCTCCCGCCCGGCCTTCTTCGTGTTACAAATACGACGTGACCTACCGCGCCTCCATTCTCTCCTTCGCAATATTGCCGGCCTTGATTCTTGCATCGCCTTTTACCGCCGCTGCTCAGGACGCCGAACGCCAGTTTGCAAATCTCTGCGCGTCCTGCCATGGCGTTGGCGGTACTGGAACGGATCGCGGCCCCGCTTTGCTCGGTAACCGCGGACTGCGCAACCGCTCCGAACAGCAGATTCAGGACATCGTGAAGAACGGCACTGAAGGTGGCATGCCCAAGTTCCCTCTGCCGGAGGGCCAACTTCAGGGCCTCACGCGCTGGATCCGCGCTTTGAACGCGTCGGCGTATGACCTCAATCTTCCAGGTGACGCGGCCGCGGGCGAAAGGTTCTTCTTTGGCCAGGGACAGTGCGGATCCTGCCATATGGTGCACGGGCGCGGAAAGGCGAACGGTCCCGACCTTTCGGGGATCGGCCGAGCGCTCCCGTTGCGCGAACTCGAGCAGTCCCTGGACAATCCGGGTTCTCGCGTGGGGGGATCGGCGCCCTCCTGCCCCGGCTGGGCCTGGTGCCCGCAGAACCCGTGGGCGGTAGTGAATGTGCGCCTTCGCGGCGGGTCCACGCTCCGCGGTTATGCGCGCAGCCAAAGCAGACACGACCTGCAAGTGCAAACCTTCGACGGCCGGTTGCATCTCCTGCTCGAGAGAGAGTACGAAAGTGTGACTGAAGAGAAGGCGTCGCCGATGCCGTCTCTCAAAGCTACGTCAGGCGAGCGCCGGGATCTGCTTCGGTTTCTCAGCCGCCTGGGTGGGGTAACGGTAGGTGCGATTCCCGCCGGCGGGGAGCCAGTCTCTCCCGAAGGTATGGAGCGGATTCTGCACCCGAAACCCGGCGAGTGGCCGAGCTACAACGGCACGCTCGACGGGAATCGCCACAGCGCGCTGAATCAAATCGACACGGGAAACGCGAACCGGCTTCAGATGCAGTGGAGCTACTCGATCCCCTATTTCCTGCTTGAAACCACGCCCCTAGTCAGCGACGGGGTGATGTACGTAACCGGCCCCAACCAGGTCTGCGCCCTCGACGCTCGCACTGGACGCCAGATCTGGTGCTATTCCCGGCCGCGTAATTCCGGCCCAATGATTCCCGGAGATGCCGCTTTGGGTGCGCAGCGGGGCGCGGCGATTCTTGGCAACCGAGTCTTCTTCTCGACCGACGACGCGCACCTCATCTGCCTCAACGCGCTGACCGGCGGGTTGATGTGGGACGTCGTAATGCCTGATCCTCCCGGGCGGTACGGCGCGACCACCGCGCCGCTGGTCGTGGGCGACCTAGTCATCGCCGGTGTGAATGGCGGCGATGGAGGAATCCGCGGTTTTCTCGCCGCGTACAAGGCCGTCACCGGCGAACTCGCCTGGCGCTTCTGGACGGTTCCGAAAGCCGGCGAGCCCGCTTCTGAAACATGGGGTGGCGGAAAGGCCATTGAAGGGGGGGGCGGGGCAACGTGGCTTACCGGCTCCTACGATGAGGAGACAGGATTGCTCTATTGGCCAACCGGCAATCCTTTCCCCGACACCGATGGCGACGACCGCAAGGGCGACAACCTCTATACCAACTGCGTGGTGGCGCTCGACGTCAAGACAGGAAAGCTCCGCTGGCACTACCAGTTTACGCCGCACGATCTGCACGATTGGGACGCGACGGAGCCACTTGTGCTCGTCAACGCGCGCTTCCACGGACGCGACCGAAAGCTGCTCCTACAGGGCAATCGCAACGGCTTCTTCTACGTGCTTGACCGCGTGAGCGGTGAACTGCTTCTGGCCAAGCCCTTCGTCACACGGTTGACGTGGGCGAGCGGCATCGGCCGGGATGGCAGGCCGCAACTCATCGAAGGGAATAAGCCCACGCCCGGCGGGACGAAAGCGTGCCCCGCGGTGCGTGGCGCGACGAACTGGTATTCGACGGCATTCAACCCGGCGACGCGGCTGTTCTATATGATGGCGGTAGAAGATTGCAGCATCTACCGGCAATCAAAGCTGGGCGGATACGTGCCGTTCCGGGACCCATCGGACCCGCCGAAGAAATTTCTCCGCGCGCTCGATCTCGATACGGGACGCATTGCGTGGGAGGTGCCGCAATTCGGCCCGCCGGAGTCGAACTATTCGGGTGTTCTTTCAACGGCTGGTGGACTGGTTTTCTACGGAGAGACGGGCGGCGGCTTTGCGGCGGTGGATGCGAAGACGGGCCGAACGCTGTGGCACTTCGAGACGAACAATGTCTGGAAGGCCTCGCCGATGACGTACATGGTGAAAGGACGCCAGTATGTGGCTATCGCATCCGGCGGGAATATCTTGTCTTTCGCAATGCCGGAATAGCAAATGCGGACGAATTTTGCGGTTTCCTGCTAATGCCGGCGCACAGAGGCGCGATCGCGAATCGGTTTTGAGCCTAGTTGAGGTAGAAACACCTCGCCTTTTTTGCGCTCGATCTTCTCACCAAAGCGGAGCCATTCGCTCAAATCCGCGCCGGCGCGAAGCGCGCGTTCGATCTTACGCTCGGCAGCGACGATGAGCTTCGCACTGGCCACCACTTCTTGCAGACGCGCGGCGGGAATCACGACCACGCCGTCTTCGTCGCCCACCACCCAGTCGTCCGGATTTACCGGAACGCCTCCGCACGACACCGGAACGTTCAATTCACCAACGTACTCCGCGCCGCCGGCGTTCGGCACCACAGCCCGCGCGAACACCGGAAGAGCATCCTTGTGAACGCGACGCATGTCGCGAATCGCCCCGTCTATCACGACGCCGGCAAGCTTTTTCACACGGGCCGCCAAAGTGGTCAGATCGCCCCAGAGCGCGGTGTTCGGTGCGCCCCGCCCATCGATCACGAGCACCTTCCCCGCAGGGCAATCTGAAAGGGCCTTGCCCACCATCAGGATGTCCGCCGTGTGAACTCGCACGGTAAACGCCTGTCCCGCCATCCGCGGATTCGCCGATCGGCACTTGATCTCGCAGTCCATCGCACCGGTCTTGCCAAGCGCGTCGGAGAGCGCCCCCGTGCCAAACCCGCTTAAATCTTTCACAGCTTCAGCTCCTTCACATCAGGACCTGCGCAGGATTAATCGCCTTATACCGTCCCTTGTTCGCGGTGATCTCAAAGGCCTGCGGCACCGACTCGATGCCCTGAAGAACATGCGTGATCGCGGGTTTCAGTTTCACGCGTCCCGACGCCGCGAGCCTCACGGTGTGTTCCAAATGTTCAATCGTGCTGATATCCGGAAACAGATAGCGCAGGCTGCGTTCCCGCAGGAGATCGATATCGATTTCGAGCGGCGCTCCGAACCACGACACACCGATAATCTTTCCACCGGAGCGAACGGCGTCGGCCGCCTGCATCACGGTCTTCGTGCCGGCGAGTCCCTGTTTCGGACTTCCGCCCGCACATTCGAAAACTACGTCCACGCCGTTTCCATCCGTCAGAGCACGAATTGCTGTCACGGGATCTTCCTTGGTCGCGTCGATGGCGTAATCCGCGCCCAACTCACGCGAAAGACGGCAGGCTTCCTCGCGTACGTCCACCGTCACGATGAGCCCCGCGCCGCTGGTTCGAACAATCTGCATGCATTCAAGCCCCATGCTTCCCTGACCGAAGATGGCGACTGAATTCCCGATGCGGATGTCCGCCGTCTCAACCGCGGCCACGCTGTCGCTCAGCGATTGCAGACACGCCGCTTCGGAATCCGAAAGCCGGTCATCGACGCGTACCAGCGCGATCTCCGGCAGAACGGCGAACTCGCTGAAACAGCCAGGAAGCTGAAATCCGATAATGGGACCCTTCCTGCACAGATGCTCCCGGCCGCTGCCGCACAGAGGGCAATCGCCACAAGGAAGCTTTGCCCGGGCGGCGACGCGTTCACCGGCCGAGAATCGCGTCACTCCTTCGCCGGTTTCGAGAATCTTCGCGCAGAATTCGTGCCCGAACAACTGCACAGGGGCTTCCAGTTCCAGGCGCTTCCTGATGCGCTCGTAGGCAAGCGTAGGAATCCCGAATGCGAGTTGCGCTTCGGTCACGCTTGGCTGCACACAGAGAATCTGAGCGAGGACGTGCCTCTTGCGCAAGGGCGGCACCGGTATTTCGTCCATCCGCATGTCGCCGAAACCGTAAAATCGCCAAGCTTTCATGAAGGACCTACCGCTACACCTTGCCTGCGAGCGGCGCAACTCCGAACCACGTTTTCCATCAGCCGCAGTCCAACGCCTTCTTCCAGGCTGAGAATCGATTCGGGGTGGAACTGCACCGCTTCGACCGGCAGTTCTCGATGCCTCAATCCCATGATTACGCCCTCATCCGTTTGGGCGGTAACTTCAAGACAGGCCGGAAAACGGTCCCTCCGCGCGTAGAGCGAGTGATACCGGCCAACCTGGAATCGCTCGGGAAGTCCTTCGAAAACACCTACGCCCTGGTGCGAGATCCAGGACTGCTTCCCATGAACGGGATAATCGAGTACGCCCAGTTCACCGCCGAACGCTTCGACGATCCCCTGCAAGCCAAGGCATACACCGAACACCGGAACACCAAGTTGCACTGCGCGCCTCACCAGAGCGGGAACACCAAAATCAGAAGGGCGGCCTGGACCGGGTGAGATCAGGATCAAGTCCGGCGAAACCCGTCCGATCAGATCGGGGGGGAACCCGGCGCGATAGGTCACGACTCTTGCGCCGGTCTGCCGCGCGTAATTCGCCAGCGTGTGGATGAAGCAGTCGTCGTTATCGACCAGCATCATCGTCAGTCCCGCGTGGTCCTTGTCGCTCGTGATCGCCGCGGGCGTGGCCGCCACTGCGCCGCCAAGAACGCGGAAGAATCCCGTGGCTTTGATCCGCGTCTCGCTCTCTTCAGCCGCGGGGTCGGAATCGTAGAGCAGCGTTGCGCCGGCGGGATAAACCGCAGTTCCGTCCCGCAAATACGTTGTGCGGATCAGAATCCCGGTGTTGATGTCGCCGTTGAGCGACAGCATTCCGATCGCGCCTCCATACCAGCCGCGCGCGGTCTTCTCCGCGTCTTCAATGGCTTGCGCCGCGGCTTTCTTGGGAGCGCCGATCAGCGTAACCGCCCACATGTGGCTCAGGAAAGCGTCAATGGAATCGAAGCCATCCATCAACTGGCCTTCCACGTGGTCGACCGTGTGATACAACCCCTCGTAGGACTCGATGAGCCGGCGCCCGAGCACTTTTACCGAACCGGGCACGCAGACGCGCGACTTATCGTTCCGGTCGACGTCGGTGCACATCGTCAGTTCCGATTCTTCCTTGACCGAAGCCAGAAGCTCCTTCACCGCCTGCGAATCCCGCATCGGATCGCCCGTCCGCCGCGCCGTTCCCGCGATCGGACACGTCTCGACCCGACGGCCTTCCACGCGGATGAACATCTCAGGCGACGCGCCGACCAGTTGCTCCTCGCCAAGCTGCAGGAGAAATTCGTAAGGGCTGGGGCTTGCGACCTGAACTTTTTCGAATAACGCCGAAGCCTTGCCCCCATAAGCGGTCTGGAAGTTCTGCCTCAGCACGACTTCGTAATAGTCGCCGTTCCGCATCCCCTCCCGCACCTGCTCCACCTTGGCCATGTACTCTTCGGGCGAGTGATCGGCCACAATAGGGCCGCGTTTCACCTTCGGCGGCGGCGGAATCTCCGCGGCGGTACGATCGAGCGCGAGCGTCGACAGACCCTCGCGTTCGAAGTCGTACTGATAGCGTTCAATCCGCTCCTTTTTGCGATCCATGAAGTAGATGTCGTCACAAAGATAAAGGTGCAGGTCCTTATGACCTCCGCGGGGAAGCTTCTTGACGATGGGGTCGAACTGAAACAAAAGATCGTACCCAAACGCGCCGATTAATGCCAGGCGCGAATCCTGCTCGTTGCGGAACTCCTCAATGAGCGCGCGGAGGATGGTGAAAACCGAAGGCTGCTTGCTGCGCTCTTCCTCGGAGAACAGCGGCGGAAGCGGCTTCAACCGGCCGGAGAGCATCCCTCCCGAGAGCTCGAAGGTCTCCCAGTGCGGATGCGCCCCGAGCACGGGTTCGAGAATCCGGCACAGCATCTCGCCGCGCGGATTCAGCGGACAAAATTCCACGCGGCGGTCGCAGGAAACCACTTCAAGAGGCGGACGGACCGAAGCGATATCCCAGCGCGAGTACCGGCCCGGAAATTCGTAGCCTGAAGAGAGGTACACTCCCTTGTGGACGTCGAGTTCGCGGAGGATATGCTTCAGGCCTCTCTTGTAGCCAACCTTCGACAGGCGTCGTGTTACCGCAATGCCGTGAGGAGTGGTATAACGTAGTTCGCGCATGACTGCCCTTGATGTCGCGTGGATATATAGAGATTAGCATCGATCGAAGGATTTATGGAACGCCGAAACGTATTGAAAGCGGGTACAGCGGCACTAGCCGCACAGATTTCTTCCCCCGAAATGCGGGCTCAGCAGACGCATCCCAAGACCGCGATGACCACTTCCGTGATGCTTTGGACGCTGAAGGGAACTTTCGAAGAGAAGCTCGAGACGGCGGCGCGGGCGAGCATCCAATCGGTGGAACTTGTCGCCGAGCACGTGAACTGGACAGACCAGGACATTACCCGTATCAGGAAACTTGCGCAGTCGCTGAAGCTGGCGATGGACACGATTATTGCGACGCCGGATTGGGGAAAACGGCGCGTTTCCATGGTAGATCCAGCCGAGCGGGAGGCTTTCCTCGCCGATGTCAGGAAGGCTATAACGTTCGCGCAAAAGCTTGGGATTCCACAGATCATTCTGATGAGCGGCAATGAAATCGCCGGGCGCACGCACGCCGAGCAGTATTCGAGTCTGCTTGAGGGAACAAAGCGCGCGGGCGACCTGGCTGCCAAGGGAGGAGTCACTCTGATCGTCGAGCCGCTGAATTCGCTCGTAAACCACAAGGGCTTTTTCCTCAACAACTGCGTGGAAGGTCTGAAGCTGGTGAAGGAAGTGGACAATCCACACGTGAAGCTGCTTTTCGATCTTTATCACGAGCAGGTACAGCTTGGGAACGTCACGCGCACCGCGATCGCCGCGGCGCCGTGGGTGGCCGTCTACCATGTCGCGGACAACCCGGGCCGAAACGACCCCGGGACGGGCGAGATGAATTACGCCAATATCTACAAGGCCATTCAGAAGACGGGCTACAAGGGATACATGACAATGGAGTACCTGCCGCTGGGCGATCAGGTAGCGAGCCTGACAAAGGCAGCCGGCGAATTCAGGGCGTCGATTTCAGCCTGACAGGAAAGGCGTAGCGAACGGGAGTAGTTGCGGGCGGCAGGCTTCCAGGGCTTCACCAAAGAGGCGATTACCGGGTGGCCCGATGATGAGCGGCACTCTCTTGATGCGTGGCTCAATGAACTTGAGTACGATACCTGGGACCGGCAAATGGCCGGGGGTTTTTCGCCTGGCGGGCGCGGCATGACTCTGCTCGAAGCGCAATAGCTGAGGGACGGGGCATTCGCTTCGAGAAAGAATCCGGACGCGCGGGAGCCAAGCGGAATCCGCGACGCGGTGAGCTTTGCGCACAAGGCGATCCCCTCCTTCCGGCACTGCCATCAGGAGCTGCCTGAAGAGGTTCGGCGACGTGCAGGCAAGCAGTTTGAGTTGCCGCGTGAGAACCCCACCATCATTCCGTCCCTGGAAGCCGGTTGGCGCCTGCCGGTCTGCCCGGATCACGGATGCCTATCGCGCTGTGGGTGCGGGAGGAGAACATCTTCAACTGGTTCTGGCCTCGCTCGCACGATGAGTATGAGCGGCTCTTGAAGGGCTGAGTCCCCGGTCGCGATTGTCCACCGCCTGACGCGCCGAGAGTCCGCCCTACTTCCCCAACGTAACTTTGGGCGGCGTCAGCGGCTCCGCCGGTTCAAACAAGCCAAATGAAAAAATCGCCGTGGCTGAGGCTATGGCGACATACTGCTTGCCGTCCACCGCGTAGGTGATCGGCGAAGCCGTCAGCGTTTCGCTCATATTGAAATGCCAGAGCAGCTTGCCTGTCTTCGCGTCAAGCGCCAGCATCTGGCCGTCGTCGTCTCCCGTGAACACCACGCCACCCGCCGTCGATACCGTACCCGTCCACATGCGCCCGGCTCCTGTCATCGGATATTCCCAGGCGCGCTTCGCCGTTTTCGGATCGATCGCGCGCAGAAGCACCTGCCCGCCCTCCTCCGTCGCTCCACCGCCGGCAAAGTTCTTCATCGGAACCGGTTCTTGCGACGAGCTGTTGTACATCCCGCACTGTTCGAGGGTCAGTACGTAAAGCAGGCCGGTCATTGGGTTGTAGCTCTGGCCCATCCAGTTGGTTGCGCCTTTCACGCTCGGACAAACCCAGTTGCCCTCGGGCGTCGGGTCTTTACCCGGGATCAATACGGGGCGCCCTTTGTCGTCGATGCCGCTTGCCCAGGTGACCTTGTCGATCAGTTGGGTACCGCGCAGGAATTCGCCCGTTATCCGGTCGAGCACGTAGAAGAATCCGTTCCGGTTGGCGTGCAGCACGACCTTACGCATCCTGCCGCGAAACTCCATGTCAAGCAGGATGGGCCAGCTCTGAGCATCCCAGTCGTGCGTGTCATGCGGAGTGAACTGGAAGTGCCATTTCCATTTACCGGTATCGAGATCGAGTGCGAGAAGGGAGCACGTATAGAGGTTGTCGCCAAGGCGCGGCGCTCCGGCGAAATCGGGCCAAGGATTGCCGGTGGTCCAATAAAGCGTATTCGTCTCCCGGTCAAAGGTGCCGGACAGCCACGTCGCCCCGCCGCCCCACTCGGCAAAGCCGCTCCAGGTCTCGGAGCCTGGCTCGCCCTTTGCCGGAACCGTCCACGTGCGCCAAATCTCGTCGCCGTTCGCAGCGGAAAGAGCGGCGATGAAACCTCGCATCCCGCTATCCCCGCCCGCGCTGCCCACGATCACCTTGTCCTTCACGATGAGTGGGGCGGAAGTGGACGTGGTTCCCTTTTCGACATCCGCGAATTGGCGGCTGAAGATGAGCGCGCCGGATCGCCGGTCAAGAGCCGTCAGATAGTTATCGCTGCTGGTGAAATAAACGCGGTCGCCCAGGATAGCGGCGCCGCGGTTCACGCCGCCTCCTTTTGCCCGCACGTCGCGGTATTGCCAGACCAGCCGGCCCGAACGTGCGTCGATAGCGTAAACGGCATTCGTATTCGTGGCATACATCACGCCTTTGTAGACGAGCGGGGACATGCGCAATCCGCGCGCGTCGGGCACTCGATAGACCCACTTCGCGGACATGAGTTTCGCGTTCGAGGGCGTGATCTGCCTGAGCGGACTATAGCGCCAACCCGGGTAGCTTCCGGCGTAGGTCAGCCAGTCTTCCGATGGCCCTTTCGAGATGTCTTCGAAACTGACTTGCGCGGAAGCACACGCAGAGACAAAGAGTACGGTTAGCGCGAATCGTGTCATGAGTTGTTGGCCTTCCTGATTGTGCCTTTTGGGCGCGCGACCTGGCGGGAGAGGTATGCCAGCAAATCCCGAAGCTCATCCTGCGACAGGCGCTGGCGGTAATCCCCGGGCATTAGCGAATGGTCGAGAATTTTCAGTTCGTTGACGTCAGCCATGGAGAGGAGGTGCAACTCGCCTCCCTCGTCGATCATCTGAAGCGAGTAGTTGTCGCGATTGCGTGCAACTCCCTTCACGATTTTCCCGCTTTTCAACGTCACTGTCGCGCCTTCATTGCCGAGGAACATCAAATCTTTGGAAGGTTCGAGGACGGACTCCTTAATGACCGCGAGCGGGCTGCTTCCGCCGATGTTTGTGAGGTCGGGTCCCATTCGTCCACCCTTGCCTCGGATCGAATGGCAATTGGAGCATCCCGCCTTATTGCCCCAGAAAACCTGCTCGCCGGAGGCGGCGTCGCCCGGCACATTGTTCTCGCTCGCGGGTCCGATGAGTGCGTGCAGAAACGCCACAAGGTTCCAGGTCTGGTCTTCCGGCAGTTTGGTGGGCGGCATGTCGGTACCTGGCACTCCGTTACGGATGGCACTGAAGATCGCCTCATCGCGTAGCGGGTGCCACAGGGAGCGTTTCACCAGGTTGGGGCCGCGGCCGCCGCTGCCGTCGGGGCCGTGACAGCCCGGACAGGATAGAGCATAAAGCTTCGCCCCCGCGGCGATGGCCTTCGGATCGCCGATGGCCGGGTGCTGAGACTCGCTCACATAGCGCCCGTGCTGCGCGGCAATGGGCAGAGCAATAAGGAAGAAGGCTCCGAAACGCATACTGTGTAGTCTACTATGCCATCGCCCCGGTGGAGAAGTTGCAGGGTCCGGTCAGCGGGCATTTCGACGGCATCTTCACTGCTCAGGGAACGTCCCATCCAGTCTCTCGCGAAGTGTCTTTTCGCGTTGCGCGCCGACGACCGAAGGCGACGATTCCGCGAGCTTCACAGCGGAACCGCCTGCTATCCCTGAATTCACGCGGGAAACCCGGAGCGAGTGTGCAGTTATCCTGAAATCCGAAGTTTAACACTTAAACCCATTCTCTTCAGCGGCTTGCAGGCTGGAAAGCCAACTTCGCCGAAGTTGGCTTTCCACAGCGTAAACCATTCAAAATACGTCGGATAGTCTTTGAAATGATTGCAACTTCGGATTTCAGGGTTATTGAGGCGTTGAGAAAGTGGAGTTCGGGCGGGTCCGTGGAGGAACGCGCGGCTTCTCCGCCCCTCCGGAGAGGAGAAGCCGCGGTCATAGCAGTTACTGCGGAGGATACATCGGCACGGTGGCCGCGTCGATGGACAGCACGAACCGGATGAGCCGTCTTCGCTGTTCCGGGTCGGTAAGCCGATCCACGCCATTGGTTCCGGCGCTGCGATGCGTTACGTTCTCCATCACCTGCTGAAGCGAGTTCGCCTGGCCATTGTGGAAAAACGTTTGCGGGAAGGCGAACAGAGAAAGAAGCGAGGCTGGTGCGTATCCGTCGGCGCCGAGCGGGGCCGCGGCGGTGCCTCGAATCTCGTTCTTTGCCGCGGCGTCGAAGGTCCCAACCTTTTTCAGATTGGCTCCCAACTGCGCTCCCTGCAGCAAGTCCGCGCCGGGGACTCCCGTATGGTTCACCCGCGCCGTGGTCCACTGTGTCCCGCCATGGCACTGCTGGCAGTTGTTCTGGCGGAAAATCTCCTCTCCGGCAATCACGTCCGGATCGGTCTTCGATAGAGGTGAAATGGGAGAGCGGATGCCGTGCTGAACGTAGGCTTTGATCGCGTCCCAGGAGTTGATGCCGCGCACGCGCAACTGACGACGCTCGGCGTTGGCCGGTGAAAACGCGGCGACCGGATTATCCGGCGTTACGCCGTCGGCGCCGACGATCAAGCCGAGGCCGCCCGAAACGCCGCGAATGTTCGCCTCGAAATCCTCTTCCTCATCGAAAATAGCGGACCAGTTAAATGCCCTCTGGAAACCATCCACGGGGTCGAAATCCGTGTGCTGGGGAATCGTGCGCCGCGGTCCAGCGCCGAAGATCCACACCACGTTGTCGGTAAGCCCAAAAGGATGGCAGGATCCACAGGAGCCCCAGCCGTTATTCGACATTCGGCCCACGATCGGCGGGCCGCCCGGCGTGGCCGGGTCAAACTCGCCAATCGAGGTATGGTAAAGTTCGTTCCCAAGATGCACGACTTCTTCAGGTGAACCTGGGTCGGGCAAGTCCGCGGAACGCATAGTGGCCGAAACCCGCTCCGGCGTCGCCGTCAGATCCACGACGGTCACGTCCCGCGAAATGTAGTTCATGACGTAAGCGCGCGTATCCGTTGGATTCACGACGACGCCGCGCGGGTGTCTCCCGGTCGGAATCTGGAGGACGCGTGTGTTATCGGCCACGCTTCGCTGCACGCTGGCCCCGCCCGTTGTGGGGTTGACCGCCAGCTTCACCATAACGTTGCTCGCTAAGCTGATGACATACCCTTCGTTCGCGCCGTTCTTCATGGCGATCGACCAGGGCTGGGTGACGAAACGCCTCGGCGTACCGGTCTGTTCCCGAACCGCAGAATGGATGTTAATGGTTTGCCCGGCGTCGGTGCGTCTCGCCAGATCGATGACGCTCACAAGGCTCTGCGTGTTCACATCGAAGCGCACCGGCCCATTCGGAGACGCCCCCGTCGATGGCACGAATGCGAAACCACCTTTTACTGCGACGCTGTTCAACTGGTTCGGATACGCACCCGTCGTAAATTTCAGGTCGGATTCCGTGATGGTTGCCGGCGGGGCCGTGCGCCCGATGGCGTCGCCCGCGGCCTTGAAACCGGTGTCGGCCATGGGCCGGAGGCTGATCTGCGCGATCATGCTTTCGTCGCGCGTGGAAAGCGCCGTTACGAAGCCGAGCTTGCTATCGTCCTCGCCGTCGATCCTGCCCGGCGCGGGCAACGCCAGAAAGTGCGTTATGAGCAGCGTTTCGTCTTCGTCGTTTGCGTCGCCGTTGTTCGTGACGGCCAGCCCGCGGGGCTCGGGCCCCACGTTCACTGTGCGAATCACGGAGTTGGTATTCGGGTCGATGACCGAAATCGTGTTTGACCGCGCGTTCGCCACGTAAAGTTTGCGGCCGTTGGGGGTCATCACAACCGCGTAGGGCTCGGTCCCCACGGGAATATGCCTGAGCACGCGGCCGCCGACGCCGCCGCGGTAAACCTGCATTGAAGTCACGGTGCCGCTAACGGTATTTGCGATGAAAGCGCGTGAGCCGTTTGGAACCACGGCAACGCCGTTCGGCTCGCTGCCCACGCGCACTTCCGCGATTCGGCGGTTGCGGTCCTGCGACACGTCGAATACGGAAACTGTGTCGCTGTCGGGGTTCACCGAAACGAGCACGGAACCGTCGGCGCTAATCGCAAGAGGTTGGGAGGATGTAGCTCCGGGAAAGCGCGTTGAAAGCGCTTGCGCGAGCAGGGGCGCTCTGCGCCCGATGTACACGCTTCCCGCCAGTAGAGCCAGCGCCACCGGAAGGGCTGCGCCGGAGAGAGTTCGCCGGCTGAGTCGCCGGTTTAAGGTGATGTGTTTCACCTGACCAATGCATCATATCGCCATGCCCGTGAGGGTTGAGGCGCGCCTAACCATTTGGATGACCCCATAAACATGGGGTAAAACTGGAATTTGGCGGAGTGCGCGCTTCGCCAACCCACCCCAATCGAGGTCACCCAA
>SYKU01000434.1 GCA_005808865.1 Acidobacteriota bacterium
ATCCTGATTCTCGACGAAGCCACATCGCACCTGGACACCGAATCCGAAATGCTCGTTCAAAAGGCACTTGCAAATCTAATGGCGGATCGCACCGTTATCGTAATCGCCCACCGGCTCTCAACCGTCCGGCGGGCGGATAAAATCGTCGTCCTCGAACGGGGGCACGTCTCAGAAGTTGGAAATCACGAAGAACTCGTCGGCCGCGGCGGAATTTATCAGCGGCTTCACGAGTTGCAATTCGTCGAACTTGACGCGGCGGTGAATCCGTGAGCCTACGCAGTATGACTGGTTTTGCCCGCGTCCGCAAGCCCGTTTCAGGCAGCGAGCTGTCGGTGACGATCAAAAGCGTGAATCACCGGGGCCTCGATTTGCATTTCCATATGGCCGGCGAGTTCGATGCCGTCGAGTCCGCGATGCGGGCCGCAGTCAAAAGCCGCGTGGCGCGCGGCCACCTGCAGATTACGCTGAGTCTCACACGGTCCACCCAGGCCGACGGCGGGTACTTGAATCGCGATCTCCTCGCCGCGTACCTGCAGGCCTTTGAGCAGGCTCGCAAGGAGTTCCATCTCAAAGGCGAACCGGACCTGAACGCCGCGCTGCGCGTCCCTGCCATGTTCCGCGCGGAGCCCGCCGCTCTGGAGCTTTCGGAGGATTTGGAACGCGCCATCGTGGAGGCCACGGGCGAAACGTGCGAGGTGCTTAACGCTTTCCGCGAGCGTGAGGGAGCGGCGATCGTGGCCGAGATGCGCGAACGTTGCGAGGCGATTTCCGAGCGTGCCGATGGGATGGAAAAGATCCGCGCCAAAGCGACGGCCGCCTTCCATAAGCGACTGAAGCAGCGGTTGGGCGAACTACTCAAAGGCGCGGGCGTCGACCCGCACCGGCTCGCGCAGGAAGCGGCAATCCTTGCCGACCGCAGCGATATCAGCGAAGAACTTGTGCGGTTGAAGACTCACGCCACGCAGCTCCGCGTGCTGCTCGATTCCTCTGGCGAGGTGGGAAAGAAACTCGATTTCCTGCTCCAGGAGATGAACCGCGAAACCAATACGGTGCTTTCAAAGACGGGCGGCGCGGGCGATATCGGCCTGACAATTACCGGACTCGCGCTTGAAACCAAAGCGGAAGTTGATAAAATCCGGGAGCAGTCCCTCAACCTCGAATGAAATCTGCCGCCACGTCCGTGTTCATAATTTCCGCACCCTCCGGCTCCGGAAAATCGACGCTCGTTAGCGGTCTGATGAGCAGCGTCCCCGGATTAACCTTCTCGATTTCGTACACCACCAGGCCTCCCAGAGGCAACGAGAAGTCCGGCGAAAGCTATCATTTCATCAGCCGCGACGAATTCGAAGACCGGATCGACAGGGGTGAATTCCTGGAATACGCCAGTGTTTTCGGCAACTACTACGGCACAAACCGGTCCTCCCTGGAGGACGCGAAGGCCCGTGGGCTGGACCTGGTGCTCGACATTGACGTCCAAGGTGCGGCACAATTAAAGGTACAGATCCCGGAAGCGGTGTCCATTTTCGTTCTGGCGCCGTCGCGCCTGATCCTGGAGGAGAGGCTGCGAGCCCGTTCCGAGGATACGGATGAAGTGATCCGGCGGCGGCTGGCGGATGCCGCGCGGGAAATTCGGAATTACAGCGCATACGATTATGTGCTGATTAACAGCGAGGTTGAGCCGTCCGTTCGGACGCTGGCGGCGATCGTAAAGGCCGAACGCGCCCGGCGGGCGCGAATGGAAGACAGTATCCGTCCGATTCTGGCCACGTTCGAGGCGTAAGCCTTGTAGATAAAGGATTACTTGAAAAACATCATGTCGGAAGCTGATATCAAAGCGAGTGCCTACTGCGTAATTCCGGACGACCCGGAATCGAGTATCTACCGGTTCATCATCGTCGCCGCCAAGCGCGCGCGTCAACTCCAGGGTGGATCGCGGCCGTTCCTTCCGAACACCTCGAAGAAGTCCACCGTGATTGCGATCGAAGAAGTGCGCCGCGGCCTGGTCAAGTACGAACTGTTTGGTATCGGATTGCCGGACGCTCCTTCGCCAGAGGCCGTCTAGTGCCTGCTGGTGCATTTTTCGTGAGGCCGATCTCCTGGTCCGCGGTCAACGCTCTCGCCGGCCTTCGCAGGCTGCATGACGTTGAATTCGTTGCCGGGAAGCGCGTCCACGGGAACCCGCGCGGACCAGAGGGTCCGACCTTCACTTTCGAGCCTCCCGTGCAATGAACGTCCTGTTAGGAGTTGGCGGCGGTATTGCGGCCTACAAGGCCGCGGAATTGGCCCGCGCGCTGATGGAGGGCGGTGCACGCGTCCAGGTCGTGATGACCGCCGGAGCGCAGGAGTTCGTCCAGCCTCTCACCTTCGCCGCGCTAACGGGCCGAAAGGTAATTACGGACCTGTTCTCCTCGGCATCGGGCGACGCGACGCTATCGAGCGCCATTGAACACATCGGCGCGGCTCAACAGAACGACGTCCTTGTTGTAGCCCCGGCGACGGCAGACCTCCTCGCGAAATTCGCCAACGGACTGGCTGATGATTTCCTCACCACAACGTATCTCGCCTTCACAGGCCCGGTGATCCTCGCGCCGGCCATGAACACCAATATGTGGCTGCATCAAGCCACGCAGGAAAACATGAAGCGGCTCCGGGCCCGCGGCCATCGGGTTGTCGAGCCCGACGAAGGTCATCTCGCGTGCGGAATGACCGGTCCCGGGCGCCTCGCCTCGCCGGACGTAATTGCGAGCGCGGTGCTGGCGGAAGGGAACCGCCGGTACGATCTTGAAGGCGAGACCATCCTCGTGACCGCCGGACCGACGCACGAACCTCTCGATCCGGTTCGCTTTCTGACCAACCGCTCCAGCGGAAAGATGGGCTATGCCATCGCCGAAGCCGCCCGGGAGCGGGGAGCGCGCGTCATCCTGGTATCCGGCCCGGTTCACATCCCGGCGCCGCGTGACGTTACCCTCGTGCCAGTTCGTACGGCTAACGAAATGCGAACCGCTGTTCTGGACCGCCTGGCTGAAGCAACCATTATCGTGAAGTCGGCTGCGGTCGCGGACTTTTACGTCTCGAGTCCGCCGAACCAGAAGATCAAAAAGACCGCCGCGCGGCTTTCCCTCGAACTCGACCCGACTCCCGACATTCTCTCCGAGCTTGGCCGCAAGAAGGAAGACCGCCTGCTGATCGGCTTCGCCGCAGAGACCGAGAACCTTGATCGAGAAGCGCGCCGCAAGCTCGAAGCGAAGAACTGCGACATGATTGTGGGCAATCTTGTAGGAGGGGACACGGGCTTCGATTCGGACGAAAACGAGGTGGTACTTGCCCTGCGAACAGGCGAGACTCTGATCGTGGCGCGCGCTTCGAAGCGCGTCATTGCCGACCGCATTTTCGACGAGGCACTTCGGCTTCGTCTCGCGCTCTACGCAAGGCAATGAGTCCGGTAGAACTTCGCCGCCGCCTGGAGTTTTACAGAGACCTCGGCATCAAGACCATGTACCGGCGGGAGGCGCAAGTCGAGGCGACGACCCAACCCTCGCCAGAACCTCTACTTGAACCTCAATTCGAACCGGAGCCGCAGCCCGCTATGGAACTTCCCGGCCTTGCCCCTGAAAGCGACACGTTGTTCAAAATCCTTGAGGACATCGGCGACTGCAAGCGCTGCCGTCTGCACACCGGGCGCAACAAGATCGTCTTCGGAGCGGGCGACGAGCACGCGAAGTTGGTCTTTGTAGGGGAGGGTCCGGGCGCCGACGAGGACGCGCAAGGCTTCCCGTTTGTGGGCCGCGCAGGTCAATTGCTCACGCAGATGATTGAGAACACGGCCTCGAAGGAGGGGATTCCGATCCTGCGGAAGGACGTGTACATCTGCAATGTAGTCAAGTGCCGTCCACCGGAGAACCGGACACCGGAGCCGGATGAAATGGAAATTTGCGGCCAGTTCCTGTTCCGGCAACTATCGGCGATTCGGCCCAAGGCCATCTGCGCCCTCGGTGGCACGGCGTCGCGCGCGCTCCTTGGCCGGACGGAAGGCGTAACGCGCATGCGCGGGAATTGGCAGAAGTGGAACGGGATTCCGGTGATGGTGACCTATCACCCGTCCTACCTGCTGCGTCCGTACAACCAGAACGCCAAGCGGGAAGCATGGGAAGATTTGAAGAAGGTGCTGCACATGGTCTACGATTGACGAGTTGTAGGGACACGCCTTCTGGCCGGTTCACGGCCTCGCAGCGGCAGTCACATCCCTGACGCTCCGCGCCCGGTTGCTTTAACCCAAGTTCGTCACGGCATTGACAGTTTCCGGAATTTTCGCCACTGGGATGGAGCCAAGTCGTGCGGTTTCAACAACAGCTTCTGAAAATAGCGATGTAGTGCAGACCTACCCTCTTGTAAGCAGAACTGAGTCATGACACGATCAGCACAGAATGTTTCTGCGGTCGCACAG
>SYKU01000435.1 GCA_005808865.1 Acidobacteriota bacterium
CGATCGAAGTCGACGCCCGCGAACTCAAGCCGTCCAGGCAGGCCCGTCAGGGGATTCGTCGCGGTTGGATTGAAGTTGGTGAGGCCGTTATTTCGCTCGCCAGGCACCTGCTGGTAGTCATAACGCAGGCCGAGGTTCAGGGTCAGCCGGCGGGTGACCTTCCAGTCGTCCTGCACGAAGTATGCCTGCGAATAGCCCTCGTTGGTGGTGCCGACGTTGAAATCGATATTCGCGTCCGCGACCGTGCCCAGAAGGAAGCTTGCCAGGCCGGCTCCCGTTCCCGCGAGGCTCTGCGGATTTCCCGTTAGGCGGTTGTTGAAGTTGAACACCCCTGAGCATTGGAAGCAGGCGTTAATTCTATATTGCGTGTTTCGAAACTCGAAACCCGCCTTTATCGTATGGCTCCCGCGAATGAGGGTCAGGCTATCCGCGATCTGCTTCACGTCCATCGAGATCAGTCCCTGGATTGTGCCGAATCCCGAAGGGAAACCCTGCAGGTTCGGCAACCCTCCGATGTTAACGCCTGGTAAAGTGCGGCTTGGAACGCTATTCGGCAACCCAAGCTTACCAGTGGGGTCCGTACCCACGCTCGCGGGAACAAAGGGGAACAGATTGCGAACATAGCCGAGGCGGAGCTCATTGATCAGCCGGGCCGATAGGAAGTGCGTATCGGTGAGGCTGAAGTTCTGATTCTTGTAATCGTCGTTCCGGACGCGAGCCAGCCTGTCGGTATAGTAGCCGTTCCCCGTGCCGCCGTTGTCGTCCTGATGCTGCCATAGCGTGTAGCGGAAGGAGACCTGGTTCTTGGGGGAAAACTGGTGGTCGCCTTTGGCGGTCATCTGCCGCGCATCCTTCCTTGCGCCGAGATTCGCCTGGTAGTTGTTCGCGTGCGTGAACGGGTCGGACGGCGCCCGGTTCGGCAGCGGGTAGAAGGGCAGTATGTTCAAGGCTACCCGGTCTAAGCGGTTTGCAGGAATCGTGTTTCGCGGGAAGATATCGCGCACAAGACCCGCTCCCGCGGGGTTGGCTCGCGTGGTCTGAGGATCATAGATGGGGATCGGCGTCCCTCTTGCGTCACCGAGCGCCGAAAAATCACCGCGTCTCTCCGCCTCCGTCGCCGTAGTTCCGATCACCGTATACTGCCGCCGGAACTTCCAGGCTTCGTAATTGTAGAAGAAGAAAGTCCTGTCCTTGCGAACGGGTCCACCCACCGCGCCGCCGTACTGGTTGTAGCGAAACGGGGCTTTGGTGTTCGCAAAGGCGTTGCGGGCATCCAGCTTGTCGTTTCGCAGGAACTCATAGAGTGTTCCGTGGAAACTGTTCGTCCCGGACTTCGTCACCATGTTCACCACACCACCGGCCGTATAGCCGAACTCGGCCGACATCACTCCGCTCTGCACCTTGAACTCCTGGATGGCGTCGACCGCCGGATTCACGTTTACGTCTCCCGCGCGCGGATTGATATTCGACGCTCCGTCAAGCGTGATGTTGTTGGCGCCACTCGGCCCGCCGTTCACGCTGAAGCCCGAGACCAGCACTCCACGGTCGCCGAAGCCTTGGGGCGATTCGGCATGGGCCCGGACGCTGGGTGTCAGCGCCACCAGCGCCAGCGCGCTCCGGCCGTTCAGCGGCAGGCTGACCATGCGCGCATTCTCGATAACCTTGCCGACGGTCGCGTCCGAGGTGTTCACCAGTGGCGCGGAGCCGGTCACTTCCACCGATTCCGCTATGGCTCCCAGTTCGAGCTGGAAATCGACTTGGGCGCGGTCTCCCACCTGCAACACGATGCCTTTTCGCAAGCTCTTCTTGAAGCCGGTCATTTCCGCTGCAACCTCATAGGCGCCTACCGGCAGGCCAGGAACAGTGTAGAAACCGGCGTCCGTCGTGGTAGTTGAGTAGATCTGATTGGTCTCCACGTGGGTGATCTTGACGGGCGCCCCCTGGATCACGCTCCCCTGCTGGTCGGCGATTGTTCCTAGAATAGTGGCCCGGCTGATCTGGCCGAACGCGGCTGCGGCGCAGACGGAAAGCAGAACTAAGGCACGGACGATCTGACTTCGCATGAATATCCTCGTGTTTGTAATTGTGTCAGGTGGATTGCTGAGAAATCCGAACCCCGATTACGCTGTCCGTGAGTGTAGCGGTGGAAGCTCGTGAGCGGAAGTTAATTCGTGTAGCTTGACAGCAAATTCACTTGTGAATCGTTGTGTTATGATTGACATCCAGATGTAGTGGGGATTCATGTCAGTCAGTGCACCTGCGGTCAGCGACGCGCCCGGGCCCGAATCGGCGCGGTTACAAACCGAGCGTGTGCTTTCGAGTGAGATCTTTCGCGACTCCCCCATCCAGCAGCGGCTGCTCCGTTATCTTGTCGAACAGACCCTCTCCGGTTCGCCCGACCAGTTGAAGGAATATACCATCGGGTCGGCGGTTTTCGGCCGCCGGGAGGATTTCGACCCACGCACGGATTCGATTGTCCGCGTCCAGATCGGCATCCTGAGGAAGAAGCTTGCGGCCTATTACGAAGGGCCGGGCTCGGCGGATGAATACCTTGTGGAAGTGCCGCGGGGCCACTATGCGCTCCAGTTCAGCACGCGGAAGAGCGCATCGGCAGTTTTGGCTCCGGAACGCGGCACCCGGCCGATTTGGACCCTTTTGGCATCAGGCGCCTTTGCGGGAGGACTCGCTGTCTTTCTGGCAACCCGTCTGGCGGCGCCCCCGGTTTCGCCGTCCGCCGTTGCAACCCGCCCCTTCGAGTGGCGAAACCACCCGGTTTGGAAAGGCTTTTTCGAACCTGGCTCTTCGGTCAAACTCGTGATCGGCGCGCCCCTTTTCATGGACCTGAACGGGCTGCTGGTTCGGGATGTCCAGGTCAACACGCCTGAAGAAATCGCCGGGAGTGCGGCCGCACGGCGGCTGGAACGTGAGACGGGCGCTAAGACCATCCCCCTGGAGATATACACCGGCATGGGAGAGGCCCAGGGCGCGAGCCTGCTCACCCGGTTTTTCCACACTGCCGGAGTGGACCTTCCTCTGATAACCAACCGCCTTACGAAATGGCAGGACTTCAACGCAGGCAACCTCATCTTCCTGGCTTCCTTGCGTTTTCGCACGCTCGGCCGCGAACTCGACCGCCCCAGCGATTTTCAATTTGTCGGTCTGCCGGACCAACTGTCTCTGCTTCGAAATCTGCGGCCAAGAACCGGTGAGTCGGAAGTCTATCATTTTGCGATGACGAGCCGGTCTTCCGGCCGGGACTACGCGCTCGTCACGGTTTGGCCCGGCACGTTCCCCGGACGGAGAGTGATGGCCGTCGGAGCTTCAAGCACCTGGGGCACGGCGGCGGCCGCAGCCTACATCACCGACGGACTCAGCCTGCGCGAGTTGTGGGGCAAGATCGGCCCCGAGGATTCCTCAGGTAAGACTGGGCTCCAGATCTTGCTCCAGGTGGACATCAGAGACAGCCAAGCCGCCTCAACGAGCTTCGTGACGGCTCACTGGCTGCCATAGGAAACGGCTGCCTGCGGCGGACAACAGCGCCGGCGGCGCCTCGACCCCGGCCGATACGGGGCACGCCTTACGCGGCGTCGCGGACTTCAACGGTCATCTGCTTGCCGAGGACGGCGAGGGCGGCTTGGATCTTCTCGGCCTTGGTGGCGTGTTCGGGATCGAGCATGCGGCGGACCACCCGCTCGTGGACGCCCAGGCGGCGTGCGAGTTCGGAGTTGCTGACGCGTTGAATGCGCATAGACAGGTAGAGCGCGAGTTTCGGCGCCAGCCAGAGTGGCGCCGGCACGAGGCGCTGGCCACGATTGCGGGCTGACGGCGTGGGGATCTCCTCCCGGCGGGACAAGCGGATCGAGAGATCGGAGCCGAGAGCGTCGATGGCTTCTTCCATGGCCTCGCGGTCGTCCTTGCCGTCTGTGGCCACACGGGGCAGATCGATAAACTCGACAAGCACGCGGCCATCGCTCGCGGCCTTGAACTTCGCAGGGTAGCTGAATGAGAACATGCGTTTACCTCCTACAGGTCATGCGGATCGATCTTCAGATCCGCGCACATCTTGGCCAGCAGGTCGCGGCCAATCTCTTTCTTGCGATCCTTGAGCGTGGTGAACTCGTCGCCGACGTAGAGGCGGCCGTGGCTTCCTTTTCCCTTGTCGGCCAAGAACTGGCAGGTGATGTTCCTCTTCCGCGCCACTTCCGGACTCTCCGCTCGAACTCACCGCCCTTCACCTTACCAGTCTCGGACAGTAGTGTCCGAGTGTCAACAGCTCGCCTATGCCCGAAACAGAGCGGCAACCCGTCCCAAACCCGCCCCGGCGCGAGGGTTAAGCAGCGGCTGCTCCGCTATCTTGTGGAACAGACCCTCTCCGGCTCGCCCGATCATCTGAAGGAATATTCCATTGGGTCGGCGGTTTTCGGCCGCCGGAAGGATTTCGACCCTCGCACGGATTCGATTGTCCGCGTCCAGATCGGCATCCTGCGGAAGAAACTTGCGGCCTATTACGAAGGGCCGGGCGCGGCGGACGAAATACCTCGTGGAAGTGCCGCAGGGCCACTATGCGCTCCAGTTCACCGCGCGGAAACGCCCGCGGCTCGCCTCGGTTCCGGAAGGCCGCACTCGTCCCATCCGGACCTTTCTGGCCGCTGGCGCCCCGCTTTTCATGGACCTAAACGGGCTGCGGGTCCGGGATGTCCAAGTTAACGCCCCTGAAGAAATCGCCGGGAGCGCGGCGGCACCACAGTTGGAACAGCAGACCGGCGCGAAGACCATCCCCTTGGAAATATACACCGGTATGGGTGAGGCCGAAGGCGCGAGCCTGCTCACCCGGTTTTTCCACAATGCCGGAGTGGACCTTCCGCTAATACGGAATCGCCCTACCAAATGGCAGGACCTCAACGCAGGCAACCTCATCTTCCTGGCTTCCTTGCGTTTCCGCACGCTCGGCCGCGAACTCGACCGCCCCAGCGATTTTCAATTCGTCGGCCTGGCGGACCAGTTGTCGCTGCTCCGAAACCTTCGGCCAGGAGCCGGCGAGTCGGAGGTCTATCAGTTTGCGATGAAGAGCCGGTCTTCCGGTCGGGACTACGCACTCGTCACGGTTTGGCCCGGCACGTTTGCCGGGCGGAGGGTCATGGCCGTCGGCGCATCAAGTACCTGGGGTACGGCGGCGGCCGCGGCCTACATCACCGACGAACACTGGCCGGCGTAGGAAACGCCTTCCGCCCTCCAATTTTCGCCTCTGCTACCCCTTATGACCACCGCCGCCGCGGAAACGTCGCCCGCGGGCGAATTCGGGATACCGCGTGCAACCAAGGCCGATCATGCCCGGCTGCATTGGAATTTAACGCTGTGAGGCGCCAACTCGCGCCACAACAGCGGGTTAGGCCGATCCTGTAGGAAAGAAACTCAACTTCCCGGAGCTCGATTTCCAAATCGCATCATGTCGTACGGCAGACATGATGGACGTCTCGCCTTGACCCAACGGAATTCAGGTTCAGTTGCGAGCGGATCGAAAGGACGAGCCTTCGCTCAATTTGCGCACGCTGATTCGTGGCGAGCAGACTCTCCCGCGAAGGTCTTGATCGAGAGGAATCCATTGTCCCGGCCACCACC
>SYKU01000436.1 GCA_005808865.1 Acidobacteriota bacterium
GCTTTCCGAAGCCGACCAGCAGAAACTCCGGCAGTGGACTTCGGCGCACGGCACTCCTCAGCAGGTGGCTTTGCGTTGCCGCATCGTTCTGGCTGCCGCTGCCAGCGAGTCCGATGTCTCAATTGCGAAGCGGCTTTCGGTGAACCGAAACACCGTGATTCTGTGGCGCAAACGCTTCGTTGACGAGGGCCTGGACGGTCTGTGGGACATAGCTCCGGGGCGCGGACGAAAGCCCATTTATCAAATCGACAAGATCGCCGGTATCGTGGATGCGACCCTGCAGACGAAACCTGCGGGGATGACGCATTGGAGCTGCCGGACTATGGCGGAGAGCCAGGGCGTTAGCAAATCCACTGTCAATAATATCTGGCGCGCCCACAATCTTCAGCCGCATCGCACGCAGACCTTTAAGCTCTCGCGCGATCCGAAATTCCTGGAAAAGATGACCGATGTCGTGGGTCTATACCTGAATCCTCCGCAACAGGCGATCGTCCTGTGTGTAGACGAAAAGAGCCAAATTCAGGCCTTGGACCGCACCCAGCCTGGGCTACCGATCAAGAAGGGACGATGCGGCACGATGACCCACGATTACAAACGCAACGGCACCACCACCTTGTTCGCTGCCCTGGAAACCCTCGAAGGCAAGGTCTTGGGCGAATGTCACCAGAGACACCGGCATCAGGAGTTTCTGAAATTCCTGCGGCGGCTTGACACCGAATTTCCGGGCGATGTCCCATTGCATCTGATCATGGACAACTACGGGGCGCACAAGCACGCCAAAGTACAGGCGTGGTTCAAGCGCAAACCCCGCTTCGTAGCTCACTTTGTCCCCACCAGTTGCAGTTGGATGAATCTGGTCGAGAGATGGTTCGGCCACCTGGATAACAAGGCCATCAAACGTGCCGTCTTCCGCAGCGTGGCCGATCTCCAGGCCTCCATCGAAGCTTTTCTCTCCGCCTGGAATCAGGACCCTAAACCCTTCGTGTGGACCGCGACGGTTGAATCCATACAGGAGAAGCTCACTCTATCGCCGCACCCTAGAGCAGATCAAGCCCAGATCAAGCCCAGATCAAGCCCGGCTGTACCAGTCCCAACTCAAGAAAGCGCGAGAAATGACATGTCTAGTTATTTCGAAGACACTGCACTAATAGTCTAACGCCGCAAGTTCCGCCAGGTCCAGACGTCCAGTGTAGATCGCCATGCCAAGCGCGGCATGAATGTTCATGCGCTGAAGTTCACGAACGTCATCGAGCGTAGTAATCCCGCCGGCTGCCGTCAACTCCAGGTGTGTCGCGGCCCGCAGCCTGCGGAACCAGTCGAGGTCAGTTCCCTGCATCATTCCTTCCTTGTCCACATAGGTGCAGAGAAGCCCCGCGCAGTAAGGTTCGAGCGAACCAGCCACCTGCTCCGCCGTTAGATTGAGCGATTCCCGCCAGCCCTTCACTACGATCTTGCCGCTTTTGGAATCCACTGCGACAATCAGCTTTTCCCTGCCGACCGCTCGCGCCAGCAGTTCGAGAAATGGCGCATTAACGCCGTCCTGGTAAAACGCGGCCGTTCCAACGATGATCTTTCGCGCGCCCTGTTCCGCGAGGGCCTCCGCGCGCTCCACGGTTCGTACTCCACCGCCCACGCGCGTCACGGCGTGCGCGGCAAGGTAACGCACCAGATCGTCATTCGTGCCGGTGCCGATCGCGGCATCGAGATCGATGACCTGAATTTCCGGAAACGCCGAAAAACGGTCCAGCATTTCACGCGGAGTGCCGCCTTCAAGGGCCTTGTCGCGTCCTTGCACGAGTTGGACGACCCTTCCGCCCATGAGATCGATACACGGGATAATCACTCGGCTTTCCTTGCGGGAACGCCGTATTTTTCCAGGTGTTCTTTCAGATCGTTCACCGTGTACGTGCCGAAGTGGAACACCGAGGCGGCGAGCGCGGCGTCCGCTTCGCCATCCGTCAGGACCCGGACAAAATCGTCCGGTTTTCCCGCCCCGCCGCTCGCGATCACGGGAATGCGTGTGGCCCGCGATACGGCGCGAGTCAGATTGCAGTCGAAACCTTCCTGCACTCCGTCGGTGTCCATCGAAGTAAGCAGGATTTCACCTGCTCCCAGGGACTCGCCTCGCGCGGCCCATTCCACTACGTCGAGTCCCTCGTCGTCGCGGCCCCCGCGCGTGTAAACGTTCCACTCGCCAGGCGCGCGGCGACGGGCGTCGATCGCGAGCACGACCGCTTGAGCGCCGAATTCAGCGCTCAGTTCCGAGATCAATTCCGGCCGGTGGACCGCCGCCGTATTGACGGAAACCTTGTCAGCGCCGGAGAGCAGGATGTTCCGCGCGTTGGCGACCGAACGAATGCCGCCGCCCACCGCGAGCGGGATAAAGACTCGCCGCGCCGTGCGCGCAACCACATCCGCCATGGTACTCCGGCCGTCGCTCGACGCTGTGATGTCAAGGAAAACGATCTCGTCCGCGCCGTCGCGATTATAGCGGTCCGCAAGTTCCACGGGGTCGCCTGCATCGCGAAGATTGACGAAGTTGACGCCCTTGACCACACGGCCGCCGGTGACGTCAAGGCAAGGGATAATTCGTTTTGCAAGCATTCAAGCGATTCTTCATTCTATCGCTTTAAGTATTTGCGTACCGATTTTCCTTCGGCGTCCACCAGGTAAAGCCGGCCTTGCTTGTCAGACGTCATGGAACGGGGGCCTGATGCGGCGGGCGCGATTTTGATCTCCCCATGACCGTTGTTCTGAACCGCGGCTCTCATGTCGAGTTGCAGGATTCTGTTCGCCCCCGCGTCGGACACCAGTAGTTGCTCCCCTACCACAAGTAGCCCGAACGGGTTCCCAAGACCGGGCCATTCGCCGACCCGCTTACCCTCCGGCGTAAAGACATGGACGCGGTAGCGGCCGCCGTCGGCGACGTAGATGCGCTCCCGCGCGTCGATCGCGACGCTCGACACCGTCCCCAACTGGCCGCGTCCGAACTCGGCTGAAAAAGCGCCGTCGCGCAACAGCCGCACTACACGGGAATTACCAGCGTCGGCGACGTACACCCGGCCGAGCCACCCGACCGCGATATCCCGCGGATCGCGGAAGTGCCCTTCGCCATCGCCGGGAACGCCGACCTCACCGTAGGTCCGGATGAGGCTGCCGTCGGGACCGAACTTGCGCACAACGTGATTTCCGCTGTCGGCGGTCCAAAGGTTTCCCAACAAATCGACGCGCATCCCCTGCGGCGTCACGAATAGTCCGCGGCCCCACCCTTTGATGTAGCGGCCCTCCGAGTTGAAAATAAGAATCGGAACTTCGCCGCGGTTGAACACATAGATCCGGTCCTTGAGACCTGCGGCGACGGCGGCAATTGGTCCCGCGGTTTCCGGCAGGTCAAGCGGCCCGGCATCCACGTAGGCGGTGTCCGAGGATGATGCGACCGAAGCCAGACAGAAGAACAAGGTTTTCATTGAGCCGTTGAGTATTGTACCTCGCGCCGCGATCCCTCCTTCATGGGTGTGTCCGGTTCATTCCGGTTAGACCCATGCCCAGCCGCGCATCGCCCAGCCAGTCAAACGTACGTGCCATGGCGCGCCTGACAGAGCAAGCGGCCGGCGAACGGCGGGTAGCGATCAGCTTCGTCCCGTAGGCCGGCGGCCTGGAAGGTTGGCCAACCGCCCACCCCCTTGGCGCAACAAGAGCGCAAGCCCAAACCAGGGCGTAGGATCATCCTCCACACCCAACCCACGCCGGAGAGCGGGTATACTTGGACATGAAGAATTCACTACTCTTGTTCGCAGCTTTCCTGGCTCCATGCTTCGCCGAAACTCTGACCCAAGGTGAGCGGGACCGCCTCATGAGCGAGATGCACGCAACCCGAAAGCGCTTCCTCGATTCGATCGCGGGGCTTTCCGAAAAACAGTGGAATTTCAAGCCCGACGATAAGACATGGTCCGTGGCGGAGTGCGCCGAACATATCACACTTTCTGAGAACTTTATCTTTGACCTCGTGACGCAACGGTTGATGAAAACTCCCGCGGCGCCAGAGAAAAAGGATCTTGTGAAGGGGAAAGATGAGTTCATGATGACGGCCATCCGGGATCGTTCTGCGAAGTTTCAGGCGCCGGAACCGCTCAAGCCCGCGACGAAGCAGTGGCCCACTATTGAAGGTATCTCAAAGGAATTCCGCACCCGGCGTGACGCCCATATCGCCTACGTGCAGACTACTCAGGATGACCTGAGAAGCCACTTTCTGGATCATCCAGTGGCGAAGACGGCCGACGGGTATCAATGGCTGATACTGATATCCTCCCACAGCGACCGCCACGTGTCGCAGATCCTCGAAGTGAAGGCGCGGCCGGATTTCCCGAAGTAGCCGGCGCGCTCAATCAAGCCGTCGCGCCCTGGCCGGGTCAGCGGCGCTTTCGATGGCATCGAACAACTCGGCCGGTGTCAGCGGTTTTGTGACGTAGCCGTCCATTCCCGCTTCGACGCTCAGTTCACGATCGCCGGCCATCGCATTTGCGGTCAACGCGATGATCGGGAGATGTCCGCCGCTTTCTTTCTCGCGCTTTCGAATCGCCCCGGTCGCTTCGAGTCCACTCATCACGGGCATTTGAACATCCATCAGCACCAGGTCGAATGGTTCCCTCTCGACGGCGGTGAGAGCGGCGAGGCCGTCGCCCACTACGAAGACTCTGTGGCCGTATCTCTCAACCACTCGCGCGACAAGCTTCTGGCTGACCAGGTTATCGTCCGCCACGAGGATCTTCAGGCTTCGCGAAGCTCGCCTGGGTTCGGTGTCGTCGGCGGGACCTAGCTGCGCCTCTTCCCCAGCCACAGCGAATACGGCCGTAAAGTGGAACGAACTCCCCTTTCCAGGCTCACTCTCCGCCCAGATCTTCCCCGACGCCAGCTTTACGAGTTCCGCGCAGATAGCGAGTCCCAGTCCACTCCCGCCGTACTTCCGTGTCGTCGAGCCGTCGGCCTGCGAAAAGGCTTCGAAGATCACCTGAAGCTTCTCCCCTTCGATTCCGATTCCGGTGTCTGTCACGGTAAAATGAAGGCAGACCGCTGAACCGCCCGGTGGATCCGACAGTCTCACACTCAGTGAAATCGACCCGCTTGGCGTAAACTTCAAGGCATTGCAGATAAGATTGACGAGGATCTGACGTAGCCGTCCGGGATCTCCGATCAGGGCATGCGGTACTTCGGGCGCGATTGCCGCTTCTATCGTCAGCCCCCTTCGGCCAGCCTCCACTCTCGGTGTGCGCGTAATCTGGTTCACCATTTCATGAAGATTGAACGGAACGGCCTCCAGAGCCATCTTTCCGGCTTCGATCTTCGAAAGGTCCAGTAGCTCGTTGAGCAGGTGTAGGAGGGAATCGGCCGAATCCTTAACCAAACTTAGGTATTCCCTCTGCTCGCCGTTGAGTGGAGTGTCAAGTGTCAGAGCCGTCAT
The DNA here is from genome assembly GCA_005808865.1 of Acidobacteriota bacterium. Lineage (GTDB taxonomy): Bacteria > Acidobacteriota > Terriglobia > Bryobacterales > Bryobacteraceae > SYKU01. The sequence goes on from SYKU01000436.1 coordinate 5,459, forward strand.
GCCGATGATCCCGTTCATGGGCGTGCGTAGTTCATGGCTGATGTTCGTGAGAAACTCGCTCTTTGCGCGGCTCGCGGCCTGGGCGGCGACCGAGGCAGCCTCGAGCTCGGTGGCACGAATCGAGAGCAAAGCGTTGTTTGTGATCCCACTCCAGTACTGGCGGTGCAAATTGCCGCCTTGAATCAGCAGGTAGAGTAAGTAGAGGCTGCTTACCCCGGCGAGCGCAAGGCTTTCCGCGACTCCGCCCGCCGTGGCCACCGCGATCTCCGGAAGCAGCATGCCAACCGCGTGCACGCGCAATAGCTGTAGACTGGGCGCGAGGGCGGTGATTCCTGCGGCACTGGTCCCCGCGGTACACGTCAGAATCAGCAGGCTGGTTGCGCTCTCTAACCCATAGAAATAAAGGGTCACGGCGGTGAAAAGGCCCCACGAAATGCCGGCCGTCGCGGAGCAAATATTCTGAAGCCGCCGCCGCGCTGCCCGCGAGAGTCCCAGAGGCAGCGCCAAAGGCAACCGAAGCAGAGTGAAAGCCAAAGTGGCCGTCGCAAGGGCGGCAAAAACCACAGGGTGGTCGCGCGAGTAACTCGAAGCCAGGAAAATAATTATGACAAAGGCCGGGTAGGTCCAGATGGCCGGACGCGTCGATTTCTGCAGATCGCGTTCCGCCTGCAGGGGAAGCCGCGAAAGATCGACGAGCGAATTAGGGGACGGCACTTCCGTCGCGTCGCTCACATTACCTCGGTCCCAGGTTCTTCATCACTTCCGCAACATAATGCAGCGTTTCCGGAATCAGCGGAACTGCGCCATGCAGATCCACTCGCGAGGGCCCCGCATTATACGCTCCAAGCGCGAGCGCCAAATCGCCAGTATAGCGCTCCAGTAGACGCTTCAACAGGCGAGCTCCCGCATTCACGTTTTCCTTTGGATTGAATGGATCGGTCACGCCGAACTGCCGCTGAACTGCCGGCATTAGTTGCATCAGACCTTGTGCTCCCTTTCTTGAAACCACGCATGGCCGGTTTGCGGATTCTCTGCTGATAACCGCGCGTAACAGGTCTGGTGTGAGGCCCTCGCGCGCCGCCGCGGCCTCAA
>SYKU01000437.1 GCA_005808865.1 Acidobacteriota bacterium
GCGTGGTGGAGGTTAGCGCAAATCGGTACTTGACAAGTTTGGGTTTAGCGCTTACCATTAGCGGGTGCTTGGGAGCTTAAATTTCCTATCAGTTTGGTGTATTTGACATTGAAGCAGAATGACCGCTTCGGGCCTGTTTTTCTGAATAGACCTGCGGCCTCTTATGCTAGACTATATTTAGCAAATTCAGCCTATTCTGCATTCACGGCGCATCTTAATGAATTTGCCATTTCCGCTTCCAAATCTTCCCGGTCGCAGTGACGCTCCTGTCTGGAGGGATCCATTCTTTGTGGTTGGCGGGGAGAGATTGCGGGTACTCGACTACGGGGCGGAGCCGACCGGCTGGACCGATGAACTGACCTCGATCCACGAAGATGTCGATGACGAGCACCACTTTACTAATGTTGCTTCGCGAGAGCACGCGTTGCGGGGTGTGGTTCGTTGGGCACCCACAAGCAATCCGTTGATTCTCGACGTGGGGTGCTCGTCTGGCTACATGCTCAAGTTATTGCGTGAGCGCATGCCGACGGCCGTAGTTGCGGGCGCGGACTGTGTCACAGGGCCGCTCGAACACTTGGCAGCCACGATGCCGGGCGTTCCGCTATTCCGACTTGGTGAAGTGTCCCCTGCCGGATAACGTGCTGGACGCCGTGATTAGCCTCAACGTGCTCGAGCACATCAAAGACGACGATGCTGCCGTACGGCAGATTTATCGAGTCCTGAAACCTGGGGGTGTCGCGGCGATCGAGATACCAGCGGGGCCGGAGCTCTACGATATCTACGATCGCCAGTTGATGCATATGCGGCGTTACAGGATGAGCGGTATCTCACGACTGGTAGAGAAAGCCGGATTCCGTATTCTGGAGCGTTCGCACCTTGGCTTCTTTCTGTACCCCGGCTTCTGGTTCGTAAAAAAGCGCAACCGGAAGCATCTTTCCGATCCGCCCGAGAAGCAAAGGGAGATAGTATCTCGCAACATGCGCCTAGGCACCCAGACGCCGCTGATGCACGGAATCATGCGGCTCGAAGAAAAGTTGCGAAATTGTTTATATTATCCTTTTGGCATCCGCTGCCTGATTACGTGCCAAAAGCCGAAAGCCGACGACCAACCACTTAAACGAAAATGAGTGAGCCACAGATCAACGCACCGGACGTCAGCGTGATTTTTCCCGCATATAACGAAGCAGCGGTGATCGCCGCGACGATCGGCAAGACGATTGCCTATTTCGAACGGCGCGGAATGGCCTATGAAGTTATTGTGGCTGCGGACGGGAACGACGGCACACGCGAGCGAGTTCGCGAACTGGCCGCGCAAAACCCTAGTATTTCCGTCCTCGGCCACCCGGAACGGGCAGGAAAAGGCAGAGGGATTCGGGAAGCGGTCTGCATGGCGCGGGGGACGATCGTCGGGTACGCAGACGCGGATTACAAGGTTCCGGCTGAAGAATTTGACAAGGTCGAACCCTGGTTTGCCGCCGGCTACCAGGTTGTGATTGGCACCCGAGCAGTAGAAGCGAGCCTGATTGAGCGGAAGCAACCGTTGTACCGTCGTATTGGCTCTCTGGGCTTCCGCACTTTCATGCGTACCGTGGTCGGACTGAAAGACGTGACTGACACGCAGTGCGGCTTCAAGTTCTTTGAGCGTAGCGTCGCCCGGCAACTCTTCGCCTGTCAGAAGATTGACGGCTACATGTTCGATGTCGAGATTCTTGCGCTCGCCCAAGCCTTCGGTCACCGCATCAAGGAGGTGCCGATCCGGTGGCGGGATGACGGCGACAGCAGGTTGCAGCTAGTTGCGGGTAACACACGTAATATCATCGATCTTTTCCGCATCCGGCGGGAAATGAGCAGGATTGCAGCCGAGCCCGTCCCAGCCGAGGCTCGCGCCGCCGCCGTGCGCGAATGAAGGCTGAGTCGGTGTGCCGCATCTGCAGCGGAGCTACGGAAGCGGCCGGGTCCAAATGGGGACGTTTTAGACAGCAGGAGTTTCACCTTCGGCGATGTCCTAGGTGCAGCTACGCCTTCGTGGCCGATCCCTGGACCGATTACGCTGCAATTTATTCCGAAGCATATTACGCCGGAAACGGCGCCGATCCGCTGGTGGACTATCAATACGAGCTCGAGCAGCCAGACCGAACCGTGCGTTTTTACGAATGGCGTGGCATCGCGACGGCAGTAGCTTCGCTGGCCTCGGTGGGCGCGGAAACCTGCTGGCTGGATTTCGGGTGCGGCAATGGCGGCCTAGTCCGGTATTGCCGGAACCGCTTTGGATGCAGAGTCATCGGCTTTGAACAGGGTGCGATTGTGGAAGCGGCGGCCCGCTATGGCGTTCCTATCGTGACACAGGCGGAACTCGACCGGCTCGCCGGTTCATGCGACGTCGTGACAGCGATCGAGGTTTTAGAACACGCCGAGGACCCGATCGGCACGCTCCGCCAGATCCGGCGGCTACTCCGGCCGGGCGGCCTGTTTTTTTATACAACAGGGAATGCCGCGCCCTATCGCAGCCGACTGACAAAGTGGCGCTATGTAACGCCGGAAATTCATATCAGTTATTTCGAACCGGAGGCGCTTCGCCTCGCTCTGACCGCGGCAGGTTTTCAACCGGAGTTTCGTGGTTGGCTTCCCGGCTTCACCGACATTATGCGGTTCAAGATCCTCAAGTATCTGCGCCAGCGGCGGCGGTCTTGGATGGAGTACGCCGCTCCATGGCCGCTCCTTGCGCGATTGGCTGAGTTGCAGGTGAAGCTCTTCGAGCACCCTGTGGCGTTCGCACGGGAAGATTTCCGCGAGAGCTCAACTGAAAGCTGTTAAGGTAAGATCGATTTCCAAAATGAGTAGGCCTTCTTTTGCGTCGCGGACGGTGCTGGTCACCGGCGCCTCTCGCGGCCTGGGATTGTCCATAGCCGAGGCGTTCTGGGAACGTGGCGCGGACCTGTTTTTGGTCGCTCGTTGCGAAGATGCGCTCGCGGCAATCGCCAGCCGCCTCCTCCAACAGTGCCCAACACAGCGTATCGGATTCTTGAGCGTGGACCTGAGCAACAAGGGCGCGGCGGAGCGGATCTTCGCACAACTCCGCGATTTCACCGACCGTCTGGACGTAGTCGTCAACAATGCCGCGATCCTCGGACCGATCGGACCTTTTTCGACCAATGATTGGGCGGCATGGGAGAACACGCTTCAGGTCAATTTTCTGGCGCCGGCAGCGATATGCCAGGTAACCGTCTCGTGGATGCAGGCTGGCGGCGTCATACTGAACATCTCGGGCGGCGGAGCGACAGCACCACGGCCCTTCTTCTCCGCATATTCCGCCGCGAAAGCGGCGCTAGTGCGATTGAGCGAGACCCTGGCGTCGGAGGTGAAACCACTCGGTATCCGCGTGAACTGTATTGCCCCCGGCGCTATGAACACTCAAATGAACACGGCAGTTCTGCTTGCTGGGCCTGATCTTGTGGGCGAGATCGAACACAGGAAGGCGATTGAGCACGGCAAGGTGGTGACTCCGCCTGAAGTGCCGGCTGAACTTGCGGTGTATCTGGCATCAGATGAATGCTCGGCGGTCACGGGACGGCTCATCAGCGCCGAGTGGGATCCATGGCGCAATCTGCATAGCCGCGGCCAAGAGTTGGAAGAATCGGATATTTACACGTTGCGGCGAATTGTGCCGGAGGATCGAGGATTCGAATGGGGTGGTGAAGCGCCGCAGTAATCGGGTGTGGGGGCAATGGGCGGAAGCGGGCGCAGGCATTGGGCTCAGTCTGCATCGCCGTGTGCTGCGATTCGGTTGCTTAGCAAGCCCCTCGCTTCGCGCCTATCGCCGCGGCAGCTGAGCGCGCCGGCAAGCACGTGCTGATCGGGAAGCCGGGTGCACGCTGGGCCGGAGAGTTGGATGAAGTCGCCGAGGCGGCTGCGAGGACCGGCTCGCTGGTTCGCGTCTGAGCGCAAGCGAGTTTCTGGATCGGGTTGCGTTATTGATACCGCCACCGCGCAAGTGTCAGCACCGCTACTTTGGGGTACTCGCGCCGAACTCGCCGTGGCGGGAACTGGTGACAGCTCAGGCCGGACGGAAGCTGGCGGCGGGGAGCAAGCCCCCGCGGCCAAAGGCAGTGGGTGCAGACAGCGGCGCCCCGCGGGCCGTACACCCGGCGCGAGATTTGTTGGCACAGTTGCTGGCGCGCATCTACGGGGTGTTTGCGCTCAAGTGCAGCGGGTGCGGCGGGCGGGTGCGCCTGGTTGCCTTCATCACATAGCCAGCGACGGTGCGACAGATACCGGCGCATGCCGGCGAGCCAACAACCGCACCGGCAATCGCACCCGCACGTTCATCACCAGTGGAGGTGAATGCACAGCAACTGATTGCTCCAGAA
>SYKU01000438.1 GCA_005808865.1 Acidobacteriota bacterium
GACCCGCGCGGTACGGGTATCCAACTCCACTGCGATCTGCTGATTGGTCTTGCCTTGATTGGCAAGCAAAACAATCCGCGCCCTCTCGACCAAACGGTGCTCCGTCTTGCCTTGGCGGGTCCATCCCTCTAAAGTCTTCATATCTTCGTCGCTGAGCTGAAATTTCGCGGACTTTCGGCGCATAACATACAGGAGTACGATAACTAATGCAACTAGAGACTGGGCTTGTAATTCGGATCGGTGGTCAACAGAAACTGGTCGAAGCGGAAGCCATCTTCACGCAGCGAGAACAGCAAAGTGTGTTCGCCCGCCGAAGGGACGTCGAGCCAGATTTTGCCCGGCTCACCGCAGTGATTGGCGGCGGTGCGTTGTTTGCTGGCCCACGTCCAAACATTTTTACCCTCGCACCACTGCATGCGCCTTCCGCTCTCGGGCCACGCGCCATCGAGGCCGGTGTGGATGCTATTGTCCTCAGGGCCGGAGGACAACGCCCGCACCCAGACGAAATAGCGGCCCGGAGCGGGGAACTTCACTTTATACGTCAACACCGCCATCTGGCCGGGTTCGTCAGTGAAGTTTTCGCCTTTGATCAACTTGTCATCGTGGGTGCGGCGGGTATCGGGAAGGGCTTGCAGATATGCGCCGCCGCTGGCATCGAGGCCCTGTTTGCGTTCCCACTTGCGAACCGAATCCAATTCCTGGCGGACGAATGCCTCGGCTTCGACCCTGATCGGTTGGGCGAAGGCGGCGGCGGTGAAAAGAAGAAAATAGGTAAGACGCATCTCCGCCGCGATTCTACCATACGCCCAACTCTCATCAGTTGGAGTGAGGCAATGTTCTCACAGTATTCGCCCGTCGTGCCGAACGCCTTGGGCTTTGGGCTCTCCCGACAGAAGGACTGGGCGATCCCGATCGCCGCTATCCTTGTGTCCAAGAACGAGAAGACAACGTCGCCGGGATTAACTGAACGGAACCCCAGGCGCGCCGGACGCAGCCAGAAATACGCCAAGGGTCTGGTTCAGCGGGACACATGTTGGAGTGCCGGCATTACCGGGCCCAGGCGATTTGTTTCGGGATGCGCCGTGAGAATTAAGCCGCAAAGCGGCGATTGCCCTGCCAAATCAAGGGCGGCTTCCTTCTAACGACTCGATCCAAAGCGTCTCGGCCCGCGCCCGATCCTCGTCCGCGATGATTCTTCGCCGGGCTGCTTCCGATGGAGATCTGACGTGATACGCCCCTAATGCAATCCGCTTGCTACGGTCGGCGGTTCGGAGGAACCAATGATGCAATGGGTCACTATATTTCAGCGGCTCATCGCGCTACAATCCCGAGTGATCCGTTGGCTTTTCGTTCAGCGGCGCCAGTATCGTCGCCAGGGGATGGTCCACACGAAACTCTTGAGGAGAAGAAGCAGATGAGACGGCGTGAGTTGGTTGGTGGAGCGATAGCCGCGGCCGCCAGCAGCTTCCTGGTGCGACACGCGTCGGGGGCCGACGCTCGGCTCGACCGATTCGGTGGCTGGACGGGTAGGCGATTTGAAGCCAGCGGCTTCTTCCGCGTCGAGAAAGACGAGCGATGGTGGCTCGTCACTCCGGACGGGAACGCCTTCCTGAGTTTCGGGTTCAATCATTTAACCCCCGACTTCTGGCGGCAGCACTACAACCGCTCAGCATGGGAGCGAGTGCTGAGTCTGACGACGCTCGTTGGTCCCAGTTTCACTGCCGCCCTGAAGACTTGGGTGCTGAAGACATGCAGTGAGTACGGTTTTAATACTGTCGGCGTCCACAATATGCTGGACGTGATGAATCGCCCACTAGCGTCGCTACCCTACATGCTGCCGATCACCTTCGTCGACATTCCCCATTGGAAAACCGACGTCCCCAACGAAGACTTCGTGGACGTTTTTTCAGAGGAATTCGCCCGGCACTGCGACCGATTGGGCGCGGAGATTGCCGCTCCCGTGAAAAACGATCCATTCCTGCTCGGCTATTCGATGACCGACTGCGCTCTATTCACGGAGGAGGATTGCCGGGAGCGGCCAGACACAATTGGCGGCGCCAGTCGCGGATCGCGGATCGGTTGGCCCCGCCGGCTACGCAACCTTGGCGCGGAAGCACAAGGGAAGCAAGAGTACGTCCAGACAATGCGGGATCTCTATCGCGGCGAGATCGCTGATTTCAACCGGACGTATGGCAGCAGTTTTGACTCCTTCGGCGCGCTTGCATCGGCCGAGCGATGGCGACGGCACACGGATCTTTCGAACGGCAATGAGACTCGGGACAACGTCGAGTTTCTCAAACGCGTCGTCGCGCGGTACTACCAAACGGCCCGCGATGCCATTCGCCGGTACGACTCGAATCACCTGTTCATGGGCGATAAGCTCAACGCGAACACCGACGCAATGGACACGGTCTTGCCCGTCACCAGCCCGTTCACCGACGTCGCGATGTACCAAATGTATGGTCGATACGAGGTTCAGAAGCCCGGATTGGATCGATGGTCAAGCATCGCCAATCGGCCCATCATTAACGGGGACGCGGCATTCACGATGATTACGGAACACATGCCGCGGCCCTATGGTCCGATTGCTGACAACCTTAGACAACGAGCGGAGTGGACCGAAGAGTTCTTTCGCGCTGCATTTGCTCGTCCGGAGTTTGTGGGCTGGCACTATTGCGGATTGATCGACGCCCCGAACCTCATCCCGGCAAGGCAGGCCCGCCAACACTCGGGGCTGATCGACGGATACTGCGAGCCCTATCCCGCGCTCAAGAAAGTAGTCAGGAAATGCACCGATGAGATGTATCAGCTTGCCTCAAAGGCCTGATGGGCGGCTTTGTGATACTCCATGGAGACCGTTGATCCACGTGCCATGGCGAGCGACGAGGGCCGAACTAACGGAAAGCGCGAGGCTGATGGGAAGTCGGGAACTGGGTGCCTCTTGCAGTCAACTCAATGATAAGTAGTACGGAAATGAAATGCAATCCACTCACATTCCGCGCCCGTCTACTGATTTCAGCGGTGACCGGCGTTGGTCCCGCGCCCACCCAAACGGCTCGCGGCTCATCCTGGCACGCCGGCGAAAGGGAGCCTGATCACTGAACCGAAAGCTACAGCGTCAGGTGACCGTTGTAGACCATGTCCTTGAGCGCGAACTTGACCTTCAGCTCCATCGGCCCCACCTTCGACACGAAGGTGACTTCCCTGTCCTCAAGTTTGATGGGCCGAAAGTCGCGGGCGAACGCGAATAGCAGGCCGCCTTGTGCCTGAGCAACCGTTGCCGGATAGATTGGGTCCTTGCCCTTGCGCTGAAGTTGCGTCGACTCCCTCATTCGTTCCAGCATCTCGCGCTTCCGTTCAGCTTCGTCAACTGGTCCGCCGCCGGCGGCCAGGCCGCGTCGTCCCGCTCCCATCATCGGCATTCCACTGACGCTGATGACGTGAAACTCCGCCGCCTCGGCAGGTGGCTGCTTTCGCATGGCTTCGGACACAGGCATCGCCGACTCCCAGCGAACCAAAGCTCTGAACTGAGGGGGCCGATCACCCATTTCCGGATCGCCCGTTTCGGCGCCGCCGCGGCCGCCCATACCGCCGCCGGGGCCACCCATTCCCTGGCCGCCAATGCCCTGCCCGCCGCCCATCCCCCCGCCTCCACCCATCCCGCCACCCCCGACGCGTCCACTCCGGCCGCCGCCGCGGGGTTCTCCGCCTTGACCGCCCATCTGGCCTGGATTGAAAGACGCCATCACTTCTTTAGCCCACGGCGATTTGCTCAGCATTTGTTGGATCTCGCCATTCGACCAATCGGCCGGTTTCTTATCTGTCCAAAATTCCTTGCCCGCCGCCCATGAAGGTAAAGCTGGCGCACCGAGAGCCAAGAGCAAAGCCGTGCGTCTGGAGGTCATATTGGTTAGATTAAAACGTAAATCGCAGTTGAATGTCCACCTTGCGGTTGTAGGTTCTCGCGCCGCCCAACAGGCCGAACCATGCGAGGCCGCGGTACTCGCCAAAGAAGGGCGAGGGGATTTGAACTGATACGCACTTCGCGAATGGAGGCCTTTGGCGGCAACTTGCCGCCGGTGAAGCCGTCGATGCAGATCTGGCCGCCGTTCGGTCCGGTGGACGACCCGGCCATCGCCTGCAACTGCTGTTCGAGACATCCAGGTCGCCCGAGAGAGCCGCCAGGTCCCTTTCCTTGCGAACGAGCGCGCCGCTGTTGGGCAAGGAATCCACGCCGACATTGTTCGCCTCGTCCTCGACGTTGATCACCTGCGATTGCGGCTCGATGGTTGGTTGCACGTAGAACGTGAGCGAGCCTTGGTGGACAAATTGATCTCAAACTCTCGCCGTGGCGTTACTGAAAAGCCCCTGGCGATGACCCGAAGCTGGCACTTTCCCGGCCGACGAATCGGGTATCAACGCGCAATGGCCGAGAACGCCGGTGGTGGCTTCGAGCGTCGGCTCCCGGCCGACGAAGTTGAACAATCGCTCCGGGAACGGAAGCGCCCGAGGGGTCCGTGACAGTGCCGGACCACGTCGACGGCAATCGAAAACAGGGTCCGCAAGCAATGCACAACAGCGGGGAAGTTCAAGGAACTCGATGTGGATTGCCCAGGATCGCACGTTACGAAAGTTACCGGCCCGCCCTTGCGGGCTCGGACGGAGTTCTTGCGGACAACAGGGCGGGATGTGTCAATACAAAGTGCGCGTGAGGCCGGTGGGCGAGGTCGACGCCGAGTTGATCGGCTGGATCAAGATGGCGTTCGACGCGGCGGGTTAGCGGTAGAACGGCTGCCAAGTCAACCAGCGCGGGCCGTACCTGGTTTCCGGCTTGCCAGTTTCGAGCGCGCCGAGATCCGGAGCCCGTCCAGCGAAATCTTCATTCACATTCGGAATAACGACGCCCGCATCGACAGCCTTGCTATTGGCCTTGAGCTTAAAATTCAAATCCATCGCGTGATAAATCAGGTGCCGCTTGGCGTGGTCTGGCGGCTTCAGGCTTTCAAAGATGTCGAAGTCGACTTCGATGCTGTGCGCCTCCTGCCCCGTGCCGGCTTTGTAGTCGGCAAGCGTCGCGAACGTTTTCCAATCTTCACGGCGCGGTTCATAGACACGCGGGCCTTGCGGCGGCATGAAGAACGCGTACTGATCCGTCACGCCGGGATTGGGACGAAAGCCGTTGTAGTCGGTCGTGTTGCCGGCCGTCGAATTGGCCAGCCGCAGAACGCCGCGGTCGGGGGTGCCGCGGCCCATATAGAGGTTGTTGCGGAAGTGCATGTTGGCCGAAGGATCGCCGATCACGTTCTCGCCGATGATCGTGTTGTGATAGACGAACAACCCCGCCGGCTTGCCGGAGAACTTGAACGCCACGCCGCTCGGCACGTGATAGAGGATGTTGCGGATGAAGTAGGCCGGGCCGCCGAAGATTGGCTGCGAGCTGTAACCGCCGTGCGCCGCGTTGACGCCCCGGTTGTTGTAGACGCGAATGTTGTGCACGCCGCCATCGGTCTCGACGAAATCGTCGCCGAACAGATGCATGTCGTTATTGTGGATGTCGATCGACGACGCCCGCATGTCGGGATCATTCTCCGGCGTGCCGTAGGTCGAGATCGAAATGGCGTCGTGATAATAGGCGATCGCATTGCGCGCGATGACGTGGCCCTGGCCGTAGACCTTCACCGCGTAATAGCTTTTCATCTGATGACCTAGAGGGCCATAGTCGCCGGGCGCCCGGTAGCCAGGCGAGCCGGGGCTGCGCGACGCACCGCCCCAGCCGATCATGCGGAACCGGTCGTCCCGGCCGATGAACAGGTTGTCGGCGATGTAGAAATCGCTCGATCCCGCGTATTCGGTCCACACACCGAAGCCGATATTTTCGAAACGGCAGTTGCGCACCGTGAGGCCGACCGCGCCGAGCACCTCCTTTGAACCCGCGAAGATCGCCGTATCGGCGTTGCGGAACGTGATGCCCTCGATGATGTGGTGACGCGAGGCGATCACGTCGAGAATGCGCGAGCCGCCGTCGCCATCGAAGACCGGATCGCCGTCACCGGCGGCCTTGATCGTGATCGGTTTTTCCGCCGTCGCTTTCAACGCCAGCGACATGACGCCATCGAACGGCGCCATCAGCGGGTCGACGTAGCTCAACCGCTCGGAGCGATACATGCCGACGTGCACGAGAATTGTGTCGCCGGGCTGCGCGCGGCGCTCCCAAACCACCGACCAGTCGCCGAGCCCCGCGCCGTAGTAGGCGTGCAGAAGACCTGTAAAACTCGGTTCCTCGCGCTTGCCCTCATAGTCCGGCGGATAGACGTGCAAAACGCGTCCGCCCTTGTATGGCTGCGGTTCGGAGCGCGTCTTCACCTTCACCGTTTGTGTGGCGCCGGCGCCAACGCCGTCGGGGTCTTTCATCTCGAACCGGCACTCGTACTCGGTGCCCTCCTTGAGATTCAGGATCGATCCGGCAAAGCCATCGGGCACGGTGTAGTCGAGATTCTCGCGACGGCGATACACGTTCTCACCGCCGACGCGAACCAGCGCCATTCCATTGCGCCACTGCTGCTGCCCCGCCTCGCGGTATTGAACACTGACGGTCGCGTTACGGTTGACGTCACCATTGATCGGCCATTCGAAGCCGAGGTTGTTCAGTGTCGGATGTTCAACGTGAAACTTGCCGGGCTCGGTTGAGTTCTGAGCATACAGTGCGGTAGCGGCTGCGAAGAGTATGTAGCGCATCGTGGAAGCCATTATATCGAGTCTCCACGCCTCGTCATGTACAAGTTGCCGGATCGGCCCAAGTACCAACCCGTATAGCGCGCACGCAATCAGCATGATCGCCGACGCACCGTAGAAAGCCGCAAGGAATGATCCGGTGTAGGAACCGCTCCAGCCCGTGACGATCGGCGCGATCACTCCGCCCATATTGCCGACCGCGTTCTGCCAACCCGTCCAAGTGCCCGCGGCGCGCGGACCCGCCAACGTTTGAGAGATCGCACGGCAATTCGCGGTGAACATGCCGATCAAGATGAAAGCGACGACCAAACAAATCATTGCGAGAGTGTTCTCAAGCATCGTCGGCCCGCTCAACGCCGCGACTGCGAGCTTGCGCCACACCTCGCCCGGTGCCCCAGTTTCGACTCAACTGGTGCGAGTGCCGCCGAGGGCTTACAGCGTGTTAGCGAGAACGCCGCCATCTACCAGCAACGTGGTTCCGGTAATGTAGCTGCCGGCTTCGCTTGCGAGCAACAGGGCCGGACCCACCAACTCGTCGGGCCGCGCCCAACGCCCGAGGGCGGTCTTGCCCGCGAACACCTGCTTTTCCGCGTCCGTCAAGATCTTACCCGGCAGGTCCGTCAGGAAAGGCCCTGGTGCAATGCAATTTACCGTGATGTTGAATGCGCCAAGGTCAAGGGCACTGGCCCGCGCGAGTCCCACGAGAGCCGATTTCGTCGCGCAGTACGCGTTGCGGCCCTGTTTCCCTCCCAGCCCCAGCACGGACGAAATGTGAATCACCCGGCCCCAGCGCCGGGCCTTCATCCGCGGAACAATGGCGCGCGTGAGCCGCATGCAACTGGAGAGATTCAATTCGACGATCCGGTCCCAGTTTTCATCGGTCACCGCGTCGATCGCCTCCGGAACGTTTGATCCCGCGTTGTTCACGAGCACGTCCACGTGTCCGAATCGCGCCAGCGCCGCATCGGCCAGCGCCAGGGTTTGCTTCCGGTCCGCCAGATCGAACGCCATCCACTCGACGCGCGTGTTCAGACCAGCGCCCACGGCCATCGACGCCGCACGCAGTTCTTCCTCGTTACGGCTGGCGATCATTACATCCGCGCCGGCTTCGGCGAAACCGCGCGCCATTGCCTTACCTAAGCCCTTGCTGCCTCCCGTCACGAGCGCCACGCGCCCCGATAGATCGAATAGTTTATTCATCACGTTTGGATTCCCTTTGCAAATCAAGACTTCCTGCAGAGCGCTCATGGGCGCTCGAGCCCGCTCAACGGCGGACCAAGCTCGCAAAAACGAGCACTACGAGTATACGCGGGTTCGCGGCATGACCTTCCGCGCGCGATTACGTCACGGCGGCGGCCGACCTTGAGGATCTGGACCGTGCGGCCGCCGAGCGCGCGGAAAATCGCACGGTGATCGCCCGAGCGAATACGCGCGCCCCACTGGTTTCTCCCGCATGACGCCGACATCTCCCTGCCTGGAACGGGCGGATGGCATGAGCGAAACGGGGATCCCGGGCGATTGGGATTGCCTCATATCCCATGTCGCGCCTCCCATGCAAAGACCGACAAAGTACGCATCAGTGGGGCCAAATTCCCCGGGCGCATCCCGGCGGCTGATACGCGAGGGCCGATGCCGGCTGGGGCTACATCCCAATCGACCGCCAGAGCCAGAAGCACCTTGCGGGTAGTAGACAAGCCGTCCTCCGTAATCCGGTCAGCAAGGGCCTGCAATTCGCTGCGCTTGAGCCTCACGATGGTGCGCATCCTCACCAAGATACCGCAGGGGTTCGGCTCCGGATCAGCGTTCGGGCCACCGCAAATGCTTGCGCAGAAATTCGAACGTGCCTTTTCCGTTGATGGTGTGGGGACCGTTGAAGAACTCGATTTCCGCGCGGTCCGCTAAACCCATGCGCGTCGCGTAGAAGCGGCGTACTTTGGCGAACTCGTAAGCCACCCATTCGTCGGGAGCGACGCCGTCCGCGTGTCCGCGCTCTACCATGAACGGGCGCGGAGCCATGAGATTCGCGAGATCCGAGTAGTTGGCCAGATTCGCGAGGTTAAACTCCATCATGTCGTACTCGCCGGTCACCATGTAGGAGTACTGCGCATCGGCGCTTGTGTTCTTCCAGACCCATTCGTTGAAATCCGCTGAACAGATGGAGAGCGCGTAGCCATCAATCAGTGGGGGCACACGGACCGCCGTCTTGCCGCCGTAGGAAAGGCCGTAGAATCCGATGCGCGCCGCGTCCACGAAAGGCTGCGAAGCAAGCCATTCGAGAATTCGCTGGTGCTGGCCCAGGATGAAGGAGAACAGCGACAGCTTCAGCGGATGCGCCTTGCGCTGAATGGTGCGATAGCGGTCCTGTCCGGTATAGGGGTTCTGCGGCGAGAAGGTAATGAAGCCTTGTTCCGCGAGGCGCACCGCGAACATGTGATAGGCCGGGTGGTCAAGCTTCGGATTCGCGACGTCGGTGGGCCTGCCTTCGAGGCCGTGTTGGCAAACGACAACGGGGCGGCGTTCACCCGCGCGAAGATCTTTGGGTATCAGAAGGATTCCGTACGCGAAGACGTCAGGCCACACGTCGAGCGTTACTTCGTATCCGCGAAACTTAGGCTCGTCGTAGATCAGGCGGGTGCGTGCGTTTGGAGGCAGGCTCGGATCGGGCAGGCGTCCGATCATTTCGCGCCAGATGTGTTCCCGGTACGACTTCGTCGTCTCCGTCCAACGCTCCGGCGAGGACGAGTCCGCGGTCTTCCAGAATTCCGCGCGGCGCCTGGGCGACTGCTGGACCAGGGTCTGCACATGCGCTACAAGCTCACGAAACTGGCGCTCCTGGCGGGCTGACGTATCGTAGTCCTTGCGCAGAGAGAGTTTGGTTTGGACCGGGTCGAGCGCCGCGATCTTGACGCTCGCGCGCCTGGCTTCCGCCTCTGCCGCTGCCGCGGGAACAGGAGCGAGCTTGCCGTTCGGGGTTGCACCTTTCCGGTCTGGAGACTCGCGGGGCGGTCCATCCACGCGCGGTCCGCGGCTGGCATCGACAATTAATTCTCTGGGAGCGATCAGCTTCGCGATCGCGGCGTCGTCGAATTCTCGCAGCAGTCCCCACACGTCGCGGTAAACGGGTTCCTGCCACATGGCGTCGCGCGATCCGAAGTATCCGCTCACCGTGGCTGAGCCGATTCGTTCGTCGAGCGCGGCGCTATGGAACGCGATCAGCCCGCCTTCGCCATAACCCATCACGCGAATCGGCACGCGGAGCGCCGTGTTCTGGCGCGCGAACCAGTTCACCGCGGCGAGCGTTTTCAACACCTCGTACCCAATGATGTGACGGCCAACCTCGAAGGCCATGCGGTAGATGAATTCGCGGTGCGGCTGGTTGGTCATACGCACGCCGGGAATGCCGGACCACGTGTCGCGGCGGTCGATCAAGACTGGAATCACCACTTGCGCCCCCTTAGAGGCAAGGTCTCCGGCGACCTCCGCCGCGAAGACTTCCGGCGTGGTATCGGCATCTGGAAGGGCGACGATGCGGGCATTCGGCGGACGGTCGGGTTCAAGAAGGAGCCCTTCGCCGTGGACGCCGCCGAGTACGGGCCACCGGACCGCGTACACTTTGAATCCGGGACCCGTGCCGATGAGGGCCGGCGCTGCAGTGGTGCTTACGTATTCGAGAGCCGCAACGTCCGCGGGCGTGTCGACCGCGCCGATGATCTGGCGCAGGCGCTCGCGGCGCGGCATGAGGGTGGAGCGCGCTTCGCGGGCGCGGCCGTTCTCACGATCGAGAAAGCGGTGAATCCCGTCGACCATTTTCAGGGCCGCGTCGCCTTCAAGCCGAAGTGCCGAAGTGCCGGGAAGCGTGTCTTGCGCCGCAAGTGCGAAAGCAATGAGGCCGAGGATGAGGGTTTTCATTTTTGCTGGATCCTTTCCTGCGTGTCCCCTCGACTCAGCCGCGCGTCCAGCAGTTGGACGTTGGCGTCCCGCGCGGGCCAGGGGGACCGCCCCGCCAAGCGGTTTCGGCGCGAAGGGCTGAGTGCAAGGATAGCCACTTCATTTCTTTGGGGGCTTCACTTCCTGGAGTACCGGGACGCCTTCGGCATTCGGAGTTCTCGCCAGTTTGACGCCTGAGAATTTCGCGATCGTCAATTCAGCGCGGTAAAGTACCTTGCAGCCGTTCTCCAGGTGGCCTCCGAACGCGCCCTTGCCGTTCGAAAGCGTCATATGCAGGTGAGGTTCGCCGGCGGCGATGATGCCGTTGACGCCGATGATCTCCATCGCCTCCTTCACGGTCATGAATTCCTGCTCGGGCTTGGCGGCGAGAGACTTCACACGATGGAATGTGCACTCCTGGAGCGAGCCTGCGGCGGTCAGTACGGCCCCGTCGTGTACATCATGCTTTTTGATTACGTCCATGATGGATTCAAGCAACAGATCGCCGCGATCGAGCCGTACGCGCAAGATCTCCTGGACCTGAGCGCCGCCGAAGACTTTTTCCGGAGCAACTCCGCTCTCCGCGCGAGCCGCCGGCAGCAACGCGAGGAACAACAATGCGGTCAATATAAGCGTCATTTCACATCACCTTTTTGGATTTCAGAAACTCCCACACGTGTTCGTATAACTCATCCGTCTTCGCCTTCGGAAAACCGTGCCTACCCTGCGGGACGGTGATCAAAACCGCATCGGCGCCCGCGTCGCGAAGCGCTTTCGTGAGGTTGACGCCGTGTTCGTAAGGAACGGTCGGGTCGGCGTCGCCGTGAATGGTGAGGATGGGCGCCACATCCTTGCGCACGTAGGTAATCGGCGAAACGCGGTGCGCCAGATCGAGGCGGCGAGGCATCTCGGGAATCCACGTCGTCGCATACTTGCGTTCGTTTGGGCCCGAAAGCTGATCGGCGACGTCGGTGATGCCAAAGAAATTGACGACGGCGGCCACCTTCGCCGGACGTCCCAGATCCGCGGTCTTGGGCGTCATCGCCACCATCAGCGCCAGATGCCCACCGGCCGAATCGCCCGTAACGGCGATGCGCCGCGGATCTGCGCCATACTTCTTCGCGTTCCTCTCAAACCACTCGGCGGCCTTCAGGACGTCGACAACGGCGGCGGGCGCGATGGCCGCCTTGGCGAGTCGGTATTCCACATTCGCCACGACAAAGCCCTTCGCCACCCAGCGGAGGACCACGGGTTCGACGCGCTGTTCCTTTGTGCCGTTGGTCCAGCCGCCGCCGTGGATCACCAGGACGCCGGGCCGCTTCTCCTTCGCTACCGCCTTTGGCCGATAGACATCGAGCACCGTCTCCGCATAGTCGCCGTACTTGATGTTTGCGTCCACGATGACCGAGTCCGGAATCGTGGGCGGAACGTTCGGCCTCACGTCGCTCATGACTTGGGCTTGGGCGAGTCCGGCCCAAAGAAGAACGGAGGCGAATAACTTTCGTCGATGCATGATCGACAGTATAGTAAAAGAACGATGAAGATTCCCATGTTCGTTGCCGCGCTCGCCGGCCTACCGCTCCTGCACGCAGCCGGGCCGGGCGTTGCAATCAGTTACCACGCCGGAAAGGATTTCGACCTGACGGCCGACGCATCCGCGCGACAGTGGAAAGGCGTGCGCGGTGTTTTCGCGGAAAACGGCCCGAAAGGAGACCCCATGCCTGGGCACCGCACGGAGATTCGGTCGCGGTGGACACGTGACAACGTTTACTTTCTCTTCGTCTGCCCCTACGAGGCGTTGAACCTTAAGCCATCTCCCTCGCAGTCCACCGAGACCAACAAGCTCTGGGAGTGGGATGTGGCCGAAGTGTTTATCGGTACGGACATGTCGAACATCCGTCACTACACGGAGTTTCAAGTCTCGCCGCAGGGAGAGTGGGTTGACCTCGATATCGACCGGGATCATCCTCAGCCCGAGGGCGGATGGAAGTGGAACTCGGGCTTTCAGGTGAAAGCGCGAATCGACGAAGCCAGGAAGATCTGGTACGGCGAGATGATGATTCCGATTCGCGCCATCGACAAACGGCCGGCAGTGAAAGGCAGAGAAATGCGGATTAACTTTTACCGGCTCCAGGGTCCGGGCCCGCAACGCAAAGGTATCGCGTGGCAGCCGACAAACGCAGCCTCGTATCACGTTCCTGAGGCGTTTGGAATGCTTCAACTCGCCGGCGGCAAATAGCGAACATGAACCGGGACGCCACAAAGTCCCTCCGCATCTCGCACGTCGGACTGCGGGGCGTCGTGGGGCCGGGACTCACAGCCGCGCGAGTCATCGACTTCGCTTCCGCGTTCGGAACGTTCCTCGACGCGCCTGGAGCCGTTGTGACCGGCCGCGATCCGAGAGCGAGCGGTGTGATGATTCGCGAAGGCGTGGCTGCGGGCTTGATGGCCTGCGGGAGGGACGTCATCGATTTGGGCGTTGTCTCAACACCGGTGATCCAGCATACGATCCGCCGGATGGGCGCGGCGGGAGGAGTCTCCATTGGCGCAAGCCACAACACCGCGGCCTGGAATGCTTTGAAGTTTTTCGGCCCCGCCGGCGTCTATCTTTCGACGGCGGAGGCGGGCGAACTACTGGATATTTATCACCTGCGCAAGTTCGATTTCGCGGACTGGCGGGGGATCGGCCGCCTGCACATTGAGACCGGCACGATCGATCCCTACCTTGACGAACTCGCGGCTATGTTCGATATCGCCGCTATCCGAGGCTTCTGCGTCGTCGTCGATTGCTGCAACGGAACGTCGTCGCACATCCTGAATCGAATGAACCGGCGCTTCGGCACGCACTTCATTCTCATCAACGCGAAAACCGAAGGCGTGGAGTTCGCGCACGGACCGGCCACAACGCGCGACACGGTCGGGCTGCAACTTGCGCCGCTCATGGTTCCGCTCGGGGCCGACGCGGGCTTTCTATTCGACGTTGATTCGGACCGCGTTGCGCTGGCGTCCGAGGACGGAACGGCGGTGTCCGAGGAACTGGTGCTGCCGTTAATCGCGGACTACCTGCTCCCGCGGCATGAAGGCAAACTGGTGATCACCAATTTGTCGTCAACCGCTTTGCTCGAAGAAGTTGCGGCGAGGCACGGAGGCCGAGTGCTGCGCGTCCCGGTTGGAAGGCAGTCGGCGATGGATGCGCTGGCCACCTACCGCCCCGAGCAGATCGCGCTTGCCGGAGAGGGTACCGGCGCCGTGATGATGCCGCAGTTCCGCTTCATCTATGACGGAATCGCTTCGATGCTCGCCATCCTTTCGATGATGAAAGAGCGAGGCGCGCGGCTCTCCGAGATTCTCAAGTCCTATCCGCGCTACTCGATCATCAAGGGCGAAGTACCGCTGCTCTCGCGTCAGATTCCGGCGCTTCTGGCCGCGATCCGGGAGCGTTACCGGGACGGCCAGGTCAACGCAACCGACGGTCTGCGCGTGGACTGGCCGGACCGTTGGTTCCATGTTCGAGTCAGCCAGACGGAGCCGGTGGTCCGCATTATTTGCGAACGGCGGGGAGACCCGCCGCGCGAGTTGTATAACGAACTGGTAGAACAATGCCTCGCCGCGAACACTTATTGAAGATTGGCGTCTCCGGAGTTCGTGGGGTTGTCGGCGAATTTCTCACGCCGGCCCTCGCCTGCGCCTTTGCACAGGCCTTTGGCACGTACGTTGGCGTAGGACGGGTCGTCGTGGGCCGCGACACACGGTCGAGCGGCCCGATGTTGCAGCATGCGGTAACCTGCGGGCTTCTCGCGAGCGGGTGCGAAGTGGTGAACCTCGGAATTCTGCCGACTCCCACGATTCAGATGTTCGCCGGTTCCTCGTGCGCGCAGGGTGGCATCGCGATCACGGCGTCGCACAACCCGCCGGAATACAACGCGCTCAAGCTGTTCAACGCTCGCGGTCTCTTCTTCAATCAGTACGAGCGCGAGGAGCTAATCGATCTTTATCATCAGAGCGAGTTCCGAAACGCGGCGAACGGCGAAATCCGGAAGGTAGCCGACGATTTCGAATCCCCCGCGCGGCTGCATATCAGCCGCATTCTGAAGCATGTGGATGTGGAACGAATTCGCCGCCGGAGGTTCCGGGTTGCGATTGATTGCGTGAACGGCGCGGGTTCGACGATGACCCCCGCGTTTCTCCGCGACGAACTCAACTGCGAAGTGCACGCGATTTCCATCGACCCGGAGAAACCATTTCCTCGCGAAGCGGAACCGCGTCCCGATACACTAGGCGATCTCTCGACGCTCGTGAGCGCAACGAAGAGCTCCGTTGGATTCGCGCAGGATCCCGACGGTGATCGGCTTGCCGTCGCGGACGAAACCGGTCGGATACTCGATAATGACGACGTGCTCGCGCTTGCCGTGGACGTGGCGCTTCGGCGGTCGAGCGGCGATGTTGTGGTGAATCTGACGACATCCTCGGCCATCGACGACATTGCCGCGAGCCATGGACGCGCAGTATATCGAACGCCCGTCGGAGAGGCAAACGTCGTGGAGACGATTCAGGCCGTGAATGCGGCCATCGGCGGGGAAGGCGCGAACGGCGGCATCGTCTTTCCGGCGGTGCACCTCTGCCGCGACAGCTACACGGGCATGGCGTTTCTTCTGGACCGCATGGCGGAGACGGGTGAAAGCATGTCCACGCTTGCCGCGCGTTTGCCTCGTTACTCGCGGAAGTTGGGCAAGGTTGCCTACGAACATGGACGCCTGGGCGCGCTGATGCAGGCGCTTGAAGGACATTTTCCAGGCGCGCGGCTGGACCGGCTGGATGGACTGAAGATCATGCTTCCGCAGGGATGGATCCATGTGCGCTCGTCGAATACGGAGCCGATCCTGCGGATTGCGGCAGAAGCGCGTTCGGCGGCTGAGGCAGAGGAATTGCACGGGCGCGTACTGAAGCTCTTGGGGGAGTGTTAGTCAGGCTGCGCCGCGATTGTTGGGGAGCGGTAAGGACGCGCCCACAATGAGGGACCATGGGCCGCATTTGCGCGGTGATGAATCCGGTTTTGCCGACAGGCGTCACCATGTGCCGGAGGCCGATGTGCGGAAGGCAATCCCGACCCTGTCGCGGTGAAACGGCGGCCGATGCACCCCGGCCCTATTTCCTTGATCGAGATCGCCCTGCAACAGTCTTCGCTTCCGTCCGCAAGTCCGTTTGAACCTGAAATCCGAAGTTGCAATCATTTCAAAGACTATCCGACGTATTTTGAATGGTTTACGCTGTGGAAA
>SYKU01000043.1 GCA_005808865.1 Acidobacteriota bacterium
CCAGACTGGCTCCTGCTATACCGAGTCACGGCAGCCCAGTTGATTCTGGTGCGCACCGGGAGTCACGCCGAGCTATTTGGGTAAACAACCTTGACTGCGGCCCTCGGGCAATCACCAGTCCTGAACGACGAAACGACCCCGCTTGATGTGGCTGCCCGTCGCGGCGACGGCGGTACAGCGAAAGGGATGATCTGGGATGCCATAGAGCGCGAAGTGATTCGCAAGCTGCGCTATCTACGCTCCGCTTGGGGACACACCGCCGTCAACGAACCGGAATTGCATGACGTATGAGGCCCGACCTTTACCTGCCGACGATCAAACATCCCGGCGCTCTGGAGAAAGCGGCAGGTGGCAAAACTACCGTCCGCCAAGGTTTCAATCCCCTTCGCATCGGGGAATACATTCCTAGGGCTCGCGAAGCGCTCAAGGAAGATCAGTTCGGCAACGATGAGCTTCAATCCCCTTCGCATCGGGGAATACATTCCTAGAGTACCCCACGGGGGTATCTCCCGACGGATGCTACAACATGTTTCAATCCCCTTCGCATCGGGGAATACATTCCTAGCCATCGCTGCAGCCCTTGTGCTGTTGCTGAAATGTAAGGTGACGAAAATTGAATTGGATGCCGATCCGCGGCTTCTGTTGGATGGCGCGCGGACAAGCGCGAGCAGCGACAGCAAGGAGCAAGTGGAAAAGTTCCAGGCCTGGGTGAAGAAAATGGCGGGATTCGAATTCTGGCAAGCCGGATACATCAAGAGCTACCGCAGCCTTCATCATTGGCAGGATGGCTCCCAGATCCGCTATTATCCGATTAACTTCGCCGACTACGGATGGTTGCCCGGCACGGCGGTAAGCAACACAAAAGGTGACCCGCAGGGCCAGCGTCCGCCGGCAATGAAACGCGCGTAGCAGTACGAGATGGGGTTCCATCAAGGACGCGGCGCGTCCCTGGACCAACCCGTCGCGTGATGACGGCTGCGTCTTGGGGACGCTAACCGGCCGGCGTTTACGCCCGCCGCCCCTCCGCGTTCACACGGTCCCGCAGCGCTTTCATGTACCCGATTGTGTACGAATTGTTCGCAGCCGGATACCCGCCTCCCGGAACGTGATCCGGAATCACGATGCCATCGAAGTTCACTTCGCGCAATGCCTTCATCACCTGGTACATGTCCAGGTAGCCGTTGTCGATGAACGTCTCACGGAACGTGGGCAGGGGCGAACTCACGTTGCGGAAGTGCACCTTGAAAATCTTCTTCTTCGCACCCAGAGCGCGCACGGCTTCGACCGGGTCCTTACCAAACCCCTGCTTTCCTCCCTCGCCCCAGGTGCCGATGCACAAACAGGCCCCGAAATTGTCGCTCCCCGCGATCTCGAAAGCCCGCTCATAGGCCGCGTACGTGCGAAACACGCGCGCCACGCAACCGAGCGAATCGACCGGAGGATCGTCCGGATGGAGCCCGATCCGCACCTTGTTCTTCTCCGCCACCGGCATCACGGCGCGGATGAAAGTGGTAAAGGACTTCCAGATCTGCTCCTCCTTGTACTCCTTGTCGAACGAGCAAGGAAGTTTCTTCGCCACCGCCACATTGAACTCGCGCGTGTCCGCGTCGCCGCGCGTCTTGCCAACCGACGTCTGATAGAACCCCGGCGTGGGCTGGTTCTTGATATTCGACATGTGCGCGTAGGTCGTGTACCGAACGCCGGCGCGGCCGAGATTGGTCAAGTACGTCTTGTACTGTTCAATCTTCTTCTCGACACCCGGCAGACTAAGCACGAGCGTTGGATCGCAGTGCAGGTCCATGATGCCGAAGTTAAATACCTGGACGCCGTTGGCCTCCATCTTCCGCCTGGTCGCGATCATCCACTCGGCCGTATTGTTCTCTATCGACGTCCAGATCGATACAGCTTCCACGCCGGCGTGGCGCAGCATCGTCAGGTCGTTATCGTTGGGCTTGTCACTAAAAAACGTGCCAAGCTTTATTCCTGCGGTAGCTTTCGATTGAGCCGCCGCATAAGACAGCAAGCCGCCGCCGGCGGCCGCCATTCCCATCCGTAACAAGTGCCTACGTTCCATTAGAACACCACCCTTACACCGAACTGTATATTCCGGGGTTGGGACCCCGACAAAACCCTTCCGAAATCCGGATTCGTCACATCCGTGGTCTGGTTGCGCGCCTCGAAAAAAGGACTGTTGAAGAGGTTGAACATCTCGGCGCGGAACTGCACGTTGAACCTCTCCCTGACGCGGGTGTTTTTGAACAGCGACATGTCGAAGCTCTTCCTGCCCGGTCCCCGCAGATCCGGCTGCGACAGGGAATCCGTCGGAACCGTGAACGGCGCGGCCGATTTGAATGAAGTGGTATCGAACCATTTGTCGAGCGAGCCGCCGCCCTGGAGCGCTCCGCTCTTCAGCCGGTCCGCCCGCCCATTTGTATACGAAAAGTCCAGCAGCCCCGTGTTGTCGGGCGCGGTAATCAGAATTGGCCGGCCTGTCTGGAGCACGGTGATCCCATTCCACTGCCACCCCCCCAGCACCCAATTCGCCAAGCCGGATTGCACCCACCGCCTGCCTTTCCCGAACGGCAGTTCGTAAACGTGGCTGATCACCAGCCGGTGGGGGGTGTCGTTCGCTTCATGGGACCGGTTGTACTTCGGGTCGTACAGGGCGTTCGAAGGTCCCACAACCCAGGTGTTGCTTTCTCCCGTCGACGAAATCGTTTTCGAGAGGGTGTAGGCCAGCGACATCGTAATGCCCTGCGAGTACCGCTTTTCAAAACGTCCCGTCATGCTCTGATAGCCGGCGTCGCCATAGGGCCGCCGAATGGCCAGAATCTGTTGATACTGAGGGAACGGACGAAGCAACTGCTTGCGGCGAACCGTCGGGAATCTGAGATCGCCCACGGTCACCTTGCCGAAATACGGGTTCGGCACCACATCATTCAAGCGCGATCCCCACTGCGAGAGCAGCAACGGATCGTTGGCGTTGTCCTGCCGGTTCCAGAACAGGTGTGTGATCTTGCTCCCTACGTAGGCCACTTCGGCGATCATCGTCGGCGAAATCTCTCTCTGAATGCCGAAGTTCCAGCTCGCGACGTAAGCGAGCGGATGATCGCGAAAGTCCACGCGGATGTTCTGCCCGGCGAATGTAGTCGAGCCCTTTTCGGGATAGGTAAAGCCCGCAGCGAAAGGATTCGTCCACGACCCGCCCACGGGCGGCGTGAACGAAATCGGGTTCGGCGCTCCCAGCGAGAGGAAGTTCGAGACGAATGTGCCGGATCCGAAATCCGTCGCCGCCGCGTTGATGCCGTTGTTGGCTGCGTTCAAAATGGCGCCACCCGTGCGAATCACGGTCTTCGAGTCCAGTTGAAACGCCAACCCGACGCGCGGTCCGAACGTCCTGTAGTTCGGATCGGTGTGATACCCGTTTGGCGGCACCCACTTGAACACTCCCTTCGCGCCCGTTACCGGTTCGGTGGCGGTGGCGTCGAAAATTCCGATGTTGCCCCACTTCTCGGCGTATGGCGAGGTGTATTCGTAGCGGAACCCAAGATTCAAAGTCAGCCGGCTGGTCAGCCGCCAGTCGTCCTGAATGTAGGCGGCGCGGTAGTTCTGAAACAGAAACATGCGCGGCGTAAACGTTAGCGTTCCGGCGGCTGGAACGCCGAGCAGCACGCTCGCGAATCCATGCCCGGAGTTCGACGCGGAAACCGACGGGTCCGGCCCCTGGTTGTAAACACGGTCGAAAAAATATTGACCCGCTGAGAATTGCGAATTGTAGGCGTTCATGCGCAAGAGTTGCGTGTCGAAGCCCGTCTTGATTTT
Source organism: Acidobacteriota bacterium (assembly GCA_005808865.1). Taxonomy (GTDB): domain Bacteria; phylum Acidobacteriota; class Terriglobia; order Bryobacterales; family Bryobacteraceae; genus SYKU01. Next base: position 3,823 of record SYKU01000043.1, read on the forward strand.
ATGACGGCCCCTGATCCACGTCACATGATATTGCGCGTGCCAGTTGTCCTGCGGAGCAAGGGTCTTGGTCGCCCCGCCCAACTGGTCGATTTCGCTGGCGTTGAACGTCGCCACCACGAGCCCGGACCCCGAGTTGTACTGCTGAACCGTAATCTGTGGGAACTGTTTGTACAGCACGTTCGACGTCAGATTCGAGCCGAAGCCGAGCGTTGCCATGTCGAAGCCTTCGCTCACCGGATAGGAGTTGGATTGGAGCCGCGTATAAGAAACGCGGAACTCGCCGAGAAGGTTAGGCGTGAAGGTCGAGGTGAGGCTGATCAGGCCGGTTCGCGTGGGGCTCGAGTTGATCGTCCTGGCCGGGAACGCCCTCTCGGCCAGTGTCGAGAAGCTGTCGTTCTGAGACCCGCCGGTGCGTCCGAACAGACGGTGCTTGGCGCTGATCTGATGGTCGATGCGCCCAAACCAAATGTCCGCGATGCTGACGTTCTTTCCCGACAGGAAGTAGTTGCGCTGATTTGCCAGTCCTTCGCCGGCTCTGTTCGGCGCGGGCCAGAAGCCAAGCACGTTCTTCGAGATCGGATGGATCCGCGAGTCCGGAATACGATTGCCAGGGAACGCGTCGCGAACAAATTTATCCGGATTGTTCGGGTCGACCCGCGTTGTCAGGTAGTCGTAGACGTTCGTCACACGGCCCTGATTGTCCAAAGTCCTGGAGAAATCTCCCGCTTTCTGTTCGGATGTGGGGGCGGTGGCCAGGAACTGATCCGGACTGCCCTGGCGGATTCCCTCATAGTTCACGAAAAAAAACGTCCTGTCGCGAACGATCCGGCCGCCCACCGCGGCGCCAAACTCGTTGCGGATGAAGAGGCCTCGTCTTACGCGGTTCCGGTTGTTGGTCCAACTGTTGGCGTTGAGGTGGTCGTTCCGCAGAAACTCGTACACCACGCCGTGGTAACTGTTCGTTCCGCTCTTCGTTGACACATTGACGAACGCCGCCGCCGGAATGCCCGAATTCGGACGAGTAAGATGCCGTCTCTACCTTGAATTCCGCCACGGACTCAAGCGGTACCGAATAGGACTGTCCACCGCTCGTGAATCCGCGCGACTCGCCTCCATCCATGAGCACCGCGTTCTGCATCGCCAAGCCGCCGCTAATGCGGGAGTTCGTGGCGCTTCCGATCGCTCCCGATCCGTTGCCGCCTTGAGCCGACGTCGGGATCACGCCGGGCGCAAGCGAAGCCAGTTGCAGCGGGTTGCGTCCGAGCAGCGGCAGTTCCACGACGCGTCGCGTCTCCACGGTTCCGCTCAACCCGGAGGTCTGCGTTTCCAGTTGCACCGCGGACGCCTGAACCTGCACAGCTTCGGTGACCGTTCCCACCTCCATTACGGCGTTGATGGTCGCGGTAAGCGAAGTGCTGAGCGGAATGCCCGAAACCTTGCGGGTGCGGAACCCGTCTTTCTCGAAGGTGACGTCGTAGGATCCAGGAGTCAGCGCCGGGAAAACGTAGATGCCGGCCGCATTCGACACGCCCAGAGTGACGATGTTGGTGCCCGTGTTCCTGAGGGTCACGCGAGTCCCTGGAATAATTGCCTGCGAAGTGTCGGTTACGGTTCCCGTAATCGTGGCGCGTTCGCCTTGCGGGAACGCCGTTGCTGCAAGTAGCGCGAGAATGGCCAGAAGTCGAAACATAAATATCAGTCTCCCAGCTAAAGTAAATCAGAATTTGCATCCAGGGTTTCCCTGCTCCCGATATAGTACATCAACTATTCCGTCAAGAAAATAGTGGTAAGTCGGCTTCATTCTAGAGTATTTAAGTTCTGCACTGGCCGGTGACGGCAGCGCTTCCTCAGGGTCCCGCCCTCTTTCACCCCGGAATCGCCGATTTGTAGATCACTGCCTCGCCGGTGTTGATCAGTCGCGGTTACCGATGGGACAGGTCACTGAGCGCCTTGCGGAAGAGCCGTCTGGCCGCTGCTGCATCGCGCAACGCCGACAACAGGAAGTCGATCGTGGCGCCGCTGGAATCGATCGCTCGATACATCGCCCCCCACGATTTATTGGCTGGCTTGAGATGGCGGCGCAGCCGCTCGTCCGGTTCTGGACCGTAGCGCTGAACCCGGCGCCAGATGGTCGTGTGGCCGGCCTCCAAGCCGCGCTCCACCAAACAGTTCCTCGACATCGCGCAGGGAAAGCGAATACCGCAGGTACCAACGAACCGCGCACAGGATGAACTCGGGTTCGGTCTGCCGCCCTTTTGACATCGCCGGTCGAGCCCGTCCCGCCGTTGCAACACATCCCTCCGGTTAGCCGACGATCCGGGCGTCAGGCGGACATAAGTGCGCCTGGCGAGACTACTCGGCGGAAACGCCAGAGCCCGCGTGGAATACCATGATCCCAGGATCGGCAGAACCGGTTCACCGCAATTGCCCTTCCTGCGACACGACGAATGCGCTCGTGAAGCGCGCCGCCCCCTTATCGGACACTCAACCGGCTGCGGGAAGACGGCCCGCGAGTGCGCTATGGAATGCGGAAGTAGCTGAACTCCATGCGTCCGCTGAACTTGTACGAACACAAAACTTCGTGAACCAAAGCTGAATGTCGACACATCCATCGCCTTCGTCCCCACCTTCCGGCCATCTGCTTCAGCATGTGTCCGGACATCATTCCCTGCTGTGTCGTGGTCCCGGTCCGGTAGCAAAAGTAGCGCGAATGACGTATCATTTGGCAATCTAGTCTCTGCGAGATGAGACTAAATTAAAGGGATGCTTCATGAATGAAATTTCTGTGCGGTTTCTTTCGGCGCTGCTGCTGCTCAACACCGCCGTGTATGCTCAAGACGTTCGCGCCAAGGTGCAAGGCTTCGTCAGCGATTCTTCTCAAGCCGCTGTTGCGGGCGCCAAGGTGACACTCGCCAACACGGCCACCAACGTTACGGCAACCACTCAAACCAACCAGTCCGGTCAGTATCTCTTCGACTTCGTCGTTGCCGGAGACTACACCGTAACCGTTGAATTCCAGGGCTTCCGCAAGTTCATCCAGAAGAATATCCTGGTGCAGAGCCGCGCGGACGTCACAGTGGATGCTCGCCTCGAGGTCGGGGCATCCGCGGAATCCATCACCATCGAAAGCGCTCCGGTATCGGTGCAGTTCAATAGTTCCACCGTCGCTCTCACCATCGACAAGAAGATGACGAACGAACTGCCGATCATCAATCGCAATCCATTCCTGCTCGCGCAGTTGAACCCTGCCGCAGTGCTGCGTTCGACCAGCGAACAGAGCCCCTATCATCACTGGGCTTCCACGCAGATCGACGTCGGCGGTAACACCAGCACGAAAAATGACATTGTCGTAGACGGTTCACCCAACATGGCGTCTGAGAAGTCCGCCTACACTCCCGCGATGGACGCCGTGCAGGAAGTCAGCATCCAGCAGAACGCTGTTGATGCCGAGTTCGGACACTCCGCCGGTGGCATCATCGCGGTGCAAATGAAGTCGGGCACGAACGAGTATCATGGAACCGCCTACTACCTGGGCCGGAATCCTGCCATCAACGCAGTCGCCGACCAGATCACGCGCCGCGCGAACCTCACCCGCAATCACATCTACGGCGGAACGGTGGGCTCACCGGTAATCAAAAACAAAGTCTTCAACTTCGTTTCTTACGAAGCCTGGAGGAGTCAGGATCCCCGCTCCGTCGCATTCACCCTTCCCACGGATCTGGAGCGCACAGGCGACTTCTCGCGATCGCTCAATGCCCGGGGCGGTCTGCGCGCCATCTTCAATCCCTTCACCACCGTGCTCAACGCCGATGGAACCGCGACCCGCCAGCCTTACCCCGGCAACGTCATCCCCGCTAATCAACAGGATCCCGTCGGCCGTCGCGTTATGAACGACATCTGGAAGCCGAACCTCGCAGGAACCGGTTCGGACGGCGTGAACAACTATCGCACCGGTTTCGCCGAACGCGTCAAGTATTGGAACTTCTCAGACCGCGCCGATTGGAACATCTCCGACAAGCTGAAGTTCTTCGGCCGCTACTCGATGTTCAAGACCTACGTCGCGCAGGACAACTACGCCGGATCGCGTGCCTTCCAGCCCAACGGTTCCGAGCGCCACGCCTGGACCACCGTCGGCGACCTGGTCTACACCATCAACGCGAGCACGGTGTTCAATATTCGCGGCGGCTACAACCGCATCTTCGATTCCTTCGCCGACGCCAAGTCGCAGATTTCCGCCGCGACACTGACCGAAATACTCGGCGGCGATTGGCATTCCGCTTACTCTAAGAACGATCCTGCGCTCTACTACCCCGGCTTCACCGTCCGCCGCGGACCCTCCGCCACCAACCTCGGCCGCACCGGTTTCTGGTATCAGGATCCGGAGACTTACAACATGCAGTCGAAGATCTCCCGCTCTGCCGGACGGCACTACTTCAGGGTCGGCGGCGAGTGGCGATCCCAGCGCGTCGAAGCAGTTCGCCCGCGCCCTGTTTCCTTCGACATTCGCACGGAACAAACCGCCAGCACGTTCCTCAACCCCGATCTCAATCTCAGCGGCGATGCTTGGGCCACCCTTCTGACGGGCGCTTTGGATAACAACACACTGATCCAGTCGTTGCCAATTCAGCGGCACCGCAATGCATTTTACAGCCTGTATTTCCACGACGACATCAAGGTCTCGCAGCGCCTTACGGTCAACCTCGGCCTGCGCTATGAATACGAGTCGCCGATGATCGACCCCCAGAACCGCCTCTCGCGTTTCCTCGATCTCACGTCGCCAATCCCAGAACTTACTGGCGCCAACACACCTGTCATCCCCGCTGCCGCGGCGGCTCTCCGCACCACAGCGCCGATCCTTAACGGCGCGTGGATCTTCACGGACAGCGACAATCGCGGATCCTGGAACGCACAGAAGCTCCTGCTCATGCCGCGCGCAGGCCTCGCCTATAGGCTCAACGACAAGTCTTCGTTGCGCGTTGGCTACGCCCGCTACCTCGTTCCTTCGACCCTCACTGACGGACTCGACATTCTCGGCAGCGTCTTCTACCCCGGCTTCGAAGCTACCTCCCGCGGATTGCCGCTGCTCACCGGAGTTCCGCAGTCGAGGCTAAGCAACCCCTTCCCTGGCGGCCTTGTGCCCGTCAGCGAAAAGTCGTTCGGCCGCCACACCGACCTCGGCGGATCTCCGATCTTCTACAACCAGGACTTCCGGGTCGGCGTCAACGACCGTATCAACTTCAGCCTGCAGCGCGCGCTGCCCGGCAAAATAGTGTTGGACGCGACCTATTTCACCAACTTCGGAAGGAACGCTCCGGTGACGCGCAATCTCAATCAGGTCGATCCCCGCATCGGCTACCAAAGGGGTGCGGCAACCGCAGCCAACGTTCCCAATCCTTTCTTCAACAAGTTGACTGCCGCCCAGATGCCTGGACAGCTTCGCACCCAGGCGAATGTGCCGGTTTCGCAGTTGCTGCGCCTGTATCCGCAGTATGGCGATATCCAACAGCGCCTTGTCGGCAAGGGCCACAACCGCTATCAAGCCGTGCAGATTCAGGTGCAGCGCCCATTCGCCGACGGCTTCAATATGGTCATCGGCTACAACTACAATCGCGAACGCAACGAAGAATACTACGACGAGCAGGACAACTTCACCGACACGTTGAACTTCTTCCCCGCCGTCAATCCACGCCAACGTCTCACGGGCGCGGCGATCTACCAACTGCCCTTCGGCAAGGGCCGGAAGTTCATGTCGAACGCGAATCGGTTTGTCGACGGCGTCTTCGGAGGCTGGTCGCTTAGCGGACTCTTCTCGATCAACTCCGGTCAGTATCTGCGTTTCGGTGGCCTGGTCGTCAACGGAGATCCGTCGATCGAAAATCCGACTCGCGACCTCGCGTTTGACCCATCGAAGTTCTCGCGGCTTCCGGCGTTTACCCGGCGCACGAATCCGCTGCAGTATGGCGGTGTGAAGTCCGCCGTGTTTAAGAACATCGACATGACGCTGGCCAAGAACTTCGCGATCACAGAGAGACTGAAGTTCGAACTGCGAATGGAAAGCTACAACGCGTCGAACAGCTTCAACGGCGACCTGCCGAGCACGGCATTCGGAACCTCGGCTTTTGGGACGGTCACGGCGCAGCGCCCCGGATACCTGGGACGCCAGTTCCAGTACAGTGGCCGCTTTACCTTCTAGTCTCCTTGTTCTATTTCTTGCGGCGCAGGATTTCGTTTCGACGAAGTCCTGCGCTGTTTGCCATATGCAGATCGCAGCCAAGCAATCTCGCAGCCATCACGCCGGTGCTCTTTCGAAGGGCAGCAGCGCGCGGTGGGCCTTCGGATCAGGCGTCCAGGCCATTACTTACGTTTCCCAACTCGACGAAGATACCTACTTGGAACACGGCCTTTCGCTCTACACAAGAGGCGGACTCTCCCTGACGCCGGGACATCGCAACGCCGACGGGGTCAAGTATCAGACCTTTGCCCCGGACGCCAACATTCTGCGCTGTTTTCAGTGCCATTCAACGGGCAAGTTGCGCATCGACGAAAGACGCGCGATTCAACCTTCCGAGCCAGGTGTTCGATGCGAAGCCTGCCACGGGCCGGGATCGCAACACGCGGCAAAGCCTTCGCGCGCGAACATTCACAGACCCGCGCAGTTCAACGAAGAGTGCGGAGAATGCCATCGCATGCCGCCCGCGCAGGGTGCCGCCACCAACTTCGGCAATCCGTGGAACGTCCGCCACCAGCCGGTTTATTTCAGCCAGAGCGCATGTTTCCAAAAAGGCAAAGCGTCGTGCCTGACTTGCCACGATCCGCATGAAGACAAGAAGCCCGATGTGGCGGTCTGCGGAAATTGTCACGCATCCCCGAAACACACAGGGAATGTCTCAAACAGGACCTGCTTCGAATGTCACATGCCCGTGGTGAAGCCGTCCCCGCAACTCGGCTTCACAAACCATTGGATCGGCATCTACAAACTAGCGGGCCCCGGCACGAATCCTACCCGCCCGATCCAGCAACGGCCGGGCCGCTGATTCCCTGCCAGTCTGCGACAGCAAGTCCGCCAGATTTTCCAGCGCGCCGGCGATATCGCCATTCGATTTTTCGGCGATCGTCAGAGACCGGCGAAACATCCGCTCCGCGCCCGCGACATCGCCGCGAATAGCCAGAACCGCGCCCACCAGGCCGCAGGCCACGCCTGTCCTGATATCGAACGGCAGTTTCTCAAAGGCACCCTGTGCCGCAAAGGCCAAGGCCCCTGCGCTCGAATCCCCGCGCCGCATCAACAACTCCGCCAGATTCAAACGGGTAGTTGCCAGATCGATGTCCCCGGCGGGCAGTCCCTTCAAGCGGATCTCCAGGGCCTTTCGATACAGCTTCCCGGCAACGGCCGGATCGTCCACGGCAACGCCCCAGTTGTGGAGGACAGTGGCCGCATCCAAGGTTGACGAAGCCGCCAACGCAGCAGTCAAGTACGAAGCGGCGCGCGCGACTTCGCCTCGCGCGGCAAGATACAAGCCGAGGTCCCGCGCACTTTCGAGGGTCTTTGCAGCGGACTTGCCCAGCTTCAACTCGCGCTGTTCGAGCGCCTGGCGGTAGAGCGGTTCAAAGTCTGCCGCATTCAAGAAGGCCGCTCCTAAAGATAGACACAGGCCAATCCTTCCCGCTCTCGTCAAAGTCACTCCAGATTACTCCAGAAAGATTCATGATAATGTAGGTTCGAAAGAATCAGCCGGTCGATTGCGACACCTGTTCTCACGGCAATCGCGAGTTATTGCGCAACCGAGCCTGAACGGCCCGGATACACTCGCGCTTTCGGTCATGTTCCTAAATGACCCAACCGATGGCCCTTTGGCCGTATCTTAAGCGGCAGGATTCGCGCCATAGACAGGAGCGTGGGTAGGGTGTAGACTTACATCCATCCGGAAGTTAAAAAATGGAAATTCCGGCTAAGGCAGGAGGTGCCTGTGAAGAAACGCTTTCGTTTCATGTGTGCGATTTTCGCGCTGGCGCTTTGCGCTGCCGCTTTACAGGGTGGCGGCATCGTCACCGTTCGCCCGATCCAGGTCTGCGACAACGCCGGGGCCAATTGCGCCAATAACGCGATGACCTTGTTCGAGGCGGAAACGGACAAGATATGGGCCCAGGCCGGCATCGATATCAGCTTTTTGCCTTGGCGCACGCTTAATAGTACGGCCGATCTGGTACTCGGCGTGGGCGGTGTGAACGCTTTGTTTACCGGTGCGAACAAGCAGGCGGACGCCAATGCGCTGGTAATCAGCATGTGGTTCGTGACATCGATTAATGACTGCGGAGGAATGGGGCCGGCTTTCGGATGTGCCACCATAAGCGGCAATCGGATCGCGATCGACAATGACGTCTTTACATTCAACGCCGGAGTGGGCCGATTGGACACAATCGCTCACGAAATTGGACATTCGCTGGGCCTCGATCACGCCGGTACCGCCGACTTCCTTATGCGGGGAGCCGGGCGCACCATTCCCGGCGCGATCGGCGACATCAACCCTGACGGAGCGAAACTCGACAAACTTTCGAACGCCGAGCGCGCCACCGCGATGGGCGATCCAAAGGTGGTGGTAACGCCCGAGCCGGCCTCCGCCCTCTTTGTGCTCGCTGGAGCCGGAATGCTGTGGTTGCGCCGCCGATGTGCATAGGCCGGCGCTCCATACGGCGGAACTCCGTGGCCGCGATTGGTGCATGGTGCCTGCTGGCCGTTACCTGCGGAGCGGCCGGCGATCCTAAGGAGTTGCCGCCCGAGGTGGAGGAAGTTTTCTCGCCGGGGCGCGAGTATGTTCTGGTGATCCGCACCCTGGATCATTGGCGCACTCGCGGGTGTACCGCCGAACTGAATCGTGTGCAGGCCGGCGGGCGCAACCTTCTTTGGCGCAAGACCCTGCCACATTCGTACCGGCCTCGTTTCGCCCTTGTCGACGCGCGGGGCCGTACGCTCCTGCTCGATGAGTGGATACAGGTGTTCAGTCCTCTCGCAATCTTGCTGTTCGACCGCGAAGGGAACACGGTAGCCCAGCATGGCTTTGAGAAAATCGCCGCTGTGCTGGGGACTCCGCGGGACCGGATCGCCCATCTGGCTCAGCATGGCGCGTGGATGCAATCGCTCCCCCAACTGATTCCCGCGGCGGACATCGTGCGCGTTGTTAGCGGCGACAGGATGCTGACGATACGGCTTAGCGATGGATCGCTCGAAGTGGCGTCAGTCTCTCGTTGATAAGCGACCGGCGCCACGCGGGGCCTTCCCCGCGACAATCATAACGCCGAAGCGGTCCTGCCGTAACCTTACAGTTGCGATCAGACCGTAGTTTTCAGTATTGTCAGCGAATGCTTGGGAAGCGTGTACGAAATCCCCTTCGCGCTGGCGGAGGCGGGCGCTTTCCTGGCCACTGGCCGCACTTTACGGTCGTCGCCAAAAGTATGGACGGCTTTCAAATCGGAATGGCTCATCTCCCACACTTCCAGGCTCGCGATCTTTCCCTCGACGCTGTCGATCTGAGCCGCGATTTCCATTTTCCCGCTGCGGTTAAAGGGCACAAATATCTGACGTTGGTGTATCAGATCGATCTGGGCTGTACCAGACTGCTGTGGATCGGCAAGGAACGGACTGTGAAAACTCCACCGCGTGGGGCTTATCGCGGCCATTCTTGCGGCGCTCGCGCGCCCGGTATGTGTCGCGCGATTCGTTTGTGTATTCCACCCACTGCCGCGCTTCCTCGACGGTGCCCAGTCCGGCGCTGATGCAAGTGTATGGCTCGACCCCGTCCGTTCCGCGTACTTCAGAAACTCGTCCGTGCCGAATGTGTTCGGCTCAACCTGTCCCTGGCGAATCCAGGGCTACGAAGCGATGCACATGGCCGGCAAAGGGCAAGCGCGTCTGGTGGGCGGCAGCGACATTCGCAAGCAGAATCAGTTCATCGATCAACTCTTCGAATTGAGGCAGGTTGGCGGCGGTCCCGGCCTCCGACAGGGAAGATTTCCGCCGGCCGGACGCAGATGCAACACATCCTGTCGTGGGCCCTCGGTGCGGCGTTACGCGCTGACGCTAACCGAGGGCCTCGAGCGCCTGGATCACGCCTTTGATGTATCCGTAGCCGAACGCGAACGCCTGCCGGTACCCAGGGTCGTCAGCATGCCGGGGCATGTGGTCGGGCATCAGCATGTACGGGTAGCCGGTCTCCCACAGCGTCCTTGCGACTTCGATCATGTTCATGTCGCCGTTGTCGGGATAGACTTCGTGGAAATCATCGCGTCCGCCAACGATGTTCCGAAAGTGTACGTTGAAAATCTTCTTCCGCTTGCCGAAGTAGCGTATCACATCGTGAATCTCCCGCGCCGGGTTCTGGAGCATCTCGGCGACGGTGCCAACGCAGAAGTTGAGCCCGTGATAGGGGCTCTCCTGGATCGAGACGAACCGCTTCAATCCCTCGACCGTCCCGAGGACGCGGTCCACCCCGCGGTAACCTTGCGGTGGCACACCCGGATCGTGCGGATGCCCTTGTGCGCGGATCCGGTATTCGTTGCACACCGGGATCACCCGGTCGAGGAAGTAGGTAAGGCGATCCCAATACATGTCCGCGTTGACGCGGCCCGCCTCGGTCAGCTTGTCGTTGTCCTTCACGTCCTTCCAGCGCCAAGTGCTGTAGAGGGCGCCGCCGCGGCCGGGCGTGGGCTCCGTGCGCACCTCGAAGAGAATCCGGATGATGTACTTGAAACTCGGGATCTCATTCCTGGCGCATGCCTGGATGACCTTGTGGATGTAGTCGATCTCGCGGTCGCGTTCGGGGCTCTTGCCGAGCGCGATGGCACTGACCGGGGCCTGGTGCAGGCGTGGCTGCTCGGCGACGTCGAGGCTGATCCCGAACTTCGCGCAGAATTCCTTGGCACGCCCGAGGTCGCTGACCAGCGTCGCCTCGGACCACTGAGCAGGCCAGCCCGCGATGTGGTCCACGGCGTGGCGCTTCAAGTATTCGAGCGATTCGCTCGTCAGCGGCACGCCTTGCGTGCCCACGTGCATTCGAACGGGCCGGCGCGGCCGGGCGGCCGCCAGCGCTGCCGCGGGTGCTGCGAACAGGGTTCGTCGTTTCATCTCTCGCCCAGTATACTAGCCGCGGTTTGTCCGAAGCGCACAGGCCGGCGGGCCGCTTCTCCAGCCAGAAAGGAGGTCCGCGCGCAGACAAAGGTTCTTCGCTACGGCCTCCGCCGGGAGATTCGGTCAATTCCTCAAAGCCGAACGGGGCTTGCCGCCGGTGATGGAGCGCCAGTCGATGAACACATGCTTCCGGCCGCCAATCTCCAGGACCTCACAGCCGTATCCAGCCACCCTACCGCTTTCCAACTGTGAGTGGTTTCAGGAATCCGTAGCTCTTCCGCACGGCCTCTTCCACCGGCATCACGTCGCCGAATGCCTGGTGCACGGTGACGTACCCGCTATATCCGATCGCGTGCAACCCCGAGAATACGTCTTCGGAGTTCACTCCGCCCTCTTCCCACACCCCGGTATGATCCAGAGTCACACGGCCCTTCGTCCACGTGTCGAGCGACGCCTTTCCCGCCGGATTCAGCCGGTGATTCTGGATGTAGAAATTGAAAATGTAGGGCCGCAGGCGTTCCACCGTGGCGCGGCCGTACGGCTGGCCAGCGATCATCCAGTTGGCCGGCTCGTAGATCAACCCGAAGTTCGGGCGTCCGATCGCCTTCAGAACCCTCTCCGAACCGTCAACCGTCTCGAACAGGCTCGAACAGTGAGACTGGTGCGCCAGCCGGATTCGCCTCTCGCGCGCCTCATCGGCGGCGCGTCTCGCCCATTCGATGTCGCCGTCGTTCTTCATGCAGACTCGAATCAGATTCGCGCCGAACTTTTCCGCCAGATCGAGGTAGGGCGCGATCCGCCGCAGGCACTGAGGTCCCTGCTCGTTGTTGGCGGGAACGGCGAAATCGCCCGTAACCATCGAGACCGCCAGACCTGCTGCCTTGATCGTGGCTGCGATCTCCCGGACCCGATCGGCAGCCGTGTGGATACCGGCCTGCGATGCCCGCATGCATAACGCTTCGTAGCCGCACGACTTTGCCAAGGCGATCAACTCGCCGATCGTCCGCGTGGTCTTTTCCTTGTTGCTGAACTCTTCCGCCACGCGGACCGACAGAGACATCTTCATCCTCCCGGCTCCCATCAGCAGCGATGCCGCCGGGGCCACGAGTAAAGCGCGGCGAGTGACTTTATCTGGCATGTTCCAACGATTGCTTCTTGAATTCTACACCCAGGGCACCGAATGCCGGAGTCACGGAAGCCCGACAAGCCCGGTTATTGTATAGTAGAGCGCATGAAGCGCCGTCACTTCCTCGTATCGTCAGCCGCCGCGGCAGCGCCCGCTTTCGCCCAAACGCGGAGCGCCAATGATCTGTTGCGCGTCGGAATCGTCGGCCCTGGAGGCCGCGGCACCGAGGTCATGAAGGAGTGTATCGAGTACGGCGGCAAGTTCAGCGCGCGCGTCGTGGCCGCTTGCGATATCTGGAATCAGCGGCGCGACGCGGCCGCGAAACTGCTCCGCGAGAGCTATGGCACCGAGCCGCGCATCTACTCGAAGTACGATGACATGCTGGCGGCTAAGGAACTGGACGCGGTGATCATTGCCACCCCGGATCACCTGCACGCGAAGATGTTGAAGGCCGCGGTGGAAGCGGGGCTCGACGTCTATTGCGAAAAGCCGATGGGGAACGTGCTGAGCGAGGCCAACGCCGCGCTGGACGCCGTCAAGCGCTCGGGCCGGATCGTGCAGATCGGTACGCAGCGGCGGAGTTATCCGAAATACCGCGCCGCGATGCGCATGATCGCCGAGGGGCGTATCGGGCAGGTTCTGAGGGCCGACGTGATCTGGAACGAATATGCTCCATTCCGGTGGGCACGCAAGGACGCCGAGTTGAACTCGCTCAAAGAGTCCGACGTCAACTGGAAGGAGTTCCTGGGCAGCAAGGCGGACCGCCCCTTCGATCCGCGCATGTACCGGACGTTCCGCCTGTTCCGCGAATTCTCGAGCGGCATCATCGACCAGTGGATGACGCATGGCATCGACGTGGTTCACATGCTCACCGGCGAACCGTATCCGATGCACGCCTACACTGAGGGCTTAAACGCGATCTCGAAGGACTATCGCGAAAATCCGGACACGATCGAAGTCGTGCTGCAATACGGATTCGGCGGACGGCGGTTCATGGCCACCTACGCGACATGCCTGGCCAACGCGACAGGCAAGGCGACACGGATCATCGGATCGCGCGGCGCGGCTTTGGTCGAAGACGTCTGGCGGATCACCGGCGCGGGCGTGAAGTCCGCGGATGCCGCCAAAGACGAGGAAATCCCGGACGAGCCCGGCGTTGTCCATCACATGGCCAACTGGCTCGACTGCGTGCGCCGGCGCGATTCGGCGGGACTGTACTGCAACGCCGATGCGGGCTACGGCCACTCCGTGGCTTGCATCATGGCGACGGATTCTCTGTGGGCGGGAAAGCGGATGAAGTTCGATCCGGCAAGGCGCACGATTCAGGAAGGCTAATTCGGATCCGACTTCGTGTGGTATGGTGCAAAAACCGGAATGCAACGCAGATACTTCCTGTCCGCCTCCACCGCCGCACTCGCGGCGGCGAACGCCGCTCCTTCCAGCACCGTGACAATAGCCGTGATCGGCGCCAACGGTATGGGTCATGGTCACATACGCAATCTGGTCAAGCGGCCGGATGCGCGGATTGCGACGATCTGCGACATCGATCAATCCGTGGCCGAGCGAGCGGGCCAAACCGTGCGGAAGGAAACCGGCCGTACACCTGCGCTCGAAGCCGATTTCCGCCGCGTGCTGGAGGACAAGTCCATCCAGGCCGTGGTGATCGCGACACCGCATCACTGGCACGCTCCGATGGCGATCCGCGCGATGCAGGCGGGCAAAGATGTCTACCTCGAAAAGCCGGGTAGCCACGTGTTTCGCGAAGGCCGGCTGCTTATCGATGCCGCGCGCAAGTACAAGCGCATCGTGCAGCATGGCACGCAGATGCGCTCGAGCGAGGTGACGGCCAAGGCGGGAGAATTATTGAAGTCCGGGATCATCGGCGAGGTGCGGATGTCGAAGGCTTTCAATTGCCAGCGAAACAAGTTTCGGGCTCCTGTCGCGAGCGAGGCAGCGCCCCCGGGCGTGAACTACGACATGTGGCTGGGTCCGGCCGCCAGCCGCCTTTTCAACTCCAACAAGTTTCACGGCAACTGGAACTGGTATCGCGAATTCGGAAACGGCAACATCGGCGGTGACGGCGTTCACGATCTGGACATGGCCCGTTGGGGCTTGGGCGTCACCACCCATCCGGTTCGTATCGTCGCGCACGGCAGCAGCACCGATCGGACCCTGACTGGCGAGCGTGATTATCCCGACAACATGACGGTGGCCTACCAGTATGAGGATGGGCGGGTGCTCTACTACGAGGAGCGCGGGTTCACTCCGTACGGCACGTTCGGTTTCGATAGCTCGAACGCCTTCTACGGCACCGAGGGCTACATGGTGTTCTCGCGGCGCGGCCTCTTTCAGGTCTACCTTGGCGCGAAGGAGGAGAAAGGGCCATCGATGCGCGGCGGCAGTGGCCACCCGGCTCACCTCTACGAGTTCCTCGATTGCGTCAGAACCCGCAAGGAGCCCGTCGCGAACATGGAGGTGGCGCACCTGAGCTGCGGTCTGGTACACCTCGGTGAGATCAGCCATCGCACCGGCCGCGTGCTGCATTTCGACCCGGGAACCGAGAAGTTCATCAAGGACTCCGAAGCGGATGCGCTGCTGACGAAACAGTACCGCGCTCCGTGGACGATGCCGGATCCGGTCTAAGGAGACGACGCATGAATCGCAGACAGTTCCTCGCGGGAGCCGCTCTGGCCAGCGCAGCCGCGGCAAACGCGGCTGGACAAACTTCGCATCCATGGAAGATCGGGATGTACCTGGGCGAACTCGACCTTCCCTTCGACGACTCGCTCGACCAAGCCCGTGAGTTGGGCGTCAAATACGTCTGGTTCAACTCGCTCAAGGGCGAGCGCGAGATCGCGGCGATGACAGAAGCCGAAGCCGACCGGATGGTGGAACGTGTGACACGCCGCGGTATGGAGATCTTTGTCCTCAACGCGGGGAACCCGTTCAAGGGCATCCATCTCGAGGAACTGGACCTGAAGACGCTGCCGGACCAACCGGCCTTCCGTAAGGAACTGGGCGATCTGACCAGGTCGATGGAGATCGCCGCGCGCCACAAGCTTCCCGCAGTGGGCGCGTTCACGTTTGCATGGCCGGGCGAGTACACGGCGGGCAAGCCGACTTGGCCCATGCGCTGGGCCACGCGCGGCGGAATCATCGCGCCGGTCGACGAGGAGAAATGGGTCAAGGCCTTCCGCATCGTCGCCGAACGCGCCGAGCGCCATGGCGTGGACGTCGCGCTGGCGATGATGCCGTGGAACTACACAAACACCACCGGAAATTTTCGGCGGCTCGTGGAGAAGACCGGTTCGCGCCGGTTGAAAGTGATGTGGGGGCCGGCGGACAACTGGAATAGCGGCGAGGCGGACGTGGCGACTTCGGGTTTTGCAAACATCCGGCCGTACCTGCACGGACTGCACTTGAAGGATCTGCATGTGGTCGATGGCGCGAACTTGAAATTCGACTACAAGCCGCTCGGCGAAGGCGACGTCGACTACGCGACGATCTTCCGCAAACTGCGTGAGAACCGGTCTGACGTGTACCTGTCGGTGTCGACGCATTTCCGCCCCGCCAGCGGATCGCGGCTGGAGGCGATGCGGATCAATATCGCCAACCTGCGGCGCTTGTTGGAAAAGGCCGCCTGACAGGCTGGCTTTTGACTTACTGAAGCAGTCCCTGGCGAATTCATAGATCAAGCGGCGACTGGAGTGTGGTACAGCCCGCGGCAATGCTTCCCCCATCGGTAAGAGTTGAAATCGATTGCTGATGCAGATCCGTCATCCCGCGGCTCCGGCAAACGCCTTCCAGCCCGGCGTACGTTCGATGGCCGTTATAGTAATGTTGGACCTGGATTATGCATGGGAACGCGACTCGGCGCACCGGTATGGTGAGCGGTGGCGCGGGTGCCGATTGACTGGGCTGAAGCTGCTCTGATCGTCTCTTTTTAGTAAGTCACGAACATC
>SYKU01000044.1 GCA_005808865.1 Acidobacteriota bacterium
CGCCTCGCGAGTCCGCCAACTCCATTACTGGGGCCCACGCTCGCTCGGCTACGTGCTGAACAGGCAATTTACACGGTGAACTCCTTTCAATTCACAAGATCAGCCAGGCTTATCCTGGCGTACCCGACCAACGGGAGGCACATCCTGACATCCGGCCCATTGAGGTTTCATTTCATGCGCTCCGCTTCTTCCAGATCCCTTCCAACAGCTTCCCTTTGGCTGCTTCCATCTTTTCACCAAGTCGTCGTCGCTCTGCGACGCCGCCACTCGATCCAACACCGCAACGCTCAGTCCCGCCTTCAGATACGTCTCACCTTCCGGCAACGCCTTCTCCAGTTCGCGCACTACCTCCCACGGCGTCCTGTAGCGCTTGTACACAAACCTCTCTTTCCCCTTCGCATCCACCCTCCGTTCCCGTTGCCCGCTCGGCCGGTAAAAGTTCAAGTACCGATTCAAGTGCCTCTGGTAGAACCCGTCGATCTCCTCCGCGTGCCGTGCCGCGATGTACCCATACCCCATGTGCTTCCGGATCACCGCTCCGTTTTTCGACTCCACCAACCCGTTGTCGTTGCACTTTCGCGCCCGCGATTTGGTCTGCTCTTCCCCACGTACCGCCGCAGCAAGCCTCGTGTTCGCTTGCCTTGCTCCCGGTACTGCTGCTGCCGTAGCGTCCGGCTGATCCACCTGTACATCTCCGCCCGATCTTTGCCTGCGAAGCGGACTTCCTGGGTCGCCTCTATCAACGCCAGGATTTGCTCCAGGCTCAACTTCTCGGCATCCTGCATTTTGACGATCACACCCCAGCATGCGGTCAACCTCCCCTTCAGGCCCATCCTGTGTTGGAAACCGGTCTTCCTTCAGGCCCATCCTGTGTTGGATCAGACTAAGACTTGCATCGGACCGCAAATCGTGGGGTAACACAGTTTGGTCGCCTGCAGCTTGCAACAGGCTGCGCTGGTATTCTATGGATCGTGTACCATTGACCGAACATCTCAACACCTTGCTCGAAAGGGTCTCCCAGCTCGCGCCCGATCGACAGGATTTGATTGTGCAGTATGTACTCACTGTGTTGGCGGCGGCCGATCAGCCGCCGCGTACCGGCGCGGCGCTCGATTTCGCAAAGCTCCGGTTGCAACAAGAGAGGCTTGCGTTCGAGAAGCAGAAGGCGAAAAGCGAGAGCGCATTTCTGAGTCGGCATCTCGGAGCAGTGGTTGCTTTCGCCGGCGTCGTATTGACGGGCTCACAAATGACAATCGCGTTGGTGCAGCGAAACTGGGATGACGCTGCGACGAGCAATCAGCGGGTCCACCTCGAGATTCTGGATCCCGTAATTGCTGAACTCGAGTCGAATCAAGGCCGGCGCTGCGTGCGCTCTCATTGCCGCTACGGCCGCAAGCAGCATCCGGCGAGTAATCGTCAGATCGGGCATAGACTTAGCTACCTCGGGCAGACGCCGGCGCAACACCGGCGAAGCCATCACCAGAGCCGCGTCGGCGCCTCGTAGGCGGCCTGGCCAACTGCCTGCGTTCACGCTAAGCGAAAACGGCACGCACTCGCAAGTTGTTGAATCTGCCAGAACATGGATCTGAGCGCAAGCGTTGGACAGGCTGTGAAAGTTCGAAACACGCCCAGGCTGGGGACGCGATGGTGAAACACGCCATCGGGGGCGGCGAAACGTTTCAGGGAATCGTTTCCGGCATACACGCTTTCATTAGACCGCCACTGGGGTCATGGCGATCACCAACTTCCAAGGAAAACTGCGGTCCTCATTATCAACAACTTAACGGCAAATTCGAGCCAACCGCATCCTGCGCCTGTGCGCCCACGCGGTAAACTCCAATTCGGAGGCGTTCGCGATTTCCGCATCATGTCAACCCCAACCAGCCCCCCCAGTCCCTG
Organism: Acidobacteriota bacterium; assembly: GCA_005808865.1. Classification (GTDB taxonomy): domain Bacteria; phylum Acidobacteriota; class Terriglobia; order Bryobacterales; family Bryobacteraceae; genus SYKU01. Next base: position 1,900 of record SYKU01000044.1, read on the forward strand.
CGCCGCGCGAAAAACGAAAATCGAATTTCTGCGCCACCCCCTTTGCAAACCTCTGACCCATCAAACCTTACGGATCGCTCTCCCGCTCTGACTCCCGGCCCGCCCGTGCATCCACCCGGTAAACTCCAAATCAGAACCGTCCGCGATTTCCGCATCATGTCAACCCCAGCCAGCCACCCCCAATCCCTGCGCCGTGCGAAAAACGAAAATAGAATTCCTGCGTCACCCCCTTTTCAATCCTCTGACCCATCGGGCCTTACGGATCGCTCTCCCGCTCTGACTCCCGGCCTGCCCGTGCACCCACGCGGTAAACTCCAATTCGGAAGCGTCCGCGATTTCCGCCCCATGTCAACCCCAGCCAGCAACGCCCAATCCCTGCGCCGCGCGAAAAACGAAAATAGAATTCCTGCGTCACCCCCTACGCAATCCTCTGACCCGTCAAACCTTACGGATCGCTCTCCCGCTCTGGCTCCCGGCCCGCCCGTGCATCCACCCGGTAAACTCCAGATGAGAACCGTCCGCGATTTCCGCCTCATGTCAACCGCAACCAGCCACCCCCAGTCCCTGCGCCGCGCGAAACACGAAAATAGAATTTCTGCGTCACCCTCTATGCAAACCTCTGACCCGTCAAACCTTACGGACCGCTTTTCCGCTCGTCCGCCCGGCCCGCCCGATTCCGCGGAGAGTCCCCGCGCCATGATTCCAATCGCGTTCTCTGTCGAAACCTGCGCGAGACGGAGGCTCGCTTTTCCGGTGCCACTCGGTGCCGGGACTCGGGACGGCGATCGTTCGCAGCGCTGTCGTCTTTTCGCCCCCATCGCCGGCCCCTGCGTGCTCAGCCGCTTTCTATGCTTTCTCACTCTCCTCACGGCGCTCGAGTCGATGACGGGAGTATTTGCCTTCCGCGACGTGTTGAGCGTCATGATCAGGAAGAAGCTGGCGGCCCTGGGTACCTTCGCGGTCCTCACAATACACAACGCGGTGACTGCCTTCGAAGCGTCCGGAGTCTGTCTCCACGGCATGACTCCGCCTGTCCTCCTGGCGGGCAGTGATCAGGTGCCTCGAAAACGGTTGGGCGCGCGACATCCTCTTGACCGCTCGAATCTGACGCGCCCGTTCCGCGCTTCCATAAATCCACTTCTACCGCAAATCCACTTCTACCGCTTTCCTCGTAGTTCCAGGTGGTAGATTCACACCAAAGGAGCAACGATGTTTACCGACACTTTACGAACGGGCATCTGCGCATTGCTTGTGGCCACGGGCGGATTCGCCGCCAGCCACCGCAATGGACCCTTGCTGCTCGAGGACCAGACCGCCAACCTAAACGACTTCTACTTTTTCCGGAGCTGGGAATCCGGCCGCACGGACCGTGTAGTCATGAGCATGAGCGCTCAGGGGTTTCAGAACCCCCAGAACGGACCCTCTTACTACAAGTTCTCCGATAGCGTCCTGTACCGCTTCAACGTCAACAATTCCAGAGGACTCGATGGAAACCCGGACATCCAGATCGATTTTGTCTTTAAGACGGCCCTGAACCCGAACGCGCCTTTCGTGTCGTATTTCGGGCTTATTGACAACATCGATAGTGACGGCATTTTCCTGAAGCAGACGTACACCATTGTCGTCCGAAACCTGCGAACCGGCACATCCACCGTCTACGAACGGGACCGGAACGGGCATGTCCTGTCCGTGGCCCCTCCCAATCAGGGTCCGAAAGGGACTCCGAATTACGAAGAACGGCTGGGTTCGAAATCGGTTTTTGAACTGTCGAATGGATGGAGAGTCTTCGCCGGCCCTCGCGACGACGCCTTCTATTTCGATAGCGCCGCGACGTTCGATTTTCTGAACTTCCGCGCTCCGGCTCCCGTGCTTGCAGGCGCCGACGATGCCAGCCCAGGGGCGGCTTTTCCGAGGGCGGTCGACGGCTTTGCCGGCTACAACCTCAGCCTGATCGCCATCGAAATGCCGATTGCCGCGATCACTTCCACGGGCGCGGCTCCGGCTAATTCCAGCGACCCCGCGCGCCTGGTTGGCGCATGGGCCGCCTCGCTCCGCCAGCAGGTCACCATCCGGCGCGGCACGGACGATCCGCTGAACATCGGCGAGTACCAGCAGGTTGACCGCGTTGGTAACCCTCTGACTGTCGAACTGATGATCCCGCTGCCCATGAAAGATCGCTGGAACCGCAACGATCCGGTGAACGACGCGCAGTTCCGCGGTCTCATCGCCGACCCATTCATCGCGCAGGTGCTTAAGGGCCTCGGCCTGAACGTTGCGCCCGCGCCGCGCGCGGATTTGATGGGCGTGTTCATTCCAGACATTACGCGGCTGGACCTGTCCGTGGCCGCGAAGGCCCCCTCCGATGCCGGCTTCAGCCGTCTTGGACCGGTTGCGGGCGACAACGCCGGATGGCCGAATGGACGCCGCATCGGCGACGACGTGGTGGACATCGGTCTGCGCGCCGTGGCGGGCGTCCTCGTCCCTGGCTTCGGGAACCCGCCCAATACCCAGCTTGGCGACGGCGTCAACTCCAACGATCTGCCGTACCTGAGCCGTTTCCCGTACCACGCTCCTCCCCACGCGGGCTACTCTCATAGCCAGCAGGAAGGAACCAACGGCCGCGGCAAGGCCACGCAGTAGCACGGTGCAACAATTTCGGAGGGGCCGGGTTCGCTTGGCCTCTCCGGGTTAGTCTTCAATGAGCGTAATGAAACCAGGTGTTATGAAACCTTCCTTCGCGATCTTCTTTCTTGCCGCCGCACTCGGGGCGCAGTCTTCTTCCGAGACCATTCTGAGCGCCCTCAAGGACCGCGCGATCGTCAACAACGTCGAACGAATGAAGACGGACGATCGCATTACGATGTATCAGACGCTCGCCGAAACCAACGAAAATAACAGGCACTACAGAAATCTGTTGGCGTCCGCGTATATCCAGAAAGTGCGCGAGACCACGGACTTCAGCTACCTTGAGCGGGCTGCCCGCATCGTCCAGGAAGTGTTGGGCGAGGAGGGGAGCAACTACGAAGCGCTTCGTCTCCGGAGCGTTATCGAACTCGAGCGGCACAACTTCGCCAAAGTGGCCGCGTTTTCGCGCGAGATGACCAAGATCGCGCCGGACGATTCCTGGAATTGGGGGACTTTGGGCGATGCCCTTATGGAGCTCGGCCAGTACGAAGAGGCTGCGGTCTCCTATCAGAAGATGGTCTCGATCAAGCCGGATCTTTCGAGCTACAACCGGGCGGCCTGGTATCGCTTCGTGGCCGGAGACACCCAGGGAGCGCTTCAAGTGATGAAACTCGCCGTCGGCGCCGGCAGCGGATCGAGCGAAAGCACCGCATGGTGCCTCGTGGAACTCGGGAATTTGTTCTTCAAGGGAGGCAGGCTCGACGAGGCGGACCGTGCGTATCGTACGGCCCTGGTCGTCTTCCCCGGATACCATCCCGCGCACTTCGGCATCGGCCGGGTTGAAATGGGTCAAGGAAAATTGACGGCCGCCATCGATAGCGTGAAACGGGCGCAAGCCTCCGTGCCGCTCGTGGAATACGCCGCGGCCTTACAGGATCTTTACGAGCGCACGGGAAAGAAGGACGAAGCGCGGACGCAGGCGGGCATGATCGATATCGTCGACAAGATGGGTCGCGCGGCAGGCGAGAAGGCGAATCGGAATCTCGCGCTCGTATACGCCGATTTCGACCGTAATCTGGAGCGTGCGCTTGAGCTCGCGCAAGCTGAACTCGCCATTCGGCAGGATGTTTACACTCACGACGCGTTGGCGTGGGCGCTGTACAAGAACAGGAAATTTGAGGAGGCGTGGAAGGCGTCGGCCATAGCCTTGAAGCTGGGAACGCCCGAGCCGTCCTTTCACTACCATGCCGGCATGATTGCCGCTGCGTTAGGGAAAAAGGACGAAGCGAAAAAGCATCTTGAACGCGCTCTGGCGCTGAATCCGAAGTTCGATCTCCGGCAAGCGGCGCGCGCGGAGTCGGCATTGAAGGAACTTGCGTTATGAGAACAGCAATCTGTGTTGTCTTGTTGTGCGCGCCGGTTTCGGCGAATGACGCCATTACACGGCTGCTCGATACCAAAGGAAACGTTTCCCGGCGCGCGGATGCCTGCTTCGAGTTGCGCGGCGATAAATCGCCCGCGGCTGTTGCGGCCATGCGAAAGGTCCTGGAAGTGGACAGCCTTCGTACGTGCGCCGGCCGGAACCTGCGGGAAGCCGGAGCGCTTACCGAATTGAAGGACGCGCTCGCCGGCGAGAATCCCGACGTTCGCGCCCTTGCCGCTCGCGAACTCGGGACGTTCGGGCGGCCGGAAATGCTGGACGCTCTCTCGAAGGCGGCACGCGATCCTAACGTCATGGTGGCGACGAGCGCGCTGCAGGGACTGGCGGAGTATCAGATCCCCGCTGTGGTTCCTTACCTGGTCGACCTGGCGAGAGCCGGCGGAATGGTAGGCGCGATGGCGCTGCGCCGTGCCGCCCAATTCAAGGATCCAGCCGTGCTTCCTGTCGCGCGCCAGTTGCTCGGGAGTGGCGACGCCACCGGGCGTCTGGACGCGATTCGAGTGCTCGCCGACCTCGGCGATTCGTCGGACGTAGCCGCGCTCCGGAAGATTGCGGAGAACAGCGAGCAGCTTTCGATGACTGGCCGGGGTTTCGGAATGATGCCTGGAGTGGATCTTTCCAAAGCGGCCGCGGGTGCCGTCGAGAGCATCAGGTCGCGAGACGTCCGCTGAACGGCACTAAGTCTCGTCAGGCACTGTGGTGCCGTTCCGCGGACTGCCCCGTTCGTGGCCATACGTGCGCGTCTGAACGCGGAAGGCGAAGGGCGATTCGCTGGCGCACCCGGTCCGCGAAGTTTCCGTGTCCAGCCTGACGGGTCTGGTCTGCGGTAATCTGGCGTCTGGTGTATATGCACGATCCGGAGATCCCGCATTGAAGGCCGCGGCTAAGTACTTCGTTGCCTGCGCCGCGCTTGCGGTCTCCTGGGCTCCGATCTATTGGATGGTCACAATCGCCCTTAAGCGAGAAATCGATCAGTTCGCCTCCCCGCCGCTGTGGTTTGATTTCGCACCAACCTGGGAACATTTTCACGACGCCTTTTTCGTGCGTTCTTTCGGGCGCGAAATGGCCAACTCGGCCGTCATCGCCGGCGGTTCGACGCTGGCGGCGCTTCTCCTCGGCGTGCCTGCCGCGTACGGATTAGCTCGGCTGCACTGGCCAGGCTCGCTCGGTGAACGGGTCGGTTTCTGGATTCTGTCCACCCGGATGCTGCCGCCAATCGTGACCATCGTGCCTCTGTTTCTGATGATGCGCGAATTGCGTCTGCTAAACTCGCTTCTGGGTTTGGCCCTCGTGTACACAGCGTTCAATCTCCCCTTCGTGGTGTGGATGATGCGAGGGTTCTTCGACGAGATTCCCCGCGAACTGGAGGAAGCCGCAATGGTCGATGGCGAGTCCCGCCTGGGCGCGCTACTCCGGGTCGTGCTGCCGCTCTCGCGGCCCGGCCTTGCGGCGACGGCTGTGTTCTGTCTCATCGTCGCCTGGAACGAATTTCTGTTCGCCCTTATCCTCTCGCAGACGGCCGCCTCGATCACGCTGCCGGTCGGCATTGCCTCGCGCGTCACGCAGTACAAGATCGAGTGGGGATCCATGTCGGCCGCTGGCGTGGTGGCGATGCTTCCCGTCCTGATCTTCGCGGCGGCGGTGCAGAAGCACCTGGTACGCGGCCTTTCGCTCGGCGCTGTAAAGGGATGATGCGGTAAAGCGATGAGCGTGGTTCTCGAAGATATCGTAAAACGCTTTGGCGCCACCACCGCCGTGGACCATGTCTCGCTCGCCGTCGAACAGGGTGAGTTCGTGGTGCTGTTGGGGCCGTCGGGATGCGGTAAATCCACCTTGCTGCGCATTGTCGCGGGTCTCGAAGCGCCGGAGTCCGGAGCCGTGCGCGTGGATGGCCGTGACGTGACGGCGCTCGAACCACGCGACCGCGACCTCGCC